>CAZVBT010000225.1:0-2127 GCA_964625385.1 uncultured Melioribacter sp. | reverse complement strand
ATAGAAGATTATCATAAAGGTAAAATTTTTGTAAAATCTTCAATTATTAATGAAGGAACCGTTTTTAAAATTATTATACCAAAATGAAAGTACTTGATTTTTCAATTTTTATTATTATTTTTGTTTTGTGAAAAGTTAATCTATTCACATTGGATATCAGTAACCCCTCCTTAAATTACTGATCGAGCTGCTAAGGACCGCCCTCATCCTTAGCAGTTTTTTTTATCTTTATAATAAATTATTCTATAATTTTGTAAAAAAAATATTTCTCTATGCAAAAGAAAAAAAGTAAAAGACCCTCTTGGGATGAATATTTCCTCAAAGTAGCAATGTTAGTTTCTGAAAGAGCTACTTGTCCAAGAATGCATTGTGGTTGTGTTCTGGTCCGTGATAAAAGAATTCTTTCAACTGGATATAATGGCTCAATTCCCGGTGATGGACATTGTGAAGATGAAGGTTGTTGGATTGTTGATAATCATTGTGTAAGAACAATCCATGCTGAAATGAATGCATTACTTCAATGTTCTATTCATGGAGTTAGCACAAAAGATGCAACAGCATATATTACCAATATGCCTTGTACTAATTGTGCTAAAGCTTTAATAGCTGCAGGTATAAAAGAAATAGTAATTTTTTCAGATTATCACGATACAATGGCTGAAAAATTTTTTGCAATTGCAAATGTAAAAATTAAAAGATTACCAATGCCCGATACTAAAATTAATTATGATTTAAAAAATTATTCTAGTGCTAAAAAATTCACTAAATAAATCGTATGGATTTTAAATGAAATTATCTAAAGAAATTTTAACTAAATATTTGAAATCAGAAAATTTTTTTAATAGAGATTTAAGTTGGTTAGAATTTAACAGAAAAGTTTTACAAGAAGCAACTAATCCAAATTTACCATTACTCGATAGAATTAAATTCATCTCTATATTTTTTTCTAACCTCGATGAATTTTATATGATTCGAGTTGCTGGTATTAAAGAACAAATTCGCGCAAAAGTAATCGATACTTCTATTGATGGATTAACACCTATTGAACAGTTAAAACAAATAGATAATTGTGTTCAACCAATGTTAAAAGAAATTTATGAATATTGGCAAAATATTATAATCCCTGAGCTTAAAGAAAATAAAATTCACATATATGATTTCAATAAATTGTCAAAAGATGAAAAAGAATTACTTAATGAATATTTCTTAAAAGAAATTTATCCAGTTTTAACACCACTTGCATTCGATCCTGGAAGACCTTTCCCATATATTTCTAATTTAAGTATAAGCTTAGCAGTAAGAATTAAAAAACCAAATGGTGAAAAGAATTTTGCAAGAATAAAAGTTCCTTCTAATCTTCCCCGTTTACTCCAAATTGATAAAATTATTAATACAAAAAATAAAAATGGTAGTAATTCAGTTAAATTTATTTGGATTGGTGATTTAATAAAAGCAAACCTTCATCATCTTTTCCCGGGCATTGAAGTTTTAGAAGCTTATAAATTCAGAATTACAAGAGATACAGATTTAGAAATTCAGGAAGATGAAGCTGATGATCTGCTTCAAGTTATTGAAGAAAATATTAAACAGAGAAAATTTGGTAGTGTAGTTCGTTTAGAAGTTGAAAAACAAATGCCTGAATATATGTTAGATATTTTAATAGAAAATTTAGAAATAACGAAAAGCGATGTTCATATTATTGAAGGAAATCTTGGTCTTAGTGACATAATGTTACTGTATAATTTACCATTTCCTAATCTTAAAGAAAAACCATTTCATCCTTTCGTAGATGAAATTTTCGAAGAAGAAAATTTATTTTCATTAATTCAGAAAAAAGATATTATACTTTATCATCCTTACGATTCATTTAATCCAGTTGTTGATTTTGTTAAACAAGCCGCACGTGATCCTGAGGTACTTGCAATAAAACAAACTTTATATCGAGTTGGCCAAAATTCACCTATTGTAAAATATTTAATTGAAGCCGCTGAAAGGAAAAAACAAGTTGCTGTTCTTGTAGAATTAAAAGCTCGATTTGACGAAGAAAATAATATTTTTTGGGCAAAAGAACTTGAAAAAGCTGGTGTTCATGTTGTTTATGGTCTTGTTGGTCTAAAAACACATGCT
>CAZVBT010000224.1:0-21513 GCA_964625385.1 uncultured Melioribacter sp. | reverse complement strand
ATTTAACTGCTGAAGAAAAAATTAATCTTTATGAATACGACTGTGCGACAGTTGATTTAATACTGCCAGACGGCTCTGGATTAGAAATTGTTAAGAAGTTAAAAAAACTTCAACCTAAATGCGGCATAATTATTATCACTGCTAAAAATACGATTGACGATAAACTAACCGGACTTGATCTCGGAGCCGATGATTACCTTACAAAACCATTTAATCTTGCCGAACTTAATGCAAGAATAAAATCTGTTTTAAGAAGAAGATTTTTTGATGGAACCAGTGAAATTATTATTAATGAAATAATCATTGATATTGAAAAGCACGAAATAAAAGTTAACAACAAAATTGTTGATCTGACGAGAAGAGAATATGATATACTTCTGTTCTTTATCAGCAACAAAGAAAAAGTTTTAACAAAAGAATCAATTGTTGAACACATTTGGGGTGATGATGCAAATACTTTTGATAATTTTGATTTTATTTACACACATATAAAAAATCTTCGCAAAAAACTTGTTGAGAAAGGGGCAAAGGATTATATAAAAGCTGTTTATGGAATTGGTTACAAGTTTACAATACAATGAAACTAATAAATAAAGTAAGTCGCTACTTTTTAATAAGCTCATCTTCGATATTTATTGTCATTTTTATTGGGATTTATTTGCTCTTGGAAATTTCCCTGGAAAAAGAAATAGATGAACAGTTATCAAAAATTTATTACAATGTGGTTGATGAATTAAAAAAAGGAAAACAAGTTAGTTTTTATCCTTTTGTTGAAATTGATACTTTAGATGTTTCTTCGGATAAAATAATATTTAATAACACTCAGATTATTAGTGGAGAAGAAAAGGAATCAGAACCATTCAGAGAATTAATTTCTTTTACGAACATCAACGGAAAGAATTATAAAATAATTATTCGAACTTCACTTATTGAAAAAGAAGATATATCTACCACCGTTTTAACGATTGAGCTATTAGCCTTCATATTATTTATATTAATACTATTTTTTATCAACAAGAATGTTTCCCAAAAGATTTTTAGTGATTTTTATAATACACTCAATAAGATAGAAACATTTTCACTAAAATGGAATTTACCATTAATTCTAAATAAATCTGAAATTGAAGAATTCGAAAAACTAAATAAAGCAGTTATATCCCTTTCGGAAAAGGCAATAACGGAATATCGCGGTTTGAAAGAATTCACTGAAGAAATGAATCACGAAATTCAAACTCCCATTTCTGTCATCAAATCTAAACTTGAACTTTTGTTACAGAGCGATTTGACAAAAGAGAGTTTAGCTTTATTAGATATTTCATTAAAAAATCTTAATAAGTTAGAACGAATCAATAAATCTATTCTACTTTTAAACAAACTTGAACATAAAGAATTATTCGATAGTAAAAAGCTTAATCTTGCAGAAGAAATTAAAAATGTCTTAAATGATTATAATGATTTTATAACGACAAAAAATTTAAATGTAAACTTATCTCTTGATCAAAAATGTACAATCACAGCCAATCATTCTTTAATTAATATTTTATTAAGTAATCTGATATCAAATGCAATTAAACATAATGTTAATAATGGCAAGATTGAAATTGAGTTAAAAAATAACGAGTTGATAATTTCAAACACGGGACAAATTGCTTTAGCAAATCCTGAAAAATACTTTGAAAGATTTTATAAGGAATCTGCTTCATCCGATTCGGTTGGTCTTGGTTTAACAATTGTAAAAAAGATTTGTGATATGTATGGATATAAAGTCTCAAATAATTATAGCAATCATCTGTATTCTGTAATTATTGATTTCAACATTCCGCAATAGGCATTTCTTACTTCAAATTTTCTTCAGAATTCCATTTTAATTTTGAATAAATAATAATGGACTAAATGAACTAATGCTACCATTCTCACTGATATAAGTCGGTTGAGAAATAAAATATAAATTATTTATTAAATAATTAAAGGAGTTCAAAAATGAAAATCTCAAAGCTTGTTCTTTGGTTCAGTGCAATTTTTATGATTGCACTTTTGATTAGTGGTTGTAAAAATGAGCAATCATCTCCAACGCAACCATTACAGAAAAACAGCAACATAATATTAAAAATCGGCAGTAAAAATGTTGCAGCTAATACAGTTACATCAAATGGAGAAGTGCAATTATCTTCATTTAAAATTAATTTATCTAAAGTAACACTTCAAGAAAATTCCGGTTTTGATGGTGAACAGCAAGGTGACAACAATGATGGAGAAAACGAAACTGGTGGGAGAGAAACTGAAACACCAGATATAGTATTAAATGGCCCTCTAAGTTTTGAGATTGCATCTGGTTCTGTGCAGATAGGAAATATTGATGTATATCCTGGTGTCTTTAAGAAAGTTGATTTGAGCTTTACTCCATCAACCAACTCTCCTTTTGATAATAATTCAATAATTGTGGTGGGTAATTATAGAAAGCAAACTGGTGAAGTAATTCCATTCACGATCAGATCTAAATTTTCACAAACATTTGAAACAGTAATTGCTAATGGTGGAATTACAATTAATTCCAACAGCACCGTATCAGTTACTATACTCTTTAATTTTGAAACTATCTTTAATAATGTAAACTTTTCCAGTGCTGTTATTACCAATGGTCAAATTGTTATTGATGAACAAAATAATATGACTTTGCTACAGGCATTTGAAAAGAATCTGAACAACTCAATTGAGGTAGAAGAACATTAAAATAACTCAGAAGAAAAGCTGTTTCATATGAGACAGCTTTTCAATATTTTATTGAAAATTTAACAGTATTGAAAATGAATAAAGCTTTACAATTAACTATAATTTTTATTTTTGTTTTATCTTTTACAATTACAGATAATCAAAGCTTTGCTCAAAGAAATCTGGATTTTTATCTTAACAGTGCATATCAAAACAATCCAGTAATAATCGAACAACAGAATTTAATCCGAATAAATAATTTTCAACGAGATTTGGATTATGCACAAACCTCTGGTTTCCAAATATACTTGTCAGCTAATTACTTATTTGCTCCATACTTTAACAACAGAGGTGGAATTATAACTTCAAATCCGGACCCAAATGCAATTGGTTACGATGTAGGATTAACAAATGGTGGATTGTATTCGGCTCAGTTTAATATTGAGAAAAATATTTTTAACGGGGCTTTAAATGATGCCCTGGCAAAACAACGAACAATAACCGAAAACACAGCTAAAAATAACATTGAATTATTAAAAAGGGATTTACGAAAGCAAATTACTGATCAGTATATTCAAACTTATTTGTCATATCAACTTTATAATATAACTAGTGAGTTAACTTCTCATCTGAAAGATCAATTAAAAATACTTGGTGAACTTGTTGAAAGTGGAATGGCAAAACAATCTGAGTATCTAATGCTCTCTATTGAAATTGAAAATCAAAATATTGCAGCTAATGATTATTACTCACAATTCACTTCCAACCTTTATGAATTAAATTCTTTGTGTGGTATTAAAGACAGCAGCATTGTGCTGTTAGAAAATGTTTCGCTGGAACTTCAGGATAAAAAGTTTATTCCTATAATTTTCAAAAAATTCGAGTTGGATAGTCTTGCCGTTGAAAATCAACAGCAGATTTTTGAGACTAAATATCAGCCGAAAGTTTCGTTATTTTTTAATGCTGGATTGAATGCTGTGGAGATAAACAATATTCAAAGAAAATTTGGATTAAGTGCCGGAATTAATTTTTCTTTCCCAATATATGATGGTAATCAGCGTTCAGTCACTCAACAGCAAACTAAAGTTTCAATTGAAACGATAAATAATTATAAATCAAATTTAAAAATTCTGCTTGATAACCAGCGCAGCAGTACCCTGAAGAAATTAAATAATCTAAAAAACAATTTGAACAGTCTTTCAAAACAGATTGAAAGCTATAATACAGTGATAAAAATATCTGAGAAGGAATTAAGACAGGGACAACTTTCGATGATTGAATATTTAACGATACTAAAAAACTTTTTAGATCTTAAGAAGAATAAAATTACAGCAGAGTTAAACTATCAACTCGAAATCAATAACTATAATTATTGGAATTATTAAGATGGAAAAATCAATATTAAAGTTCAGATTAAATGACTTCGCTCTCAATTACATAGCCAACCCGTTATTGCAAAAGAAAAGTTTAAAGCAATTTCAAAACTTTCTATTGTTAATTATCTTGTTCATCATCTCAATATTTGTTGTCTCTTGTTCAAGCGATTCAAAATCAACTGCGCTCGACTCTGTTCGAACTCCGGTAAAAGTTGCAACTCCTTCAGTTTCAACCTTAACGGAATATATGAGTTTTAATGCGAACACAGTTTTTATGAAAAAAGAAATTGTCCGTTCTACATTTCAAGGGTTTATTCAAAAGGTTTATAAAAATATTGGTGATTATGTATATGCTGGTGATGCTGTTTTTCAAATTATCACAAAAGAAGCTTATGCAACCGATAGCTTGCGTGTAAAACTTAGCGATGAAATTTTTAGTGGTGTTGTAAATATTAAATCTAAAACAAGCGGAATATTAACAGAACTGAATTATAATGTAGGTGATTTTGTTTCAGATGGTGAACAACTTGCCGTAATTTCAAATCCAAATTCACTTGCGGCACTTTTAAATGTTCCTTATCAGCATATTTCTAAAATAAAATTGAACTCTGGCTGCATTCTCATTTTCCCGAACAGCAAACACTTAAACGGAATTATTTCTAAAGCATTACCAAGTGTTGATCCTGTTTCTCAGACTCAAACATTTTTAATCAACTTTAATGATGGATTAGACATTCCGGCTAATCTGACTATTGAAGTGAAAATACCTGTGAATGTGGTAAAGAATGCAACCGTACTCCCTAAATCCGCTATACAATCTGATGAAACACTTACGGAATTCTGGATTATGAAATTAATAAATGATACAACAGCAATTAAAACTCCCATTATAAAAGGAATTGCAAACGATAGTTTGGTTCAAATAGTAAAGCCAAATTTATCCTTAAGTGAAAAAGTAATTGTCGATGGCGCTTATGGTTTACCTGATACTGCAATCGTTGTTGTAAAATAGCTATTGCTTCGTTCCTATAAATTGAAACTCACATTGATAAGAAAGAAGCACAATTATTACGAGAAGGAAGTCTAAAGTAATCTATAAAAGTTAAAACATCAGAAGAAAAACTATGAATACTTTTTACACAAAATTTAAAAGCCCGATTATTGTACTACTTCTGATTACATTTTTAGTTGGGATCTTTTCACTTTCAAAAATTCAATCAGGATTATTTCCGGATATTACTTTTCCTAAGATCAAAATAATTGCAGAAAACGGACAGCAACCGGTTGATAAGATGATGGTTACAGTAACCATACCACTTGAAAATGCAATTAAAAAAGTGCAGGACTTAAATTTAATACGCAGCACAACAAGTCGTGGTAGTTGTGAAATATCTGCCTTCCTAAATTGGAATACGAATATTGATTTAGGTAAACAACGTATTGAAGCACAAATTAACACAATTAAACAACAGCTTCCGCCTGATGTAAATATCACAATTGAAAAAATGAATCCATCAATTCTACCAGTAATGGGTTTCTCACTTGAAGGCGAAGGTAGAAGTCAGATTGAATTAAGACAAATTGCAGAGTTTACGATCAAACCGTTTTTATCACGTGTAAATGGAGTATCAGAAATTGCAGTAATAGGTGGCAAAATAAAAGAGTATCATATAATTATTGATCCGATAAAACTTAGCCAACTTGGCATTACACCAAAAATAATTTCTGATGTATTATCGCAGTCGAATATAATTGCATCAACGGGTTATATAAAAGATTATAATCGTTTATATCTAACTATTACAGATGCTGCTATTGATTCGAAAAGCGAATTAGAAAATACTATTATCAGTAATTCTCCTAAAAGAACAGTTAAGCTTAAAGATATTGCAACAATTGAAATTGGAGAACTAAAAGAATACATTAAAATAAATGCAAACGGAAAAAATGTTCCACTAATTGCAGTAGTCAAACAACCAAACTCGAATTTGATCGAAGTGGTTGATAGCGTAAAATCTCAAATAACTCAATTGAATAAAATTTTGCCAAAAGGTGTTGTTCTTAGACCATTTTATAATCAGGCAGATTTTGTTGGCGATTCAATCAAAAGCTTAAAAGATGTTTTGTGGGTTGGACTTT
Source organism: uncultured Melioribacter sp. (assembly GCA_964625385.1). GTDB lineage: Bacteria > Bacteroidota > Ignavibacteria > Ignavibacteriales > Melioribacteraceae > Stygiobacter. The sequence goes on along the minus strand of CAZVBT010000224.1, from coordinate 15,289 downwards.
TACTTGCAATAATCGTTACAATTATTTTCCTTCGCTCCTTAAAAGGAAGCACTGTTATTTTAATTACAATTCCGATTACACTTAGTTTAACTATAACAGTTCTTTATGCATTTGGTTATACATTTAATATAATGACAATCGGAGCTATTGCAGCTGCAATCGGATTAATTATTGATGATGCAATTGTTGTTGTAGAACAAATACACCGAACTCACGAAGAAAACCCGAACACAAGTACTCACGAACTAATTCCCAAAGCAATAAAATATCTTTTCTCGGCAATGGTAGGTTCATCTTTAAGTACTATTGTTATTTTTCTTCCTTTTGCATTAATGAGTGGAGTTGCAGGCGCTTATTTCAAAGTTCTAACTGACACAATGATTATCACATTGATATCATCATTTTTTGTAACCTGGATTGGTTTGCCGGTTATTTATCTGATACTTTCAAGGAAAGAACATTCCATCAAACAAAAAATAAAAGATATTAATAAAATCAGTTGGGTTTATTTTTTCATTAAGCGTCCATTTATTGCTATAAGTTTAATTGTGATACTAATTTTTATTGCTTACTTACTATTGCCAAAGCTTCCATCGGGATTTTTACCAGAAATGGATGAAGGTTCAATTGTATTGGATTATACAAGTCCACCAGGAACTTCTCTTGAAGACACTGATAAAATGCTTCAATATGTTGACCAGGTGTTAAATACAATTCCCGAGGTTGAATCTTTCTCAAGAAGAACAGGAACACAAATGGGATTTTTTATTACAGAACCAAATCGTGGTGATTATCTAATCCAGTTAAAGAAAAAAAGAAATAAAACTACTGCACAAGTCTCAGATGAAATAAGAAGTAAAATTGAAACTGCACTTCCCTCGCTTCGTGTTGATTTTGGACAAGTAATCACCGATATGCTTGGCGATTTGATGAGTTCTGTGCAGCCGATTGAAATAAAAATTTTTGGTGATGATAAAACTACTCTTTACAAATTAGCCAATGAAGTTGCTGATGTTGTGAAAAATACGAACGGAACAGCTGATGTATTTAATGGAATTACAATCGCTGGACCCGAGCTAACTTTTGATCCTGATATTGCCAAACTCAGTCAATATCAATTATCGCCGCAGGATTTTCAATTTCAGATGCAAACAAAAATAGAAGGAAGTGTTATCGGTGCAATCCTTGAAAAAAATCGTATGGTTGATATTAGAATGATTGAACAGAAAAGAGATAGAACAATAAATGATCTTAAAAATACTTCTCTATTTCTTCCCGATGGAAGATTAAAACCAATCGACGAGTTTGCTAAATTCAGATTAACAAGCGGAGTTGCAGAAATCGAAAGGGAAAATTTAAAACAGATGGTTGCTGTTACTGCAAGACTAAATAACAGAGATTTAGGCAGTACACTTGCAGATATTCAAAAAAATATTTCATCCAAAATTGTTTTGCCCCAAGGATATCAAATTATTTATGGCGGCTCTTATGCTGATCAACAGCAGGCTTTCAAAGAATTAATTACGATTTTATTGCTTGCTGTTTTATTAGTTTTTACAGTAATGCTCTTCTTGTTCCGTAAAGTAAGAGTTGGTTTTGCGATAATTTTTCTTTCTGTTCTGGGAATAAGCGGAAGTGTGCTTGCCTTGTTTTTAACAGGTACACCTTTAAATGTAGGAAGTTACATAGGACTGATTATGATTGTTGGAATTATTGGAGAGAATTCCATTTTCACTTATCAGCAATTTTCAGAAGCTAAACAAAACGGAATGAAAAAGGAGGAAGCAATAGCAAATGCAATATCAGTAAGACTTCGTCCAAATTTGATGACTGCACTTGGGGCTATAACAGCATTGTTCCCTCTTGCACTTGGAATCGGAAGCGGAGCGCAACTTCATCAGCCATTAGCAATTGCAATAATTGGTGGATTTTTTATTGCAATACCTTTACTCGTTGTGGTATTTCCAACAATATTAAAGCTTATTGAAAAAGAATAAAGTCTTATCTTAAAAGACAATAAAAAAAGCCACTAAAAAAGTTATTGTAAAAATGATAATTAATGCTCCTAAAAAAATTAAATCTGCAATTCTTTCGTATTTTTCTTCCATCTTATCAGATGTTGAACGCATTGATAAAAAAGAAAAAATACTTGATATAATTAATAACAAGGAGGCGATTCCTGTAAATTCGTCTATTAAAGTTGCTTCCTGAAACTTTGATATTTTAACTGATGTTAAAACAAGTAAACAAAATCCAAGCAGATTAGATGATGTTGATAATATGTGTGATGATTTTTTAACTGCCAATTAAAAATATCTCTCAAGTTTTTTATTTTTCACTGTTTAATTTAAAAATAAGGATTCTCTTATGAAAAATTTTTTTTCTATTATCTTCATTTTGTTTATCACTTCAATTTCGGTTTTCCCACAGGTTGATAATAATTCTTATTCTAAAAGAATTAATATGGATAATGCAAATGAATATTTACCGGAATACTTAATCAATCTTTATTTAGGGATGCCATTTAATGATTTCATAAATATTAAAGATACTCTTTTTCTCACAAAAGTTAAGACTCATTCTGCTGAATATATTGAATTTAGAGAAGATGTAAATGAAAATTATTTAGATTACATTGATTATAAATTTGATGCGACACCGGATTCTTTGAATATGACTATGCCTCTGTTTCAGATTGACATTAACTTTACTGAACTTGAAGAAGCAAATAAGTTTGTAAGAGAAAAATTTGGTAAGCCTTTATTTACAGATGAATTCAACCATTCACAGTGGATATTTAAAACAAATAAAAATTTTGTGCTGATAGTAAAACAAAACGAAACGATGGTTAAATTAATTGCTACAATTGCAGGGTCTGAATGGGATAGCTGAAATGAAAATTTAAACTCAATCATAATTTGGCGAGGTTATTATTACAGAGTTTATATTAAAGCTTATTGAACATTATGGTTATGTATCATTATTCATTTCGATGGCATTAGGTATTCTCGGAATACCTATTCCTGACGAAACAATACTAACATTTTCAGGATACCTAGTTTCACAAAAGGTTCTATTAACTATTCCCACAATTCTAACTGCCTATTTAGGAAGTATTTCAGGCATATCAATAAGTTTCTTTATTGGTCGCAAATTTGGTCTTAACTTTTTACACAAACACGGCAGATTTTTTCATTTCACAGAAGAAAGAGTACATAAAACAAAAAGCTGGTTTGAAAGTTATGGTGAGTGGTTATTTCTATTTGGATATTTTATTCCGGGCGTTAGACATCTAACTGCTCTTTTGGCTGGTAGTGTTAACACTAAATATCTAAGGTTTGCTTTATTTGCTTACACTGGTGGATTTTTATGGACTTTAACATTCATTATAATTGGTTTAAATGTAGGACGAAACTGGGAAAATATTATTTCACAGTTCCATAATCATATTATCATTATCGTCTTAATCATTATCACGATGATTTTTCTTGTTTTATTAATCAGGAAAATCAGCTTCATTATTTACAAGCAAAAGAAATGAAAGGAGGAAAAATAAATGCAGATAAAAAATGCGAATAAGATTTATCAAGAAATTCTAAAGGATTCAGAAAAATTTGCAATATGGATTACAAACAAAGTTGGTACAATTGGATTTTTTTCATTAATATTTTTGTGGACTGTAAGCTGGTTAAGTTGGAATATATTTGCACCTGCTCATCTTAGATTTGATCCCTATCCTGCATTTGTCTTGTGGTTATTCATTTCTAATATGATTCAGATTTTTTTAATGCCATTAATTATGGTAGGACAAAATCTTATGTCAAAACACGCAGAAATCAGAGCGGAAACTGATTTTGAAGTAAATCTTAAAGCTGAAAAAGAAATTGCAGAAATACAGGAAGACTTGAAAACTATTCAAATAAATATTGAAGAGATAAAAGAATTGTTAAACAATTTAACTAACAAAAAAAGTTTAAATTAATTTAATTGTAAACCAACCAATCTTAAATTAAATCAATCTAATTAATAGTTATGGCTCAACAAGAAAATACATATCAAAATAAATCAGTTGCTGAAGTATTATCAGAATTTAATGTACAAGCTTCAATAGGATTAAGTGATGAAGAAGTAAAACATAGACAATCAACTTATGGATTAAACGAGGTTCCCGAAAAAAAACAATCCAAAATACTGTTATTTCTGAAAAACTTTTGGGGACTTACTGCCATAATGCTCGAGTTAACGATTATCATATCTATTTTACTTTCAAAAATTTTGGATGCCTACACAATAGGCATACTGATGTTATTCAATGCTTTGATTGCTTTTATTCAGGAAAATAAAGCATTTAAAACTGTTGAAGCACTAAAGAAAAGTCTTCAAGTAGTAGTGCGTGTCTTACGAAATGGTAATTGGATAACCATTAATGGAAATCAATTGGTGCCGGGTGATATAATACGCATTCGTACCGGGGATTTTATTACCGCCGATGCAAAAATTATTGAAGGAACTGTAAATGTTGACCAATCAGCTCTTACAGGGGAATCAATTCTTATCAGCAAGAAACAAAATGATCAGCTCTTTTCCGGTTCAGTAATTAAAAATGGTGAATGCACAGCTGTAATTACTTCAACCGGAACAAAAACTTTTTTTGGTAAAACCGCTCAGTTGGTGCAGTCAGCTAAACATAAATTACATATGGAAGAAGTTGTTACAAGTGTAGTAAAGATTTTATTTTTAATTGTAATAGTGTTTGTCAGTATAACAACTGCAGTATCCATATTGCGAGGTCAATCACTTTTATCAATTTTGCCTTTGCTTGTTATCTTATTGGTTTCTGCTGTCCCTATTGCTTTGCCGGCAATGTTTACAGTAAGTATGGCAAAGGGTGCAAAACAATTAGCAGAGAAAGGGATTTTAGTAAGCAGATTAAGCGCAACAGAAGACGCTGCTACTCTTACTACTTTGTGTATTGATAAAACCGGTACAATTACACAGAATAAATTAACAATTAAGGAGATTGTTCCTTCAGCAAATTTTAAATCTGAAGAGGTATTGCTTTATGGCGTTCTTGCATCTGTAGAAGCTAACAATGATCCTATTGATTTAGCGTTTTTTCAAAAAGCAGCTGAAGAAAAAATAGATGTTTCAAATTATAAGCAAATTTCCTTCACTCCATTTTCAGCTAAAATTAAAAGAACAGAAGCGGTAGTTCAGAAAGATGATATTAGGTTTAGGGTTCTAAAAGGTGCTTATAACACAATTAAAAATTTATGCAAAGTTGAAATTCCAATACTTGATCAGACTGTAAATAGTTGGGCTGAAAAAGGTTTTAAAACAATTGCCGTTGCAGTAGAAAAAGATGGCAAAATGCAATTTGTTGGAATAGTAGCATTATTTGATCCACCGTTAACTGATTCTGCTCAGATGATTAATGAAATAAAAAATCTTGGTGTTAAAGTAAAAATGTTAACAGGCGATGCTTTGCCAATTGCAAAAGAAATTGCAAAGCAAGTCGGTATTGGAGATGATGTTGTATCAGCAAATTTATTGCGTAATAATAATGTTGATAATCATTCTATCATTTTGGCTCATAGTGGATTTGCCGAAGTTTTACCTGAAGACAAATTTACTATCGTAAAAAATTTACAACAGCATAAAGAAATTACGGGGATGACCGGTGATGGAGTAAATGATGCTCCTGCATTAAAGCAGGCAGAAGTTGGTATTGCAGTACACACTGCAACGGATGTGGCAAAACAGGCAGCAAGTGTAATTCTTCTTAAAGCTGGATTAGAAAATATCATCAATATTATTTTTATTGGAAGAACAATCCATCACCGGATTTCAAATTGGGTAATTAGTAAAATATCCAAAACATTATTTACTGTTTTATTTATTTGTGTAACATACCTGTTAATGAATCAGTTTATTGTTAATGCTTTTGATATGGTAATGTTATTATTTTTAATAGATTTTGTTTCATTAGCTCTTTCAACTGATAATGTAAGCTGGTCAAAAAAGCCAGAGACCTGGAATACAAAACCATTGATCAAAAAAGGATTTCTTTTGGGGATTCTCCTTATAATTGAAGCGATGATTTGGCTTTTTGCAGTAAAAGAATATTTCAAACTAACAGATATAAATCAGTTACAATCATTCGGATTTGCTATTCTATTTTTTGCGAGTGTCTTTAATGTGATTATTATAAGAAATAATGGACGTTTCTTTGAACAAACTATCGGCAGCATTTTGTTGTGGGTAATCATTGCGGATATTTTAATTGTTATTATACTTTTAACTATGGGATTGATTGGATTTACATCACTTCCAATAATAATTACACTCAGCACTATGTTTTATTTTGCTTTTTGCAGTTTTATTATAAATGATTGGATAAAGGTTAAAGTATAATTGATTTTACTTCTTCAGAATTTCTTTAGAATCACTTTTTATGTTTATGTCGTAACAAAAGAATAATTATTAACAATATAAAAAGGAGTTCTAAGATGAAATCAACAAATCTTTTAATCGCAATGTTACTCGTTTCTTTTACCGTTTTTGCACAGCAAGTGAATATTCCCAAAACTGTAAAAGAATCATTTTCAAAACTTTATCCAAAGGCAATTGAAGTTAAATGGGATAAAGAAAATCAGGATTACGAAGCTAGCTTCAAACTTAATGGAAAAGATATGTCTGTTATTTTAGATAAAGATGGAAAAGTTATTGAAACTGAAACTGCCATCGAAATTTCTCAGCTTCCAAAAGGTGTTGAAAAATATGTGATGGATTATTACAAAGGATTTAAGATTACAGGTGCTGCTAAGATTATAAAATCTAATGGTGAAGAATTATTTGAAGCAGAGGTAACAAAAGGCAAGGAAAAGAAAGATCTGTTCTTTGATAAAAACGGAAAACCGGAGAAAAAGGATGTAAGCAATGAGAATGAAGAAGAAAATGAAGAAGAAGATTAAATTAAATAACAATTAAGAAGATATTGAATGCCCTATTCATCTTTATTCAGATGAAATAGGGCATTTGTTTTAATTGTTCGTTAGATTATTGTCAACTGATTGTGTAGAGGCTCTTTTTATAAATCCATTTTCCATCCAATAATAGATAGTTGGTAAAACTAAAAGTGTTAACAAAGTTGATGTTATCAAACCGCCGATAACAACACTTGCAAGTGGTCGTTGAACTTCGGAGCCTGGACCAGTATTAAAAGCCATTGGAATAAACCCTAAACTTGCAACAAGTGCAGTCATTAAAACCGGGCGAAGTCTATTCGATGCACCTGAAATTACTGCTTCTTTCAAATCAATTCCTTTTTTACGGAGTTCATTCAAATGTGAAACAAGTACAATTCCATTGAGTACAGCAACCCCAAATAAAGCTACAAATCCAATACTTGCAGAAACAGAAAGATAAAAACCTCGAATCCACAATAGAAATACACCACCTGAAAGTGCAAAAGGAAGATTAATTAGAATCAATAAAGCATATTTCATCTGACCAAACATTAAATACATTAAACCAATGATAATAAAGAATGAAAGAGGCACAACTATTAATAGATGTTTCATTGCTCTTTGTTGATTTTCGAAAGCTCCACCAAATTCCAAAAAGTAACCTGCTGGCAATTTGATCTTAGAGCTAATTTCCTTTTGAAGGTTCGAAACATAAGTACCGATATCAATATTTTTAAGATTTATTCCAACAATTAATCTACGCCATCCGTTTTCTCTTTGAATTTCTCGTGGTCCTTCTTGTGCTACAACTTTTGCTACACTTTTTAATGGTATAAAATCACCATTAGGAAGATGAATAGGGATATCCATTATTTTATTGAAAGTATTCCTTATTTCATCAGGAAATCTGATAACAATATCAAATCTTCTTTGTCCTTCAAAAATTTGTGTAACAGCTTTACCGCCGATTCCTGATTCAAGTACTGTTTGCACATTATCAACATTTAACCCGTAATTAGCCACTGCATCTCGATCAATCTGAATTGTTAAATAGGGTTGACCAACCGGTTGCTCCAAATAATAATTATCAGTTCCAGCTAATTTTGGCAACAGCCGCACAATTTTTTCTCCAATATTATTAAGTGTATCTAAATCTTCTCCATAAATTTTTACAGCAATATCGGATTTTACACCACTAGTTAATTCATCAACGCGCATTGCAATTGGTTGTGTGAAATTATAAGAAAGACCAACCTCATCCTCTAAATATGGTCTTATCTGTTCAATAATATCTTCTTTTGTAATACCATTACGCCAATGTGATTTATCTTTAAGAATAATCCACACATCGGTTTGATGAACACCCATCCAATCATTAGCAAGATCTGAGCGACCTGTTTTAGGAACCACTGTTTTAATTTCAGGAATATCTTTGATAAGTTTTTTTGCCAGTAAATTTGCTTTTTCTACCGATTCTTCAAGAGTAACCGAAGGCATTCTGACCTGTTCAACTAAAATCGAACCTTCATCAAGCTCGGGTAAAAATTCTGTTCCTAATGAAAATAGAATTATAATTGATATAATAAACACAGTGATAGCTGATGATAAAATTATAACTTTCTTTTCAAGATATTTGTTAAGGAATTTTTCATACTTTGGTTTAAGAAATTGTATCAGATAATTCTTTCTAATCTTTATACCTTTTCTAAAAAATATAGATGAAAGTACCGGCACATAAATCAGAGCTAGTAGTAATGAACCAAACACAGCAGCAGAAACTGTTATTGCCATTGGACGATATAAAATACCCTCCATTCCTTCGAAAGTCATAATTGGGACATAAACCATCATAATGATTAAAACCCCAAAAAATATTGGGCGTGCTACTTCTTTGGCAGCATCAGCAATTAATTTATTTTGTGGAGTGTCTTTATCGCTATGAAGACGATGAACAATGTTTTCAACCATAACAACTGAACCATCAACAACCATCCCAAAATCTATAGCTCCTAAACTCATTAAATTTGCTGCAAGTCCAAATTCTTTCATACCTATAAAAGCAAACAACATAGAGAAAGGAATTACTGAGGCAACAATTAAAGCACCTTTTATTTCTCCGAGTAAGAGTAACAATACCGCAATAACAAAAAAACCACCTTCTATTAAGTTTGTTGAAAGAGTTTTGGTTGTTCGTTCTATTAGTTCTGACTGGTCATAAAATTTTTCAATTGTAACTCCTTCGGGTAAACTTTTATTAATATTATCAATTTTATCTTCGATGGAATTAATAACTTCACGACCATTGCCTCCTCTTAACATCATTACAATACCTGTTACTACTTCACCATTTCCATCTTGAGTTACAGCTCCCTGGCGAAGTTGCTTACCTAATTGAACTTCAGCAATATCTTTGATGAATATTGGTTTGTTGTTTATGTTTTTAATTACAATTTGTTCAATATCCTGTTTGGTCCTTATTTGTCCGAATCCTCTTATTATATATTGTTCGCGATTATGCTCTAAATAATTACCGCCAGAAACACTGTTATTGTTTGAAAGCGCTTCAATAATATCTTTTATGCCAATATTATAAGAACGAAGTTTTCCTGGATTAATTATAACATCATATTGTTTAACAAAACCGCCGAATGAATTAATTTCTGTAACCCCCTGAACAGTCTTTAATTGTGGTACAATAAGCCAGTCTTGTATTTCTCGAAGTTCAGTTAATGAATATCCGTTACCTTTTACAGTATATTGATAAATTTCCCCTAAGGCTGTTGAAATAGGGCCCAGTTGCGGAGCTGAAACACCAACCGGAAGTTCATCACGAATGGCTTGTAATCTTTGATTTACCATTTCACGTGCAAAGTAAATATCTGTATTTTCATCGAAGAGTATTGTTACTGCCGATAATCCAAATTGTGATATTGAGCGTACTTCTTTTACTTTCGGAATACCGTTCATTGCTGTTTCAATCGGATAACTTACTAACCTTTCAACATCATAAGGTGAATATCTCCCGGCTTTTGTAATTACTAAAACTTGTACAGGAGTAACATCAGGTAATGAGTTGATTGGTAGATTCAATAAAGCAGATATACCTGCAAAAGCCATTAGTAAAACCAATGATAATACAACGAACTTTTGTCTTAAGCTTAAGTCTATAATTTTATCTATCATTTTGTTCTCCTATTACTCAGCAAATTGTTCATATCTACTTAGAGCTTTTAAACTGAATAATTGTGTAATTGCAATTTCATCATTTTCATTCAATCCATCAGAAACTATCAATTTGTCGCCATAAAATTTGCTTATTTTAATATTACGAATTGCAAATTTATTTTTACTCTTACGAACAAAAACAATAGCATTGTCACCTTCATAAACAACTGCAGAGGTTGGGATTGAAATGGTCGGTAAAACATTTCTGAAGATTATATCGAGTTTAACATTCTCACCGGGTTTGGGCCAACCGTTTTTTGTTTTGGCAATTATGTTTACCACAATTGATTTGTTTTCTTTGTCTAAAGTTGGATTTATTGATGATATAACAGATTCAATTGCTTGATTTGCTCTATCCTTTTTATAAACTAAAACTTTATCTCCAATTTTTAAGTTTGTTGCATCTTCTGGATTTATATAACCGTTAATTAATACTTCTTTGTTGTCAATTATTGAAATCAAATTGTCATAAGCTTTTACTGCTTGTCCTAATTCTATTTTTTGTGGATTATCAATTATTCCATCTATTGGTGAGATTATTTTTAATCGTGGATTAATAATTTTAGATTTTTCAAAATTCTCGATTTCTTGTGTAGAAACTCCTATTGTTAATAACTTTGCGTAGGCAGCTTTTGTTTTTGCCTGCGAGTGAAGGAAATCTGCATTTGCTTTATCGAGGTCATCTTGTGAGCTTATTTTTTTCTCGACAAGTATTTTTATTCTGTCAAATCTATTTTTATTATAAGTTTCTTCAGCTTTAGCTTGTAAATAATCTGCCACAAGGGTGCCATATTCAAGACTTTCTATTTCCATAATAACTTCGCCTTTAGAAACAGATTCACCTTCGTATGCAGAGAAGTTAACTACTCTTCCATCTACAGGTGCACTAACTACATACATTCCTTTGGGAGCAGTAAAAACAAATCCAGGTGCTAATATTACATAATTATCTTTACTCGGCTTTACTATAATTGTTTTGATATCCAATTGTTCTACTTGTTTATCTGTTAATTCAATTACTCTTTCAGTAATAGTAAAGTTGTTTTGTTGTTGAGGTTTGTTATTCTCACTTGTGGTTGTTCTATCTTTGCTACAACTTGTTACAATTGAGCTAATTAAGATTAAGGTTAAAATATTTGTAATGAAATTTATTTTCATTTTAATTCTCCGACTCATTTAAATATTATTTGTGTATTCATAAATTTTTCAAGGTTTATTAATTGGAGATAATAATCGTGAAGAGCTGCTAAATAACGCTTTCTGCTGCTAAGATATGTTTGTTGAGCATCAATTAAGGAAAGAAAGTCAATCTCACCAACTTGATACCCTTCAAGAGTTTTGTTTAACAATTCATTAGCTTTTACTTGAATTATATCCATAAATCTTCTTATTGTTAATTTACTTGCTTCATAACTGTGCCAGGCTTTTTCAATTTGATTTTTCATTTCAAGCAAGATTTCATTCTGCTTCCATAGATATTCTCGTTTTATTGCATTAGCTGTTTGAATTTCTCCATTTTGGTTAAATACAAACCATACTGGAATTTTTAATCCAATTTGAAAACCAAAAAAATTGTATCCGCTACCATAGTCTTGTTTGTAATAAGAAAAACTTAAATCAGGTAGGAAGGAGCTCCACGCTTCCTTTATTGCATCATTACTTGCATCAAGAGAATTAATAATACTTTTATATTCAGGTTGATCTTCAATTCGATGTATAATTTCTTCCTGGTCAATAACTATTTCAAAATATCTTAATGAATCAATAAAACTAATAGTGTATTTCTGTTCTTCGGGTTTAAGTCCAATCATTTTAAATAGTTCATATCTGGAATTATGATAAAGTCTTTCTGCATCATCGAAATCATTATTAGCTTCTGCAAGGCGAATATCTGCTCGCATCAATTCTAATTCGGATGATTCACCAACTTCAACCCTTGTTATAACAGCATTTTTTAATTGTGTTGTAATTTGAATTTGAGTTAAAGCAAGATTCATCAATTCTTTTGCATATAAAATATCTGTGTATTTACTCTTTACTTCAGCAATTAGTTTTAATTTCTCGGCTTCTAACTGATAAAGTAGAGCTGCTTTTTCATTTCTAATTTTTTTTAGGCGAAAAATTGTTTTAAGTGGAAAATCTAATGTTTGTTCAAGTGTCCATCGTTGCTCGGCAAAATTGCTTTTTGTGTTTTGATTAATCCCTTCTTTTAAATAAATCAGTGATGGCGAAGGCAATCCGAACGATTTCCAATATTGTGATGTAGTTTGGTTTATTTTTTCTTTTAATTGATTTATCGTAGGATTATTTTTTAATGCAATTGAAATTGCTTTTTGAACTGTAAGTTCGTTAACATCTATTTGTGCAAAAGTTTGTGTGATATATAAAAATGTAAGAGTTAAAAGAATTACTTTCATTTCAGTTCCTGTATTTTCTTTTTTAACTGTTTCTAAAATATTCTATGCTTCTAAGAAGAAGATTAAGTAATTCTTAAAATATTCTTAAATTTTTGAGATAGGTTTATTAGATGATTTTTAGTTTTGGTCAGGGAAAATTATTTTAAATTTAGTACCAGTACCAACTTTACTACGAACTTCGAGTTTTATGTTTTGTAAATCGCTAAGTTTTTTAACAATTGCTAGTCCTAATCCAGCACCTGGTATAGAAGAATTTCTTGAACTTTCTGCACGATAAAATCTATCAAACATTTTCGATTTTTGTTCTTCTGTTATTCCAAAACCATTATCTATAACAGTACAAGATTTTTCCTCACCAGTGTTGATTATTTCAATTGTTACTTGTGAGTTCTGATTGGAGTATTTAATTGAATTAGATAAAACATTTTCTAATATTATTTCAGTAAGATTTTGATCGAGATATAAATCCAAGTCAGAAACACCGATAAAATTAAATTTTATTTTTTTTGAGTAAATCATCGGTTCTAACCGATCAATAATTTTATTAATTAAATTTCTTAGAGAGAATTTTTGATAGTTAACTTGAACATTATCACTTTCATTTCTTGCTAAAATTAATAATTGGTCAATGATAAAATTCATTCTATCTATTTCATTTATGCAGTAAGAAATTTTTTCTTCATAAAATTCTGGCTCTCTCTTTTTTCTTATTAATACTTCTAAAGTGCCTTTAATTGTTGCTAGAGGAGTTCTCAAATCGTGTGAGGCATCGGTAGTAAATTGTTTTTCGTGAAGGATTGCTTCTTGAAGTCTGTCGAGTAAATTATTTATTGTTTTAGTAAGTGTGTAAAGCTCGTCTTTATTTTCAGGTAATTCTATTCTATTATTTAAGCTTTCCTTGGTAATTTCTTCAGCGCTTTTGATTAGTTTATAGACAGGTGCTATACTTTTATCAGCAAAAAATCTGCTGATAAAAAAGAGTATTAGCAAGGAAATAGGAAAAGTTATAAATAGAACAGTTCTGAGATTATGTAATACAGCTTCTGCATTGGTTCGAGATAATGCAATTACTAGATATGCAATTATTTCTCCTGATTTATTTACAATTGGTGTTTGTATCATTCTTAACTCACCAATTTCTAAATTGATATTTGAAATAAATTGTTTATTCCTTTGTTTAAAGACAGGAAGATCATAATCAATTAAATTTTTGGATTTTTTGATTGTCTGCAAATCTTTGTTTTTTAATTGAATGAAAATGGGATTTATTTCAACTTTATCGTGTTCGTGTTCATACCATTCAGTTAAATTTATAATGGTTATACTGTCTCCGAAAACTGAAAGGCTGCTGATGATTTCTGAAGTTTCTTTTAGAAGATGCTCATCAATGTTTGAATATGCTGTTTGTTTGACTACTTCATAGACAATGAAGAAGACAATTAATACTAATAGACTTGCGGTTACAATAAAACTAATGGCCAAACGATTTCTTAATTTCATTTTTCCTCATCTTTAATTATATATCCAATGCCACGGATAGTAGTGATATATTCTTTATTCGTATTAGCTCCAATTTTTTTTCTGATGGAATTGATATATACATCAATTACTGATGTATCTGAACTATAATGAATATCCCAAACGTGTTCAATAATCCTTGTTCGTGTACAAACTTTACCCTTATTTCGAATTAAATATTCAAGAAGTGAAAATTCTTTAGGTGTAAGTTCAATTTCTTTGTTATTCTTAATAACCTGATGTGTATCAAGATTAACTTCAATGTCTGCAAACCTAAGAATGTTAACTTCTCCTTTTGAAGTTCTTAGTTGAACTCTAATTCTTGCGAGCAATTCTTCGAATGCAAATGGTTTTTTTATGTAGTCGTTTGCACCTAATGATAGAGCAAAAACAGTATCTTGTACTGTATCTTTTGCTGTCAGAAATATTATAGGAGTATTTTTATTTTTTCCCCGATATCTACGCGTTAATTCTACGCCGCTTATTCCGGGGATCATCCAATCAACTAATAAAATATCATAAGGATTAGTTAAAGCTAATTCTAATCCAGTGTTTCCATTTTCTGCAACATCTACTGCAAAGCCTTCTTCACGCAAACCATCGCGGATAAAGTTATAAATCCCTGGTTCATCTTCAATGATTAAAATTCTCATAACTATCTTTATTTGTTCGTAAATATAACGGATGCAAATTAATTATTACTTAATTATATCTTAAAATTATCTTAAGAGAACAGCTTTAGTTCAGTCTTTTGCATCTCATAATTATTTCTCTGAATGTCAAAGAATCCATTAAGAAATTTTTGAATCTAATTTAAGTGAAATTTTAAAATCAATGAATAATAAAGGACTGCTCAAATGAATAGATTTAATTTGATTATCATCATACTTTTTTTTAAAACAGCTCTTATAGCTCAAAACAATCAACATAATATGATCATTGAAAGCTATAGTAAATACAATTTCACTCAGACTGTTGATACACTTACAAAAGTTGCTGAGCAGAATAAATGGAAAGTGGTCATCGTTCACGATTTACAGGCATCATTGAAGAAAAATGGGAAAGAAGTTTTGCCTGTTAAAGTAATTGAAGTTTGTAATCCAAATTATTCTTTCAATGTTTTGAATAAAGAAGAATTCAAATATTTCTCATCAATGATGC
>CAZVBT010000223.1:0-6865 GCA_964625385.1 uncultured Melioribacter sp. | reverse complement strand
TTCAACATTTGACGAGCTAAATCATATTCATCTTCACGGATTAATGAGTTAGCATAATCAACATAAAACATCATGTAACCAGGATAAATTTCAATTGCTTTTTTAAATTCTTTCAAAGCAATTTCATTGTCAGCCCAACCTAGACCTAAAACAGAACGAGCCGGTTTCCATTTTTCACTTGTTTTAGCATGAGTTCTTGCTAAAACATAATGAGCAACACCTTGAACAAAGTTTCCTCCGTTACCAAGTTGAATTGCTTTTTCAACATCAGCTTTAACGGAATTAACAACACCAGCAACAGAAAAAACACCTTTGAACAATGCAATCTTTCCATTTGCAATTGCTCTTCTTAAAAATCCTGCAGATTTACCACCATCAACGTTAATTGCTTTGTTTGCATACTCTAAAGCAGTTTCGTAAGTTTTTAATTGAGCTTGTTCTTGTTCAGATGTACTTTTAGGCATTTTATCTGCAATATCTACATAAGTGCGAGATAACATCCAAAGAACATCGAAGTTATTGGGTTCTGTTTTTTCAGCTTTTTTAAGTACTTCCAAAGCTTTTTCATTGTTGAATTCCTTATAATATTTTTCTGCTTCTTCAATTAAAGATGAAACATTTTGAGCAGAAAGATTTGAAAGCATTGCAAATAAAATTGCAATAATGTAAGATGTTTTTTTCATGGTCTTCCTCTTTTTGTTTTAGTTCTCTTCTTTTGGAATAAATAGGGAAGTATTTGCTAATGGTAAAAACTTTGTCCAGGATGTATCTTTGTATTTTTCAGATTCGATTGCATATTTATAAGCATTTGTTTTAGCGCTTAATTCATCTGCCTGATAAAGCACAATTGCTTCTAAAGTTTTTGGCTCTACAGGTGATGCAAATTCCAACTTACCTTGATGACTTAAAATTAAATGTAGAATTTCATTTTTAAGATTTTCGGGAAAATCTGATATTAATGAAATATTTTTTTCAACAACTAAAGCACCAATTATGATATGACCAAGTAATTTTCCTTTATCTGTATAATCAAAATTTGTTTTGTACGAAAGCTCTTCAGTTTTACCGAAATCATGTAATAATGCACCTGCGATCAGAACATCTCTTTTAATTTCTTTATGAAATGAACACATAAGATCACAAATTTTTACAATTTCGAGCGTATGTTCTAAAAGTCCATGCAAATATGAATGATGCCAACTTTTCCCGGCAGGAGTTCTAAAGTAATTATTAAGATTTTCTTCGGAGAATATTTTTTCAAGTAAAGATTTTATAAATGGATTTGTAATTGAGTTTATAACATTGAAAAACTCATTTTTCATTTCTTCAAAATTGCGTAACGATTTAGGAAGAAAATCTTCTGCGGTAATTCCATCGGATTCTTGTGCTAATCTTATTTTTTTAATATTTAATTGAAGTGAATTATTAAATTCTTCAACAATTCCATTAACTTTTACAACCGCACCATCAAAGAGAATTTTAGTGTATTCTTCAACTTTTTCCCAAATTTTTGCTTGAATAGAACTTGTTTGATCTCTTAATTCTAAATTAATATAGTCATTACCATTTTTAGTTTTTTTAATCTCGGTTTTATTTACAAGAAGAAAAAGCGTTAATTCTTCTTTAGGTAAAAATTCATTTAATTTTTTTTGATTCAACTCAACTCCATTAATTCAAAAGATTTAAAACATTATCTTTGGTTAATTTTACAGAAACTGAGCGTTGTAATATTTCAATATTTACAAAAAGCCAATCTTCTGAATTTTGATTGATAACAGTTCCAATAACGCCTTTAAATGGTCCTTCTATTATTTTTACTTTATTACCACGTTGAATTTTATCAGAAATAAAAACATCTGTATTTTGACTTAGCATTATTTTAATACTTTCAATTTCTTCATCTGGAATAACAGCAGGTTTTCCATCAAAGCAAACTGTTTTAACGACTGAATCAGTTGCAAGAGCATATCTTCTTTCTATTTCTGTTGCATGAATAAAAATATAACTTGTAAACAAAGCAGTTTCAACTTTTTTCTTTCTGTCTTTCCATTTTTTTTTAACAATAATTTTAGGTAAAAAGCATTCTATAGAAAGTTTATTAATTTGCTCTTCAGCTTTGAATTCATGCCTAGGTTTTGTATAAAGTGCAAACCATTTTTTTTCTTCGATGTTTTCATCAACCATGCAAAACCCTCCTTATTTTACAATATTAATTTTGCCTTTTTAATATAAACATTCCTTTATAGAAGTAATTAACAATTTCTGTTCAACTGGTTTAGGAATTATTTTTTCAACTCCAAGCCTCGAATATTTTCTTGTTACTTCATCATTCAATTTGGCTGATATAACAATAATAGGAACAGCTTTGTTTGATTCTTTTTTCTGCAGAATTTCTACGAGCTGGATTCCATTCATTAAAGGCATATCGTGATCTGTTATTACAATTGTAGGCAAAATTTGTTTATAAATGTTAATTGCTTCGTAACCATTGTTAGCAAATATTACTTCAAAATTTGGTAATGCATTTTCAATATATTTTTTGTAAAGACTTTTAGTAGCTTCATCATCTTCAACCAGTAAAATTAAATTTTTTGCTTCAGGTAAAGTGATATGAAACTCACTTCCTTCACCAATATTCGAATAAAACCAAACTTGACCACCATGTTTATCAATAATTTCTTTAACTAATGTTAAACCAAACCCGCTTCCTTTTTCGCCATTTGTTCCTTGCAAAGAAAATTTTTGGTCAATTCTGAAAAGTTTTGAGTGGTTTTCTTCAGCAATGCCCATTCCTTCATCTCTAACAATTATTTCAATTAAGCCTTCTTTAAATCTGCTTGCAGTTACGTTTACTTCTTTACCTTCTGGAGTGAATTTAATAGCATTGCTTACAAGGTGAACAATAGCTTGCCCAAAAAGTCTCTCATCTGCATTTATAGCAAGTTCAGCTGGTATATCCATTTTAACATCTATGTTTTTTCTGACTGCATCGCCGGTTAATGGGGCAATAGCATTTGATACTGCAAGTTTAACATTTAATCTTACTGGTTCAACTTTTATTCTTCCGGTTTGTAATCTACTCCAATCAAGCAGGCAGTTAATTAAATTAAGCTGGGTTTTAGATGCATCGTATATATATCTCAAATATTCCGTTTTTTCTTCTTCTGTTAAATCGGTTTCGTTTAACATTATTTCTGAAAATCCAAGTAATGTTGTAAATGGTGAGCGTAAATCGTGTGATATAATTGAAATAAACTTATCTTTTTGAACATTTAGATCAATAAGTTTTTCATTTTCTTTAATTAATAATTCTTCATGGTTTTTAATATCATTTATATTAAGCAAAACACTTTTACGGCATGTTATTTTTCCATTTTCTCTTGTTAAGCTAATAAAATCTTTTATCCATATCATACTATTATCTTTATTAATTATTCTGTAAACAAATTCAGCATTATTCCTTTCAGGGTTAGTTTCGAATTCTATTAATTCTTTTTTTATTTTCTCATTGTCTTCTTCGTGAATTAAAGAGTAGATGTTTTCCGGTAATTTTTTTATTTCTTCCGATGAATAACCACAAATCTCCTTTATCGATTCTGTTATTAATGTTTCGTTTATTAAACCAAATCTTTTAACTATAAAAGCAATTTTATTTAAATTGCTTGAAAACTTTTCAAGTTCACGGAATTCTAGTTGATTATCAATCATACAAAAATTTGTTTATGATATTTGCAATATAATAAAACAAATTAAAAACATCATAACTTCTTTATTATTGAAACTTTATGAAAAAGGACTATGTTTCATATCATAAAACGGGAAATGGAAATGAAGAAAATTCTTTTATTGCTTTTTATTCCAATTTTAATTTGGGGTTTAGAAATTCCAAAAGGTAAAATTACAGGAAAAATTGTGGATCACCTTACAAAAGAACCTATACCAGGAGCTAATGTAATTTTAATCGGGACAAAATATGGTGCTTCTACTGATTTGGATGGAAACTTTGTAATATCTTCAATTGATGTTGGTACTTATCAAATTAAAGTTTCTTCAGTCGGATATGCAACTATGGTAAAAACAGATATTATTGTTAATTCAGCTAAACCAACAGATCTACTGGTTGAATTAATGGAAGAAACGATTGAATTTGAAAGTGTAAATGTAAAAGCTAATTATTTCATGAAAGATCCAAGTGAAATAGGTAGTTTATCAAATTTTAGTTATGAAGAAATCAGAAGAGCACCAGGTGGTTTCGAAGATGTAGTTCGTGCATTAACTGTATTACCAGGAGTTGCTCAAACAGGAGCTGGAAGAAATGATTTAATTGTTCGCGGCGGAGCGCCTTCAGAAAATCTTTATATTGTTGATGGCTTTGTTGTTCCAAACATAAATCATTTTGGTACTCAAGGTGCAACAGGTGGGCCAATCAGTTATATTAATTTAGATTATGTTCGTGAAACTAGTTTTTCAACCGGTGGATTTTCTTCATTGTATGGTGATAAATTGTCATCTGTTTTAACTATTGATTTAAGAGATGGAAGAAAAGATAAAATAGGTGGCAAAGGAACAATTTCTGCCTCTCAATTTGGTTTTAATTTAGAAGGACCAATTTCGAATAAAGGTAATTTTATTTTTTCTGTTAGAAGAAGTTATTTGGATTTTATTTTCGATGCAGCTGGTTTCAATTTTGTACCAGAGTATTATGATGTGCTTTCTAAGCTCAATTATGAAATAAGTCAGAAAGAAAAACTATCATTTTTATTTATCGGAGCTTTTGATAAAGTCAAATTTAATAATAAAACTTCTGAAGATCGTTACGAGAATTCCAGAATATTGGGTAGCAACCAAAATTCTTATGTTACCGGTGTATCTTACAGAAGATTAATTTCAAATGGCTTTTTTACTTTAACACTTGGAAGAAATTTTACAGATTATGATTCATTTCAAAGAGATTCATTATTAAATCCAATTTTTCAAAATATTTCAAGAGAAGGGGAAAATGAACTAAAAGGTGATCTTATTTATAAATTTAGTAAAACATCAGAATTTAATTTAGGCGCATCAATTAAATCAATAAAATTCGGTGCCGATGTTAAGCTGCCTACTTTTATTACAACTTTTGGTGAATTACTTTCTATATCTTCTGTCAATACAAAAACTAATTTTTTTAAATCAAATATCTATGCTCAGTATAGCGATATATTTTTGAATAAGTTCAGATTAAATCTTGGCGCACGTTTAGATTACTTTAGTGGAATAGAAACAAAATTTTATTTTAATCCAAGATTTTCATTAGCATATTTATTAAGTGATTTAGCAAATCTTAATTTAAGTATTGGGCAATATTCTCAAAGTCCATCTTACATTTGGCTTGCTGCAATTCCTTCAAACAAAAATTTAAAGGCTGTAAAAGTAAATCAAATTGTTATAGGCTATGAAAGAAATTTATCCGACGATTTAAGATTAAAACTCGAAGGCTTTTCAAAAATTTATTCAGACTATCCAACAAGTTTGTTAAGACCATATTTGGTTTTAGCTAATACAGGTGCAGGATTTGTTGGCAGTGAAGATAATTTTTCATCTTTTGGTTTTGAACCTTTGATTAGTGCTGGCAAAGGAACTGTTAATGGTTTAGAATTATCTCTTCAAAAGAAAGCTTCCGATACTCCACATTATGGTATAATTAGTTTAACATACAGCAAAGCAAGATTTACAGCATTAGATGGTATAGAAAGAGACGGCTCTTATGATCAGCGGTTAATTATTAATGCAACAGGAGGGTACATATTTAATGAAAACTGGGAAGCATCTTTGAAATTTAAATTTGCAACCGGAAATCCATATACTCCATTTAATAATGATGGAACACAAAGCATAATCAATTATAATACTAAAAGATTTAAATCCTTTCATTCAATTGATATACGTGTGGACAAAAGGTGGTATTTTGATGGTTGGAATTTAATTACATATATAGATATACAGAATATTTACAACAATAAAAATTCAAACATCATTCGTTGGGATTACAGAAAAAGTAAAGTTGCTGAAAATAATTCAATTGGAATTCTGCCTTCAATTGGAGTTAGTTTAGAGTTTTAAGAATAAATTTCTTTAAAAAGAATATAAAAAATAAGACTGTTAATAAGCATAATAAATTGAGATTAAAAAGCATTCATTTCTAAAATCCATTTCATACAGGTTGATTTTATAACTAGGTTAAAATTAAGCTTAAAAGATCAACCTGCTTTTAATTAAACTTTACAAAACACCACAAAATTTATATTAATATTTAATTTGCAACATGTTGTTCACATATCTTATTTTGGCAGTAAATTTTATAGGATATTTATGCCAACATTTTTTAATTCATGGTTACCTTTCCTATATCTTTATATCGGAGGCGGTTTATTTTTCTTAGCTGGATTAATTATAATCAGAAAATCAAAAGCAATTGATATGAGATTAAAAAGAGATCGCTACTGGTGGAAGGTTATGATTTTCGGTTACTTTTATTTCGCATTATTTCATGCAATTTTAATAATAGCTGCATTATATTGGTGAGAGAAATATGGAACAAGCATTAAATATTGGTACACAGACAGACTGGATTGTGCTTGTAATCTATATGGTTGCAATGCTTTTATTCGGTACATACTTTGCAAAATACAATAAAGATACAAACGATTTCTTTTTTGGCGGAAGAAGATTTACATGGTGGATAATAGCAATGTCTATTGTTGCAACAGGAATAAGTAGTCATAGTTTCGTTAAATATTCTGCGATGGGCTTTAAATATGGTTTTTCATCTTCAATGTCCTATATCAATGATTGGTTTTTTGTACCTTTCTTTTTATTTGGATGG
>CAZVBT010000222.1:0-3621 GCA_964625385.1 uncultured Melioribacter sp. | reverse complement strand
ACCAATAGTTTGCCCTTGAAAAACTTTTGCGCCTCGTTTTATTCCGGAAGCGAATCTTGACATATGTAAATATTGAGTCGTATAAGTTGAAGAATGTTTTATTTTAACATAATATCCGTTTCCACTTGTGTAACTTGCTTCGACAACAATCCCATTTGCTGTTGATTGAATTGGTGTTCCATAGGCAGCAGCATAATCAGTGCCTAAATGCGCCTTGTTTCGATGTAATACAGGATGAAATCTATTCTTAGAATATCTTGATGTAATTCTAAATCTGAATTTTATTGGTGCAGTAAGAAATATACCTCGCAAGCTTTTACCATTTTCATCGTAATAGTAATTTTTATTTTCTACTTCATAATTAAATGCAAAGTAATTTTTCTTTTTGTAGTATATATGTGCTGCAATTATATTATTTAGTTTAACTGGTTTATTGTCAACGTAGTATTGTTCCACAACAATTCTATATGTATCATCTGGTTGAAGTGTGGTGAAATCGATTTTACTTTCATAAATATCTGCAGTGTTGAATCCAATTTCAGGATCAATATTCTTCTTTTTGAGGTCAACTATTAATCCTTCTTCAATTTTCCCGGTTATTAAATCATTTTTGATTTCGTGAGGGAGCTCTTTTTTATCAATCTTAATTGTATCCCTTAAATCGTAAACAACATAATTAATCTTATCAATAGGATAAACTAAATATTTAACGGTTTCTACTGAATCCCATTTTGCATAAATATAAATTTCATTTCCCGCTCTAAATTTTTTCAAAGGGAAAACATTGATTGCTCTTTTTTCTATTTCATGAATTTTATTTAATGATACATTATGAGGTTGTAAAATATCTGAAAGTGTTTCGTTTTGTTGAAGAGTATCTTTAACTGCAATTAATCCTTCAATTTGCAATTGAAATGGATTAGGTTGTTGAACAGTATCAACAATTTTTCTTTCTTCCATTTTACATGAAGATAGAAAAGCCAATAAAGTAATAAGTAAAATTAAAAGAGATTTTTTGTGTATCAAATTTCTTCAGATAATTTATTAATGATGTCAACAGATGTAATTCCTTCAGCCTCAGCTGAAAAATTTGGGATAATACGGTGACGCAAAACCGGAATTAAAAAATATTTTACATCATCAATATTAGGAGTAAATCTACCATCAAAAATGGCTTTCGTTTTTGCAGCTATTATTAGATATTGAGAAGCACGTGGACCAGCACCCCATGAAACCTTTTCTTTTACAAAAAAACTTTTTGATAAAGATGGTCGTGATTGATTTACAAAATTAACAGCAAACTCAATAACGTTATCAGCAACAGGTACACGGCGAACGAGTTCTTGAAAATAAATAATGTTTTCAGCATTTAATATTTTATTAATTGATGGTTTATAATCACTTGTTGTTGATTTTATAATTTGTATTTCTTCTTTTAATGTTGGATACTCTAACCAAAGATTAAACATAAACCGATCAAGCTGTGCTTCAGGTAAAGGATATGTTCCTTCTTGTTCAATTGGATTTTGTGTAGCTAATACGAAAAATGGTTCTTCAAGATTTCTCGTAATTCCGCCTGATGTTACTTTATGTTCTTGCATTGCTTCAAGTAATGCAGCTTGTGTTTTAGGTGGAGTTCTATTTATCTCATCGGCTAAAATTATATTAGCAAAAATTGGTCCTTCAACATATCTGAATTGTTTTTTTTTAGTGGCTGGGTCATCTTCTATTATTTCGGTACCTGTGATATCGCTTGGCATTAAGTCTGGAGTAAATTGAATTCTGTTAAATTTCAATTCAAGCACATCAGCAAGAGTTTTAATCAGTAAAGTTTTAGCAAGACCAGGTACACCAATCAGTAAACAATTACCTTTGGCAAAAAGACTAATCAATAAATCATTTATTATTTGTTCTTGTCCAACAATTATTTTTGAAATTTCTTTTTTGATTTTTTCAATTGATTCTGATAAAATTTTAACAGCATCAACATCATCTTTTGGTTTTATCTGCAATTTTTACCCTCTTGTTAATTTTTAATTTCCCAATAGATATTCTTTTTAATTTCTTCAACATATTTTGTATAAAGTTTCTGCTTTTTAGAGTAATCGGCTAATCTTTTAATTTCATTGTAATCTAAGTCTAAATTTGGTTTATGTTCAGGAATTCTTTTTATCAATTTAACAATATGAAAACCGTAAGTATTTCTATCAACATCAATTCTTTTTGGATAACTAATCTCACCTTCTTTTAATTTATAAATAATATCAAGTAATGATTTATCTAACTGACTTGCTTCAAGAGTTCTAATTTCTCCACCGAATCTTGCTGTTTCTTTATCATCACTATACTTTGATGCATAATAATTAAATGTATTTTTACCTTTAACAATGCTATCTCTAATTTCATTCAGAAATTCAATTGCTTGTAAGTCTGCTTCGTCATCTGCTTTTATTTTTATTAAAATGTGACGGGTATGAATTGCATCACCACGTCTTTCTATTAATTGTATAATGTGAAAACCAAATGGTGATTGTACAATATTTGAAATTTGATTAGGAGCTAATGAATAAGCGGCAGCTTCAAATTCAGGAACAAGCACACCACGTTTTTGAAATCCTAAATCACCACCATTTTGTGCACTACCCGGATCATCTGAATATTTTTTTGCTAGTGTAGCAAAATCTTTTCCGGCTTTAATTGAATCCAAAAGTGATTGAGCAAAAGCTTTTGCTTTTTGCTTTATTCTTTCGCCAGTTTTTGGATTAACAAAAATATGAGCAATTTGATATTTTGCTTGAACCATTGGTAGTGAGTCTTTAATAGTTTCAAAAAAATCTTCAACTTCTTTTCTTGAAGATTCAATTTGTCCGAACTTTTTTTGCTGAAGTAGTTGAGCCATTATATTTTTTCTTACGTCATCTTGCAATGAGCGTTTTATTTTTTCTAAAGACATACCATAGACTTGCTCTAATCTTTCGCGTGAACCATATTGCTGAATAAAATAATTTATTTGATAATCAAGTTGTTGCTGTACTTGATCATCAGTAACTTTAATTGTATCCATATCTGCTTGAGCATAAAGCAATTTTTCTTCAATCAACGAATTTAAAACTGCTTTCCTAAGTAATGAATCTGCTGGATTTAAATTTCTTTGAGTAGCTTCCATATTAACTCTGAAATCTAATTCAGACTGTAAAATTATTTCATTGTCAACAACTGCAACTATTCTATCTAAAACTTTTTGGGCAAAAAGTGTTGATGCCAAAATCATTACCAATAATATTTTTTTCATTCGTCAATCCTCTCAATTTCTAGATTATGTTCTGAGATTAATTCTTTTATGTAATTACGTACAAATTCTTTTTGTTTAATTAAAAGCAGTTTTTCTTTTACGTCTTGATATACAAACTCCAATTGAGGTATTTCATTCTTGTTTAACTTGTTTAGTAATTGAACGACTAAAAAATTCTGACTATCAATTTCAATTACACTGCTTACTTCTTCTTTTTCAAGCAGGTTTAAAATTCTTAAAAGCTGTATCGGTTGAACTTCATTTTTATATAGATAATTTTCCTTTATGATATAATTAATTTTTTGAGCTTTTAATAGATTTTCTGAAAT
>CAZVBT010000221.1:0-7073 GCA_964625385.1 uncultured Melioribacter sp. | reverse complement strand
CCATCAAGTTCTTGAGAAGATTGTTCGACCTGGTTCATCATCATTTGAGACATTTGCTGATTATCAGATTTTTCTTGTGTTAATCTTCCTAAAACCAAAAGTATTAAAAAAAGTCCAAGTACAGCAGCTATCCACTTTTGTGCGTTAGTCATTTTTTCCTTTCTAAAATTAATGTGTAAATTTATTGATTGGGGGTAACTTGTGCAAAAAATTATTATTTACCAATTTCTTTACTATAAAACGCTTTATATTTTACAATTGAATTAAATATTGCTTTTGCAATTTCAGATTGTCCTTTTGAACTTGCAATGTATGCTTCATCTTTTCTGTTGGATAGAAATC
Organism: uncultured Melioribacter sp.; assembly: GCA_964625385.1. GTDB lineage: Bacteria > Bacteroidota > Ignavibacteria > Ignavibacteriales > Melioribacteraceae > Stygiobacter. Next base: position 6,731 of record CAZVBT010000221.1, on the reverse strand, counting down.
CCGTTTCAATTAAAACACTTGGCATCGAAGCACCAACTAGAACATAAAAGCCTGCTTGTTTAACTCCGAGGGATGGAATTTCTGTTTCACTTTTCCAAGATTGATTTAGAAAATCCGAAAATGTTTCTGAATAACGCATAAACTGAGAATGAGCCATCGAAACAAGAATAAAGTTTTCATCAGTTAATTTTTCATAACGATTTGGGTTATCTTCATACTTAATAACACTATTTTCAAATTCGGCAATACGTATGGCTTCTTTTGTTCTTCCGGGGCGAAGAAGATAAACTTCAAAGCCTCGATAACCATTATCTTTCTTTTCGGTTGAATTACAGTGAATTGAAATGAAAAGTTTACCGCCTGCTTCATTTGCTATTTTGCCACGTTTATATAGTTCTATAAATTCATCTGTTTTTCTTGTGTAAACAACTCTTACTTCTGGAAGATTTTGTTGAATCAATTCTCCAAGTTTTAATGCAATATTAAGATTAATATCTTTTTCTCTTACACCAGTTACACCAATTGTGCCGGGATCTTTTCCACCATGACCAGCATCTATAACAATACAATCAAAATCCCACTTGGATTTATTTTCTTCTGCTTGAACCAAAAACTTTTTATGAATTGTTATTAAAATTTCTTTTGTGTCTTTATCTTGAAATGTTTCAACATTTGAATAGCCATCGTTCAATGAAATTTCCAATTGAGAATTTATTTTATTCAAATTTCTTACAACAATATTTTTTACTAACCCCACTTGAAAATTTTTATTTATAATTGCTGTATCTATACTTGCATCGTTAAAAAAAATATAAAGGACATTATTTGAAATTGAATTTCTTGGTTTCTTAATTATCTTATTGCTTGAAAGCTTAATCAATGTTCCATTAACTTTTTCTTCGATCGAAATGTCATTTATATCAAAACTCAAATTGCGAATAAATGTTTTTTCAATTTTATCCTGTTTGGGTTTTCCTTCAACAAAAACTTTTTTGCTTGAAATGACTAAATTTTTTGAGAAAGATTCATAATTAAAAATTTTTTCAGTTACTTTGGTCAAAAATTCAATAGAATAAATTAATGGAATAAAAATATCATTCTTAATTAGCAAAGTTGAAATTGGTAATTGAAAAGTTTCAATAGAATTATCAATTTTATTTTGAATTACAATAAATGGATTTTTAGCAGTGAATTTTATATTGAATTTTTCAAATTTTAATTCAAGCTTTTCAGCATCTTTGTTGTAATACTTACCAGCAAAGAGTAAATCCGCAAGTTCATTTAAAGAAAAATAGTCAATACCATTTCTATCCAAATAAGAAATGGACTTTTTTACACTATCAATTTGAACAGAAATTTTATAAAGTCGCTGACCAAAATTCAAATTAACAAACAGCAATAAAAAAAATATTTTTAGAATTAATTTCATATTAACCAATGAATGGAAAAATAAATCCAGAATGTTTTCTGTAAGCCAAAAATTTTTCGCCAAAATGTTTCAGCAGCAATTTTTCTTCTAGAATTGCTCTTGAAATAAAAAGAGGTAGTTCAACCAACAATGTAAATGGAAAAACCAAGTAACTCAACAATGCTAATCCAGCACCTAAATCACTGATTATTTGACTTAAATATTGAGGGTGACGAATAAACTTATAAATTCCATTTGTAACTAGGTCATGTTCTTTCATAATTACAACATCTTGTGCATAATTTTTCCCTAATGTTTTATATGACAAAACCTGCATCCAAGAGAAGATAACATAAATGACCAATCCTATTAATCGCCAATGGTAAAAAGTTTGCTCATAATTTTCTGATAATGTTCCAATTTTAAAAATTCCTAAAATTGTAAAAACAAAAATTAAAGCAGAAATATTTGGCGGCACACTTTGTAAAAATGAAACAGGTCTTTCTACAGATTTAACAACAGATGTTTTTAATCCTTTTTTAGCTCCGGAAAAATTTGCACTACTAGTTAAAAATAAATTAATAGCTAAAATTAAATTAATTGGATCCATAAAAATTTCCTTTTTCAATTGCAATATAATAACTTGTATTAAATTAAGATTTATTACATGTAATATTTTCATTTTGTTACAAAAAAAATGAAACAGTTTTATTTTTTGCTTAAAAACACAAAAAAATCAAAGCACGATTTTTGTATAGTTTAAAGGTTATATTTTCAATATTTTTTGATATATAATTAGGAAAATTAAATGAACACCGGTCAAATGATGTTAACCATTGCCGCACTTATGCTTTTAGGAATGGTAGTTTTGCGAGTTAACAATGGATTTTTATCCACCGGTACAACAGTAATGGAAACAAAATTTAACATCATGGCTGTTTCATTAGGAACATCATTAATTGAAGAGGCAAATACAAAAGCTTTTGACAAATCAACAGATTCTGATGCAATTACAACTACTACACCATTAACTGCTTATGATACGCTTGGCCCTGAATCAGGCGAAACTTATCCAAACTATAATGATTTTGATGACTTTAACAATTACAATAGAATTATTACAGCTCAACCAATTGGAACAATACCTTCTGGCGTAGAAACAGTTATAGTTGATAGTACATTTCGCTCTGCTGATTTTAGATTAGATTGCGTTGTTGATTATGTTACAATTTCTGGTGGACAAGTTGTTTCAACAACTTCAAAAACATGGAGTAAGAGATTAAGAGTCACTGTTACAAGCCCATCAATGAAAGATACAGTTAGGCTTCAAACAATTTTTAGTTATTGGTACTTTAGGTGACTTATGGGTTTTAGTACATTACTTGACATATTAGGTTCTACAATTGCTGGTGGTATGCTTTTGATGATTTTATTCAGATTAAATGATGCCGCAGTTCAAAACTCATATAATTACACAGCAGATTTAATCGTTCAACAAAATCTTGTTGAAGTAATAACATTATTGGAATATGATTTTAAAAAAATTGGATATTGTAAAGATTGGACAAAAATCCCAGATCCTTCTAAAGCAATTATTTCTGCAGATTCAACAGATATAAAATTTTTAACTGATGTTGACAATGATGGTAATGTTGATACAATGAGATATTATGTTGGTCAACCAAATGCTTTAGCTGATACTCCAAACCAAAGAGATAGAATGTTATATCGTGTAGTAAATAGTTCAACACCAGCAAGTGCAAATCTTGGTGTTACACAATTTAATTTAAGATATTTTGATGCAATTCAACAAGAATTAACTTTCCCTATTTCAAATTTTTCACAAATACAAACAATTCAATTAAACATTACCGTTGAGAGCAGTTATTCTTATGCAAATGATTATTCAAAAGTTTTCTGGAGACAGATACGTCTTTCAGCAAAAAATTTAAGGAATAGATAATATGGGCGGAAAAGCTTCTTTGTTACTTGTGCTTGGTTTTAGTATGATATTTTTAGTATTGGGACAAAATTTTTTGGGTATATCAAATCGTTCAATAGATAATATAAGTAGATATTATAGCGAAACACAAGCATATAACATTGCTAATGCTGGTGCTAATATGGCAGCAAACGCAATTTTTATGGATAAATATTGGGATTCTGGATTTTCAAATTTAACTTTTGCTGGTGGAATTATTAATGTTTATGTATCAAATCCATTAGCAAATACATCTGGAAAAGTTTGGATTTGCCATAAACCACCTGGAAATCCCGCTGCCCAAAAATCATTATTATTACCATCAACAGCTGCCGCTGCACATATGGCACACGGAGATTCATACGGTCAATGTGGAAGTGAAACTGTTGATAATACTATTGCTACTATTGTTGCTGAAGGAACTTTTAATAATGTAACAAAAACTATAATAGTACAATTACGGCCTAGTAACTTTGCAAAATTTGGAAATTATTATGCTTCAATTTCTGCTATGCCTGCTACTGGCGATACTTTTCATGGACCTTTTCATGTTAATGGTACTCTTTACACTTATGGCTCACCAGTGTTTTTAGGTAAGGTTAGCTCAAAAGGTAATTTAACAAAATATGGTTCTGGAGCGCCAGTATTTAATGCTGGTTATCAACCAGGTGTCGATATTCCTCTTCAATTTGATACAACAGGCTTAAGAACAAAAGCTGGTTCAACAGTATTCAGAGGTTCTTCTTCGCCCAACAAAGGTGTTGATGTAAGATTATATTTCAACAATGACGGAACCGTAACTTATCAATCCAAATTGGAAGGGGCGTCAACCTGGTCTGCAAGCACTACAACATCCCTTTCTGCTTTTGCCCCTAATGGTGTTATTTATGTTGAAAAGGGAAATATTTATACAAAAGGAACGCTTGATGGAAATGTAACAATTGTTGCAACAAAAGCCGGTCGTAATGGTTTTGGTAATGTCTATATTGAAAATGATCTAAGATATAAGGATAACCCCAGAATAAATCCAGGTTCTAATGACATGCTTGGAATAATTGCAGAAGAGAATATTAGAATAAAAGATAATGCAGATACTCGCAGCAAAAATATTTACACAGAAGCTTCTATGTTTGCAATGAATGGTAATATTGGTCCTGAAGATGGTTTAGTAACTCAAAGTTTTTTAGGTTATTGGTATATTTTGGGTGGTTTAATTGCAAAAACAACTAGAGAAACTGCAACTTATTCTGGTAGTAATCCTATTAAAGGACTAAGATTTAACCATAGATTTGATGAAAGATTTTATACAGTTACGCCACCAGCTTTTCCTAATACTAAAAATTTTGAAGTTGTTTCATGGTATGAATGATTTTATTTAAGAAGTGTTATTAATGCTTCATCAAGATTTTCATACTGAAATTTAAATCCAACCGACTGAATTTTTTCGGATTTAACTCTTGCGCCATTTAGAATTGAAGCTGCACCTTCACCTAAAACCAATTTTAATGCAAACTCTGGCACTTTAATAAATGAAGGGCGATGTAAAATTTTTCCTAATGTTTTAGCAAAGTTTATCATCTTAACCGGATTAGGTGATACTGCGTTGTAAACACCACTTATTTCATTTTCAATAGCAAATAAAAATATTTTTACCAAATCATCGACATGAATCCATGAAAGCCATTGTTCACCACTTCCAATTGAACCGCCAACAAAAAACTTAAATGGTAATACAAGTTTGGGTAAAGCTCCTTCGTTTTTATCTAATACAATTCCAATTCTAATTATGACTCTTCTTATTTTTTTATCTTCGAGAGGTTGAGAAGCTTCTTCCCAATCTTTAACAACTTTAGCTAAAAAATCGCTTCCCGCTTTTGAATTTTCGTCAACTTCATCATTTATATTTCCATAATAGCCAATTGCGGAAGCAGAGATAAAAGCTTTTGGCATACAAGATAAACCTGAAATTGCATCAACTAATTTTTTTGTTCCATCAATTCTGCTTGAATAAATTTTTGTTTTATGTTGGTCGTTCCATCTTCTTGCCATAACGTTTTCACCAGCAAGGTTAATTACCACATCAATTTTTTCTAATTGATTTTGCCAGTCGGTAATATTTTTAGACCAATTAATAAAATTTATTTTGTTTCCAAAAACATTTTTTGCTTTATGAACTGAACGAGTTAAAACAATTACTTCATCGTTCCCTTTTATTAACTCGTCAATAATTTTTTTACCGATTAATCCTGTTGCGCCGCTTATAGCAATTTTCATTTTTCACTTTTCTTATATTAACAATACTTTTTAGGATTAAGTTTATAAAAATTTTTTTTACAATTATAAATTAAAACTAATATAATATTTGACAGCTATCTTTTAATTAAATGCATTAATTAATATATTCACAAAACAATTTTAAATAATTATATTAAATCATGGAATTTAAATCAGAAAAAATTAGTGATATTGTAGTTGTTCACGTCTATTTAACTAGAGCAACTTTAGCTAAAGCTGTTTCATTTAAAGATTTTGTATCTGAGCTAATCAAAGAAGGTAATGTTAAATTTGTTATTGATTTATCTAATTGTGAATATATAGATTCTACTTTTCTTGGTGCAATGGTTTCTTTACTTAAAAAGGTTAATACAATGAATGGCGATTTAAGACTTATTTATGCAAAAGAAACTCCAGATTTAGTTTTTGTTTTAACAAGAATGGATAAAGTATTTAAGATTTTCCAAACTTTGCAGGAAGCAATTGATAGTTTTGCCCCACCAAAACCTAAATTAACCTGGAAATAAATTTGTAACTAAAAAAAAGATTAGTGACTTTATTAATGAAAAAAACAAACATAACATCAAAAAATAAATCGAAAAAAAAAGTCACAGCAGCAACATCAGAAAAAAAAGTTAGCAAAAACAATTATCTTATTAAATCACAAGCACCAATTTTAATAATTGGAAAAGATTATAATATTACTTTTGTAAATGATTACTTTGCACAGCTTATTGGTAAATCAAAAAAAGAGATAACAAAAGATTTAATTTCTAATCTAAACTTTTACGATTTTGCAAACCACAAATTACCGTTTGAAAATTTACCATTTATTAAAGCTCTTACTGAAAAAACCAACGTTGTTGATTATGAGTTAAAATATATTGATGATAATAATCTTGAAAAATGGTTTCGCGTTAATTCATTTTTAATTCAAAATGGGAAAAAAGATCTAAGCGTATTATCACTATTTACAGATATTACAAAAGAAGCCGATCTTGAAAATATTTTTAGAGAAACAATAAGTAATATTTCAACAGTTCTTTTTTCAACATCCGTCGATAATTC
>CAZVBT010000220.1:0-1799 GCA_964625385.1 uncultured Melioribacter sp. | reverse complement strand
TGAACTCCATTCAGTTAACTTCTTACTCAGTTCAACTGCATCTTCATAATATTGAGACATTTCAAGTGCTTTTAGTGCTTTATCAAAAACTGCTTTACTATTTTTTCCTTTGTCTTTTTTAGCATCACTTAATTGTTTTAAAGCATCTCTTCTCGAAACAATTCTTGCTGAACCAAAAAAAACAATTGTATCTATAATTTTATTTTTTTCAAATCTTGCTTTCGGTTCATAAAATTCAGCTAATATTCTAACTGTTCTTGCTTCTTTAGAATTAAGAAACTCTAAATTATTGTATGCCTTTACAGGTGCTTTTTGTTTTTTTTCACTCATATTAAATCCATATTTAAAAACAAAAATCTCAAAAGCATCTTTCTGAATAACCCGAAAGAACCTTTGAGATTCTAAAAAATTATATTATTTATTTGCAGGTTGCTGACCTGTTTGAGATGGAACAACCGGAGCAGTTGGCACCGATTGCTTTGAACTTTGAATAACGCTTTCTTTGTCTTTACTGCCTGTCCCAGGCAAAAAGAAAAGATTAATTAGTATTGCTAAAATCATTAAAAAACCAGCAAGCCACCAGGTTAATTTACTTAAGAAGTCAGCTGTTCTTCTTGTTCCAAATACAGCTCCTACTTGTCCAACACCACCAAAAGAACCAGCTAATCCACCACCTTTACTTGCTTGTAATAAAACAATAATAATCAATAAAACAGCAATTATAACGGAAATTGTTACTAATAAAGTGAACATTAAAATACTCCATTTATTTTTTGTAGCGAGGGAGGGATTCGAACCCCCGACACGTGGATTATGATTCCACTGCTCTAACCTACTGAGCTACCTCGCCAAAATTTTAAATAACTTCCTCAAAATGGGTGGTAAATATAAATTATAGTGCCTCAAACTTCAAGAATTGTTTAAAAGAATATTTTGATTCTTTTTAAGTCGGTGTGTATTTATTTTTTAATTTTAAATTACTTTTTGTGTTAATCTGTGAAATCTGTGGTAAAAAGCTAACCACAGATAACACAGATTTGCTTCCTCTCTGCAAAGTATATGTTAATTTATAATTTACCTGTCGGCAGAAAGGTGTAAAATGTATAATGTATAATTTAGGAACTACCTGCCATTTATCACTTTTTCATTATAGACTTATCTACTAACTAAAAATTCTACATTTTACATTATAAATTATACATTAATCATCATTTTGCTAAAATCATTTTCCTCGTTAGTGTTTGTCCATTGTAATTTAATTTGTATAAATAAACACCGCTCGATAACTCAGAACTCCCTGTACTAAACTCAGTACTATATGTTCCGGATTTTTGGTACTCATTTACTAACGTTGCAACTTCACGTCCAAGTATATCATAAACTTTGAGCGTTACATATCCACTTTCTGGTAATGAGTATTTTATTTTTGTGCTTGGATTCATTGGGTTTGGATAGTTTTGATACAAATAAAACACTGATGGTAAAATATTTTCATCTTTTATATCAGTTGTTGCAATTACATCTTTAAGCAGCCAATTATCGGGATCGAGTTCAACATCAGTTGGAATTTTACCTTTAAAGTTCATTATCCAAACTTGCTCTTGTTGATTATTAAAAAGTGTTGTATCTAATGTACCGTTTATAAATGTAACTCTAATTTTCACTGGCATTATGAAATAAGTTGGATTTGTGTTTACACTTTGTTTTAATCTTAAAGTTACGCTATAAGAATCATCGTTATTTTTTTTTATACTTTTACCTACAGTATATTTAGGATAGTTTTCGCCATAAATCCATTC
>CAZVBT010000219.1:0-31452 GCA_964625385.1 uncultured Melioribacter sp. | reverse complement strand
TTAGCACCTATTTATTCATACGAAGCAAAATGGGTTGTTGATACCAAGGATAATCCATTAAATATTTTTTCATGCCCAGCAAAAATTAATTCTATATTAGAAAAAAAAATCACTGATATTGCAAAAGAAACTTTTCATGTTTTAAGATGCAAAGATTGGTGCAGAATCGATATACGTCTAGACCAAAATAATATACCCAATGTTATTGAAGTAAACCCTTTACCTGGAATTTTACCAGATCCCGAGGATAATTCATGTTTCCCAAAAGCTGCTCGCACTGCTGGAATGAATTACGAAGAAATGATTAACAGAGTTTTATTCACCGCCGTAAAACGTCATAACCTTTTATGAAACATGATAAAAAAATATTAATCTGTTACAATGAACCAACAAGATATTACAATAATTATCTTGGTAAAGATGGTATTGAATATGAACAAGTAAATGATCTCTCTGAAAGGGAATTTTTAAAACAAATCGAAAACATTAAAAATATTTTATTAAAGAGATATAACTTTGTTGAAACACTTGCTGTTAATAGAAATATTAAAAATGCTATAAATAATATTTTAAGTTTTAGCCCAGATGCTGTTTTTAATTTTGTTGAATCAATTGAAGGTAATACTAATTTTGAAATTTATTTCGCTGGCCTTTATGATTTACTTGGTTTTGAATACACCGGCAATAAACCAGAAACACTTGGTAATTGTTTAGTAAAATCAAGAACCAAACAAATACTTCAATCACATAAAATTAAAACCCCAAAACATTTTACTTGTGAATTGAATTACATCCCTAAACAATCTGAATTAAAATTAAAATATCCTCTTATACTAAAATTATTAAGAGAAGATGCAAGCATAGGAATTTCAGAATTCTCGGTTGTAAAAAACTATAATCAACTTGTTGAAAGGTTAAATTACTTGTTCAATTCATTTAATCAGGAAGTACTAATTGAAGAATTTATTGATGGAAGAGAATTGAATGTTGCAATATTGGGAAATAAAATTTTACCCATTTCTGAAATTAGTTTTGAAACCTTACCAGGAAATTTGCCCAAAATAATTACCTATGAAGCAAAATGGTCAGAAGAAAGTATATATTATAAAAATACAATTCCAAAATGCCCTGCAAGTTTAGAAACCAAAGTTGAAGAAAAAGTTAAGGAAGTTGCATGGAAAGCATTTGAAGCTTTGGAATGCCGTGACTATGCAAGAGTTGATATACGACTAAATAAAAACAATATCCCTTATGTAATAGAAGTAAATCCAAATCCGGACATTTCACCAGACACAGGTTTTGTTCGTAGTGCACAAACTGCCAATATAAACTATGAACAACTTTTATACACTATAATTTCATTTGCAATTGAGAGAAATAAATATGATACGCAAGCTGCAATCTAAAGACAGAAATGAAATAGAAAAAATTATTCATGAAATAGAAAACTTTTCTGCTGAAGAAAAAGCTGTTGCTATGGAATTAATTGATGAAGCTCTAAATAAACCAGAACAAAATTACTATAATGTTTTTGTTTATGAAGATAATGAAAAAATTTTAGGTTACCATTGTGTAGGCAAAAGAGCTTTAACAGATGGTGTATTTGACCTTTATTGGATTGTTGTTGCCCCTTTTGCACAAGATAAAGGAATAGGAAAAGTTTTACTTGAGCATTGTGAAAATTTTGTAAAAGAAAATAATGGCAGATGGATTTTAGCTGAAACTTCATCTCAAGATAATTACAATGCAACAAGAAATTTTTATATGAGAAATAATTATTCCATTGTTACCCAAATTAAAGATTTTTATAAAGTTGGAGATAACTTAATAGTTTTTGGAAAATACTTTAAAACTTAAGTGCAAAAAATATAAAGGGCATCTAATATGGAACTTTGGCAGCAAATGATAAGAGATAGTGTTCATTCTGTCGATCAATTAGTAGAAAAATTTGGGATCGATAAAAAAGTTGCTGAACGCTTAGATAACTTTTTTCAAGCTAGAATAAATCCTTATTATCTTTCTTTAATTCGCTATCCTGGCGATCCAATCTGGAAACAATGTGTTCCTGATAAAGCAGAACTTGAAGACGTAGAAGGTTTTGAAGATCCTCTTCAAGAAGATGCAATGAGTCCAGTGCCAAATATTACTCATCGTTATCCTGACCGCGTATTATTTTTAACAACCAGTCAATGTGGAATGTATTGTAGGTTTTGTACAAGAAAGAGAAAAGTGGGAAACTCAGATAAAATTTCTATGAAAGAACTGGAATCTGCTTTTAAATATCTTGAGAAACATACAGAAGTAAGAGATGTTGTACTTTCTGGTGGCGACCCGCTTATGTTAACAGACACAATGTTAGAAAAAATATTAAAAAGGTTACGTCAAATTCCACATATTGAAATAATCCGTATTGGGTCAAAGATGCCATGTGTTCTTCCACATCGGATTACACCTAAATTAGTTGAAATGATAAAAAAATATCATCCTGTTTATGTTAATACACATTTCAATCATCCATGGGAAATAACACCGGAAAGCACAAAAGCTTGCGAAATGCTTGCAAATGCTGGCATTCCTGTTAGTAATCAAGCTGTATTGATGAAAGGCGTTAATGATGATGCAGAAGTTATGAAAGAGCTTTTTCAAAAATTATTAAAGATTAGAGTCAGACCATATTATTTATACATGGCCGATGAAACAAGAGGAGCAAATCATTTCAGGACTTCACTTGATAAGGGTTTAGAAATAATGTTTAAACTACGCGGACATACAAGTGGTCTTGCTATTCCACATTTTGTAATTGATGCACCAGGCGGTGGCGGTAAAATTCCTATTCTGCCTCAATATGTTTTACATCGTGATAATGATAGAATTGTTATGAGAAATTATAAAAATGAAATTTTTGTTTATCGTGAATCTCATGCTGATAAATTATATGATAATAAAATTCAGATAGAAATAGTGAAGAAAAATGGGAACAATGGTAATGGGCATAATGGTAATGGTTCATCTAAAAAACCAAAAAACTACAAAGAAAAAATTGAAATGCCTGATATGATTACTTTAGGAAAAAATTAATTTTAATGCCTCATTCAATAAGTTAATTGTTTGAGGCATTTTTATTTTAAAAATATCTCTAATAAATCCTCTTCAAGCTTTTGCTTTGGTGATTCTATAATTCTTCCAATTTCTTTTTCATCTTTTAGAAAGATAAAAGTTGGAACATATTTTATATCATAATTTGATACATCATAATTTGTTACTTCTTTTTTCCTATCAACACATATTAATTCAATTTTGTTTTCATCATAATTTATTAACTTAATTATTTTATAAAAACGTGGGACTTCCCTTTTACTATCGCTGCACCATGTGCCCATAAATAAAATAATGTTTTTTTTTTATCTATTGATTTGAGTTTTTCAATAATTAAAGAATCAGGTTCATAACTATTAAATTCTGATTCGAACCACCACGAGTAATTAGAATCTGCAAAAACTGAAAAATCACATAATCCAACAATCATTTCTTTTCCAGATTTTTCATCAGTTACTTTAGAATATTTACCTTGAGCTAAAATAATTGTACTTATAATAAATAAAGCTAAAATATTTTTTTTCATTTCATTCTCTCTCAATTAGATTTTCTAATATCTATTCCCCAATATAATTTGCTTCTTAAAATTTCGTAGTAATTATTTTTGCTTAGATGTACAAGTTTTATTGGGTTATTACTTTTTTCAATTAATATTTTAACAGGTGGTTTGAAATAACTAACCCTTTGGCCATCAGAACTTACTTGAATTTTCTCAAAAGGAGAATAAGCAATTATATTAATCTTCTGCTTACTCGAAATTACTAATGGTCTCATTGTAAGAGTATGAGGTGCAATAGGACTTAAAGTAATAACATCAGCTTTAGGGTTTACAATTGGTCCACCTGTTGAAAGTGAATAACCTGTTGAACCAGTTGGTGTTGCTATTATAATTCCATCTGCCATGAAAGATGTTACATATTCATCATCAATATAGATTTCCAACTCAATCATTTTTTGCCATGGACCTTTATCAATAACAATATCATTTATTGCAAATAAATCATCGCTACTGTTTTCACATTTTGCAACTAATGCAATTCTATCTTCAACTACAAACTTTTTTTCTTCAACTTCGTTTAGAAAAATTTTTAATGAATCTAAATCAAACTCAGCTAAAAAACCAAGTTTACCAAAATTTACACCTAATAAAGGAATGTTTGAGTTTCTTACCAAAAAGGCTGAACTTAACATTGTTCCATCACCACCAATTGAAATTAAAATATTACAATGATTTATAATTTCTTCTCTCTTAACAAAATTAATATTGAGTGACGGTTCTTTGTTGTATTTAATAATATCTTTTAATTCATCTGCTAATACTAGTTGATATTTGTGATTTGATATTTCGTTGATGATCATATTAATTACATTCTCAACATCTTTTTTTAATTTGTTTGCTACTATTCCGAACTTCATTTTTTATATAATTCCCATAGTTTCACATATTTTGTAAAAACATAGAAAGATGAAAAAGAAGCTAAAAGAAAACCATGAAAGCCATCTAAAAATCCTAATCGCAAAATAAACATTTTAATAAAGATAAATAATGGACGAAGAAGAATATCAATTAATCTTGTCTTTTTATTTTTATTAAACAACTCAATGGATGCTAATGAAGTGTAATTATTAAGTTTTTCAAGGTAATGAAAAATATTAGGATCAGTATAATGATTTAAATCGTGTTTAAGATTTCCTGCTTTACTATTTACAATTAAACCTTCGTGAACATCTTTATCATCAAAAATAATTTTTGATTTATTGAAAAATCTTTTAATTCTATTTGGATACCAGCCACTGTGCTTTATCCATTTGCCAAGGAAATAAGCACGTCTTGCTACATCATAACAATCATATTCTGGTTCTTTGACTTTAAATTCGTTTAATTCATTTTTTAATTCTATGGTTAATTCTTCATCTGCGTCAATCCATAATACCCAATCATATTTAGTTTTTGAAAGAGCATAAATTTTTGTTTTAGAGAAACCTTGCCAATCTATTATTTCTGAATATACAAAAGGATATGTTTTTGTTATGTCGTAAGTTTTATCCTTAGTGCGAGAATCAATAATCACTACGGCGTCGTCTATTACACCTGATAAACTTGATAAACATCTGGAGATATTTTCTTCTTCATCTTTGGCAATAATAATAGCTGATAATTTAATCATTTATTTTCTCCGCTAAGAACTCTATAAAATGCAAGATTCAATCCCAGTAAAAACCATAACACAGTCATAATTTCCTGATCGCCATAATTATATTCACCTAAACCTGCAAATGCAAATGAAACAAAAGATGCAATTGTTCCAATCATAAAAGATGATAATATTTTTTCATTTTTGTTTTTCTTATACAATTCAATCAGAAATAAAAATATCTTAATAAAGACAAATAGGATGAGTATTGTACCAACTACTCCATAAACAACTAGCCAATTAATAAAATTGTTATGTAAATGACCAAAGTTTTCTTTTAAATGTGGATCTTTAAAATTCTGATATACCTTTTGTAGATCAATATCACCCACTCCATAAATTGGACTTGATAAAAACATTTTAATTCCTGTTTTCCAGATATTTAACCTTTCAAAATTTGTAATATGATATTTATCGAAAATGGAAGTTACCCTATTTCTGTAAAAATGAGTTATTGCCAGGTTGTCATTTTTCACATCAAAACTTGTAATAGTTTTTTTGAAATCATAAAATTCTTTTGATTTTAACTCCTCATTAATTTTATACAGACCATATAATTTCCCATTCATGGATAGTAAATAAATTAAAGAATCATTATGAACTGATTTAAAGCAACCATTTATTTTTAATACTTGTACTTTTTCAAATTTATTTGAAACTATTCTAAATGAGATTAATTCTTTATCAGTCTGGAGCAAAATAGTATCATCAAATTGAAAAATATTTGAAGATGAAGAATTGATTTTAATCGAATCAATGTCTGCAAAGTATTTATCAGAAATAATTTTTTTTAAAAATAAAGATTTTTGTTCTCTATTATCTATAATAACAATTGAATCTTTCACAATAAATTTTGATATGCCTTTATATTTAATCAAATTGCCTTGAAGAATACTTGGGTTATCAAAAATTGTTAATCCACTATCTTCATCAGCTACATAAAATTTATTATTATAAAATTTAAAATCGACTGTTTTCCCTTTTGTATAAAATGAATCTATTATTGTTGTTTTGTCTTTAACAATTTTTAGTATAAGAAATCTCTGATCCAAAGTATAAAGTACATACAATGAATCATTCAACATTATGAGATTGGTTATTGGTACAGAAAACTTTTTTTGATTTAATATTTTATTATTGTTCAATAAAATTAAACCATTCTCATAATCAGCTACTAAAATTTTGTAATCTTTTGTTATCAAAATATCATTTGGTCTTCCATTTGTATTAAGAGTTGAGGAATGTTTTAAGGTGTTATTTTCAATTTTGTACAAATCTACTTTGCTATCATTATTGAACATGAATATAAAAGAAAATAAAACAAGCAGTGATGGAATAATTATTATCCATTTTTTCTTTAAAACTATAATTGTTATAAGCCCAAATATTGTTCCTAACCAAGCAGCTCTTGTGTAACTGGCAATTAAAGCTACTAATGAAATAACAAAAGAGAGAAATAATAATAGTTTATTTTTTTTTGAAACATCTTCATTTAGAAAATATGAAAAGAAGAAAAGTGTTGTAAAACTCATTAATCCACCAGCAGTCATTACATATTGAAACGGTGATGGGCCTTTACTTTCAAGTGAATACAAATGATATATGTAATGATAAAAAGCGAATAATAAATAAAATATGCTCGTAACTAATGATGCGGCTAAATAAGTCTTTATTATTTTTTCTGCTTTGACTTTTTCATCAATAAAATAGATTAATGAATAGATAATTGGTATTAACAATATTTTTTTTACTGAACGAATTAAAGCTTCTTCTTTATATGGAGATAAAATTGCTGTAATTAAAAAAACTGCTGTTAAAATCACAAAAACATGATTTAGTTTATTTTCCTTAATTAAGTTGTCCTTTAAATAATATGATCTTATAATTATTAAAATGTAAACTGAAAAAAATCCAATTTGATTAAGAAATATTGAATTGTTTAATGTTGCAACAAATAAAATCAAAAAAGAAAATATAAACCGATCTATGTTTTTTATTTTTGTATTAATGATTGTCATAACTCCCTGAATTGTAATTCATAAAGCTTTTTATAAATTCCTTTTTCATCACTTAAGAGAAAATCATGTTTTCCATCCTGAACAATTTTACCTTTATCAAGTACAATAATTCTATCAGCATTTCTGATAGTGCTTAATCTGTGTGCTATTACAAAAGTAGTTCTTTCATTCATTAATCTTTCAATAGCTTCCTGAACTAATGCTTCTGATTCATTATCGAGTGCAGATGTTGCTTCGTCAAAAATCATTATTGGTGGATTTTTCAACAAAGCACGAGCAATCGCAATTCTTTGCCTTTGACCTCCTGATAGTTTTGTTCCTTTCTCTCCAACAATTGTATCATAACCATTTGGTAAATCTGAAATAAAATTATGAGCATTAGCAGCTAATGATGCTTTCATTATATCTTCATTTGTGCAGTTTTGAATTCCGTAAGAGATATTATTTTTAACTGTATCATTAAATAAAATAGTTTCTTGAGTAACTATCCCCATCAATGCTCTTAAATCTTCAATATTAATATTCTTTAGATCAACTCCATCTAATAAAATCTTGCCAGATGTAGGGTCATAAAATCTTGGTATTAAATCTACTAAAGTTGTTTTACCAGAGCCACTACTACCAACAATTGCTATCACACTTCCTTTTTTTACCTCAATATTAATTGAATCAAGAATAAGCTCATCACTATCATCATAGTGAAATGAAACATCATCAAAAACTATTTTGTCATCAAATGATTTTTTACTTACCGAATTTATTGAATTTTTTATTTTCGGTTCGGTATCTAAAATCTCAAAAACTCTATCAGCAGCAGCACTTGATTCCTGAATTCTGTTATTAACACTACTTAACTCTTTGATTGGAGGCATCATTTGAAATATAGAAAATAGAAATCCTAAAAATTCACTTGCCTTTAAACTTTTTTCTACTAACACTAATTGGCCACCATAATAAATTAAAATTACACCAACAAATACACTAAGAACTTCGGTTATATGAGGTGAACTGTTTCTAATTCTTGTAATTTTTAGCACCAGTCTAAAATACTTTTTTGTTTGTTCAGAAAATTTTTTATTCTCATAATTTTCCATTCCAAAAGCTTTAACAATTTTAACTCCGGTTATTGTCTCGTGAAGTATAGTTGTAATTTCTGATAGTTTCTCTTGCAAAATTGTGCTTTGTTTTCTAAGTAGTAAACCAATCCAGCTAATTATTCCAATTGAAACAGGTAATACAAGAAGGGAAAATAAAGTAAGTCGCCAGCTTATTGAAACTGCAATAATCATAAAAACGAGTATTGATAACGGTTCTCTTATTAAGTTCAGAAAAATTGCTGAAACACTGTTTTGAACTACTTGAACATCGTTTGTAATTCGGGAAATTAAATTTCCTGTTTTTTCATTTTTAAAGAAACTCATAGGAAGTTTATGAAGATGAAAATAAGCTTCGTTTCTTAAATCTTTTATCATTCCTTGCTCAACAAAAGCGAGAAAATATGATTGTAAATAACCAAAAATATTTTTTGCAAGAAATGCAAAGAGAACTAAAAAGCAAATTCTTAACAAAATTTGATTAATATCTCCTTCAAATACAAAAGAATTAAACGTTGAAGAAATTTTTTCTTCTAAACCATTGAGCCAACTGGTTGCTTCGTTATGAATATTTTTTGAAATAACTGTTTTCGAATTTGTATCATGTTGATTAAATAATGTTTCTAATAAAGGTATGGTTAAATAAACGGACAAACCGTTTAACAATGAATAAAATACAGTAAATATCATCGAAGCAACGAGATGTGCTTTATATGGTTTGATATACTTTAATACACGAAAATATGTTTTCATTTTGAGACCTTAGGAAAATTAAATAAGTTACAACCACCGTATGAATTTATTAAATCATATTCAGCATTTTCTTTAAAATTATATACATGTATGCAGTTTATTTTATTCTTTATTTCATCAAAAAATAGGAAGTTCCCCCTAACTAATAAATTATCAAATTCATTACCTGTAAATTTTTTGATTATAGTTTTATTTGACACATCAATTATAAATAATTCATCATTATTATTGTTTTTATCTTCACTTTTAGTAATTATAAATGCATATTTATTATCGTTATTCCACTTTAAATCGTAAATATTATTTGATGTTAAAGTAATAAATGTTTCGGATCTGTTTTTATAATCATGCAAATAAATATTTTTATAGGCATCGTCAATTTTAATTTTAATCTCAATTTTATTATCAGATGAAAAAAAGTTAATTCTTTTTTTATTAATTACAGGATATCCTTGCATTAACAAGTCATAATGATTTTCTTTATAATATTTTTCATTGCCTTCAGAATCCAATGCATAAATTTTTTGTAATACTTTTTGAGGATTTTTTTCGTCAACTTTTATAAGATTTACTTTAAATGTATCCGGATTATCCCAATATGTATAAATAGTGTTTATATTTTTTTGATTAATTAACTTTTTTAATTCATCATTATCTCTATTAAATAAAAACAATTCAACATTTTTAATTTGTTTTTCATTACTAAATTTTTCAACTGCTGTAATAAAAATTTTATCAGATTTTTTTGTTAAGCTGATTGAAGCGACGTTTCTATTTTCAAAGCTTAATAAAAGCTCTTTAATTTTTGTAGTAAGATTATAATTATAAATTGAAGATTTTCCTAAATAGAAAGAAACAAAAGGTACATTTATAAATTCATCTAAAACATTTTGTCCATCTTTTACTATTTCATATTTATCAATTTTATTTTCAAGATATAAATTAAAAGCAACTTCACCAGCATTATACGAGCTTTCATAATTTCCTATTAAAACTTTATATTTTTTGGAGCTGATGTATTCATATCTGATTTTAGCTCTTATTTCATTTGAAAAATTAAATCTAAATTCAGATGCTTCATTGTAGTTTTTAAATGTTCCTAAGGAAATCGAATAATGTAAATTACTTTTTTTGTTTTTAATATCTTGTTTACATGAAAATAATACTAATCCAATAAATGCTAAAACAAAAAGAATGTTTTTTTGCAAATCAACCTCGTGGATGATGATCACGGTGGACTTGTTTAATATAGTTCCTATCAATGTGTGTATAAATTTGTGTGGTTGATATATCTGAATGACCTAACATTTCTTGTACTGCTCTTAAATCAGCACCACCTTCTAAAAGATGAGTCGCAAAAGAATGACGAAATATATGTGGATGAACCTCTTTTTGAATGCCAGCTTCTTTCGAATATTTGTCAACAATTTGCCATATAAACATTCTACTTAACTTTGTGCCCCTTTTATTTAAGAATAAATAATTCTGGCTTTTTAATTTATTTTCAATAAAAGGTCTCGAGTTTATTAAATATTTTTTAATCCAATTTATTGCACTGCTTCCAATTGGTACTATTCTTTCTTTCGATCCTTTACCAAAAACTCTTATAATTTCATCTTCAAAAAAAAGATCATTTAATTTCAAATTTATCAACTCACTTACTCTTAAACCTGAAGAATAAAGTAATTCTAAAATCGCTTTATCTCTTAAGCCTGATATTTCATCAACATTAGGTGCGTTTAATATTTTTTCAACTTCTTCAAAAGTTAATACGTCAGGTAATTTTCTGGATATTTTAACATTGGTTAAAATCAAAGTTGGATTTTTATGAATGTAATTATTGTCTTCCAAATACTGAAAAAAATTTTTAATTGAACTCATATAGCGAGCAGTGGTTGACATTGATATATTATCTTTTCTCTGATTTTCAAAAAATTGTGAAATTAATTTTGTGTCAACTTTATCGAAGTCATCTATATTCTTAACATTAAGAAAAGAAACGAATTTTAATAAATCGTTTTTGTAAGATATTGTTGTATTTTCTGAAAGATTTTTTTCGTAACGTAAAATAGTGATGAACTCATTAATGAATTGTTCCATTAAAGTTTTTCCTCACTTTTCGTTTCAATCTCTTCCTGGTTTGGATATCTGATTCTTTTATGATGATGGCCAATCAATATATTAAAAAATGACTCTTTAATTTTTTTTATATCATTAAAAGTTAATGGAGCTTCATCAAGTTGCCCGTCATCAATTCTACTATTAATTAAATTATTTATAACATTTTCTACTACTTGCATATCAGCTTCATCTATTGAGCGAATAGTTGATTCGCATGCATCTGCGAGCATTACTATAGCAGTTTCTTTTGTATTCGGTTTTGGTCCAGGATAACGATATTCATCAACATTCACATTTGATTCACCATAAAGGCTTTTTGCTTTTTCATAAAAATAAGTAAGAACCATTGTTCCATGGTGCATCGGTATAAAATCAATAACTTCATTGGGTAGTTTGTTTTTCTTTGCAAGCTCAATTCCTTTATTTACATGTGCTATTATAAGCTCTCTGCTTTTTTCAGGTGAAATGTTTTCATGAATATTATGAGTATCAATTTGATTTTCAACAAATATTGCTGGTTCTATCATCTTACCAATATCATGATAATATGCACCAACTCTTGCTAAAATTGAATTTGCACCAATAGATTCGGCAGTTGTTTCTGCAAGTGTTCCCATTGCAATGGAGTGGCTGAATGTTCCAGGTGCATTTTTAGCAAGTTCTTTTAATAATGGATTATTCAAATCTGTAAGTTCAAGTAAAGTTAGATCTGTTGTTGTATTAAATATTCTTTCAAAGAAGATAATTAATCCATATGTAATTACAGGACTCAGCAATGCATTTGCCGATGAAAATGCCAAACTATATAATATTTCTGAAATTGATTGATATCTTTCAAAACCAAATGCAAAAATGCTTAATGCATATCCGATAAAAATATACAAGAAAGAACGAAATATTTGAGTTCTGTTCTTAATATCACGAACAGTATATGCAGCCAATCCACCGGTAATGATATTTGCAGCAGCAAATGTATAGTCGTTACCTCGTAAAGCGCCTACAATTAATGATAAAACAACATTTGAATAAAAACCAACACGTGAATCAAATATGATAGTTAAGATCATTGATGAAACCGGAACTAAAATTAAATATTCTATTGGAAGTGATGTTTTGATGGAGTTAATAAGAAAAGTTGAATAACTAATTAAGATGAAATTTATAGCTATAAGTGTAATCTTTAAATTGTCTTCATAAATTTTTTTTCTGAATAGATAAATATAGATTATGAAAGGTAATACAAGAAGAATAAGATGTAAATAAATTCCAATTATTTGAAGCAAATTAACAAGGAAATTTCTTTCATCACCTTTTGCTATTTTGTATGAATCTATTTTTAGTTTTGCTTCTTGAGTAATTCTATCATGCTTTGCAATTATTCTTTCATTCTCATTTACAATACCAATATTTCTGGGAATTTTTTGTTTTGCAAGATTAATATAATCTTCTGTTAAACCAAGGCTAAAAATAATGTTTGGCTTAATAAATAAAGAAATATATTCTTTAAGTGCATTTTCAATTTCATTACTACTTAAAATTTCAGCTCTTATTTTATACACTAAATATTCATTTATTTTATCATACTCGATGAAGTTATCTATGGGAAAAGTTCGTTGAATATTTTTTAATCTGAGTTGAATTGAATCTTTTTTAATTTCTTTTTTAGTTACATCAAGAATACCTTTATCATAAATTTCTTTTAAAATATTTTTTGAAAGATCGAGTAATTTTATGATGTTATTTTTTTTTGATTTTAGTTTTAAGAACATTTGAAATGAATTATCGCTAATAATAGTTTTATTGATAATAGAATTAGAATAAATATTTTCAAGCAAAACTTTATTATAACGACTAATTGAATCTAACATTAATTTTTCTAAAGAAGTGTTTCTGATAAATACTGGTAAAATTTTTAATTCTACATTCTTTTTTTCGTTTTCGTATTGTATGGGATCTTTTAAAATTTCAAACGTTTTTGATGCAATTAGATCATCCTGAACCCATATTTCACCAACCTTAACTTCAGATTCTATTGATTCACCCTTTGGAACTAAAAATGTTATTATAAGAATGGTTGATAGAATAATTAATATTTTTATTCGTCTGCTTTTTTTTAGAATTGATTTTAACTTAGATGAAATCATTTTACTTTTTTGCTTGAAGAATCATTTTCAGAAAATCTGCAACACCATCTTCATTATTTGTTTTATTCAGTACAAAATCTGCCATGCGTTTTAGTTCAGGAACAGCATTTCCCATGGCAATTTTTATACTATCATTTTCGAACAATGACTTGTCGTTATACCAATCACCAATAACCGCTGTGTTTTTCATTTTTACTTTTAAATGCTTTTGAAGTTTTTTAAGACCATCTCCTTTGCTTGAACCCATTCTTCTTATTTCAAGAAGATAAATTCCTCCTTCTCTGTTTGTTTTGTAATAACTTGATCTTAATCCTAATGTATAAGGAAAACTCATTTTGTTTGATACATATTTTATATTTGGTTGATAATCGCTTGCCATTACAACTTCTAAAGTGTTTTCGATAAAATTATCATAAGAATAAACTTGTTTATACTTTGCACCAAATTTTTCAATCATTTGAGGGAAAATAGAATTTTCTTCAGTATAATAAATTGCATTTGCATGGCAAAGAGCAATTTTTAATAAATATTTATCTGCAAGATTTAATGTTCTTCTAACATATTTTGGTTTTACATGTGAAACATAAATACTTTTTTCATCCGGATATCTTTGAATTAATGTACCATCAAGAGTAATTAAAGGAGTTTTAATTTCAAGTTCATCAGCAATTTGAGTTGTCGCGCTTAATAATCTACCAGTGGCAATTGAAAATAAAACACCTTTCTGAGATAATTCTTTTATCAAAGTTTTAGATTCCTCACCAACATTACCATTTTCATCTAGTAAAGTACCATCAAGATCAAAAACTACAAGTTTTAAATCTCTTAAAATATCTTTATCAATCATTTGTGTAATTTATTTATAAAATTATGTTTTAACTTTTATCATTTAAGCTCTTTAATGCTTCTTCAACTGAGTTACAAATTGTAAGAACACGATCTAACTGAGAAATTTCAATCAAAGTTTTAACATTTTTAGTTGGAGAAGCAATTCTTATTTGTCCTTCATTAGATTGAAGTATTCTGAATGCTAAAAGAATGGCACTTAACCCCGAGCTGTCACAATATTCAACTTCTGAAAGATCTAATATTAATTTTTTGACATCTTCGGTATGCAGTAAGATTGTAAATTCTCCTTTAACAAATCCTGCAATTGAAGCATCAAATCTTTTTTCATTCAATTTAAAAATTGCTGTATCTGCAATTTTCTTTAGTTCATAATTAAAATTTTCTGCCATATAAATTCTTCTTTTTTTCTTTTTAAATGTAATAATTAGGTAGAATAAACCCAATATATTTCAAAACATTTTGAGAGTATTCAAAAGGTTATTGAAGCAGGTTTGAGGCTCATTTGATGTATTTTCAATTAATAAATTATAATATAAATCAGAATTACTCTTTTTGAAGCCAATTCTTATTTTAGATTTAACAATGTTGGATAAAGAACTCATAAAAAGATCTTCATTTCTGTTAAAATCAATTACTATATCAAAATTCATTTGAGAAAATTTATTTCTAAAATTTTTATTTGGTAAATATAATTTTGTTTTACTTTGCTCGTGGAATGAAATAACAGTAGAATTATCATATTTATCAACACTATTTCTAAACTTGTAAGGTAGAAAAAAAGTTATACTTTTATCTTTTGTTAAAAGATAATCTGCAATAATTAAAGCGTGATATATTTCATCTTCAGTTTGAGGTAAAATTAAAAGATAATTTTTTGAATTTTTTATTTCTTGATTAAAATTTAAAGGTGAACCAATTGGTTTTAGAAATTTTTTTCTAATTATCCAATGCCCCATTTTTATTCTAAGTTTTTCAAGCATTGTTTAACAACTCCAAAAACTTTTCCTCATCCAGAATATGAATTCCTAACTTTAATGCTTTTTCATACTTAGAACCGGGTTTATCACCAACCACAACATAAGAAGTGTTTTTACTGACAGATGAAGTTACATTTCCACCTAATTGTTCTATTTTCTTTTGAGCTTCATCTCTTGTCATTGATGAAAGTGTTCCGGTTAAAACAAATGATTTGCCTTTGAATTTTGAATCCTCTGATTCAGTTTTAGCTTCTTTCAATGAAAATTGTAAACCAAAATCTTTCAATTTTTTAATAAGCATTAAATTATGCTCATCACTAAAAAATCTTTTAATACTGTTGGCAATGCTTTCCCCTATTTCATGGATTGATTCAATTTCTTCTTTTGATGCATTAATTAGATTATCAATCGACTTCAAATGATATGCAATTTTTTTTGCAGCACCTGCTCCAACATATCTTATTCCTAATGCAAACAAAACTTTATCAAATTCCTTTTCTTTGCTTCTTTCAATGGAAGATAAAAGATTATCAACACTTTTTTTACCTAATCTTTCTATTTGAATTAATTCTTCTCTTTTTTGATTGAGAGAATAAATATCTGTAAAAGTTTTTAAGAAACCTTTTTCTACAAAAAGATTAATTAGTTGTTCACCTAAACCATCAATATCCATTGCAGATCTTGAAGCAAAGTGAGCTAATCTTGCTTTTATTTGTGCCGGGCATTCATTGTTTTCACAATAAATAGCAACTTCATTTTCTGGTTGAAAGAGTTTGTGTCCACAAACCGGGCAATTATCCGGTGGAATTGTTTCTTTTGAATTTTTATCTCTTTCAGAAAAATCAACACCAATAATTTTAGGAATTACATCTCCACCTTTTTCAATTATAACAGTGTCACCTTCACGAATATCTTTTCTTTTTATTTCATCAATATTATGAAGTGTAGCTCTGCTTATAGTCGAACCTGCAAGCAAAACCGGTTCTAATTCAGCAACGGGAGTTAAAGCACCTGTTCTTCCAACCTGCCAGGTAATTTTATGTAATTTTGTTTTGCTTTGTTTAGCAGGAAATTTAAAGGCAACTGCCCATCTTGGTGAACGTGCAATACTACCAAGAATTTTTTGTTGTTTAATTGAATTTATTTTTATTACTACACCATCAATTTCATAAGGAAGATTATCTCTTTCTTTTTCCCACTTCTTACAAAAATCAAGAACTTTATAAATATTTTTACATAATTGAAAATTTGGATTCACTCTGAATCCAAGTTCAATCATTTTATTAAGATTTTCATATTGAGTTTTAAGATCAATTTTATCAGTCAATAAATAATAAAGAAATATTTGCAAAGGTCTTTTAGCAACTTCATTTGGATCAAGTAATTTTATTGTACCAGATGCCGTGTTACGTGGATTAGCAAAAGTTTTTTCACCTTTCAATTCTCTTTCAGAGTTCCATTTAATAAAAGCTTCTTTTTCAATATAAATTTCTCCTCTGACTTCAAAATCAATCTTTTTGAATTCATCATCTTCAATAGAAAGAGGAACAGACCTAATAGTTTTTACATTATTTGTAATTTCTTCACCTATTGTACCATCGCCACGCGTTGCTGCATATAGTAATTTTCCATTTGAATATTTTAGACTTACACTTACACCATCAATTTTAAGTTCACAAACGTATTCGGGTATTTCGTTGCTTGACAAACCTTCTTTGCATCTTCTATCAAAATCTAATAATTCATTTTCACTGTAAGTATTTGCAAGACTAAGCATTGGAACTTCATGCTTAATTTGTCTGAATTCATTAGTAATATCCGAACCAACACGTTGAGTAGGTGATTCAGGTGAGATAAACTCTGGGTTGGATTTTTCAAGTTCTAATAATTCATTAAAAATTTTATCATATTCATAATCACTAATAGAAGGTTTATTTAATACGTAATATTCATAATCGTATTTATTTATTAGTTTACGAAGCTCATCAATTTTATTTTTAATTTGATTTTTTGTCATCTCTTTTTATTGTTAGAAATTTTATTGTATCAGGTGTAATTGTAACGTTTTTAATTTCACCAAACTTACCTAAATCTTTAATTTCATTATCATTATAAAAAATTTGAACAACACCTGCATTTCCAACACTAACACTAAATTTTT
Organism: uncultured Melioribacter sp.; assembly: GCA_964625385.1. GTDB lineage: Bacteria > Bacteroidota > Ignavibacteria > Ignavibacteriales > Melioribacteraceae > Stygiobacter. The sequence continues at coordinate 14,044 of CAZVBT010000219.1, read as the reverse complement.
CTTTTGCTTTGAATTGCAATTTTGAATCTTTATGCGTCATTTTTTGATGAACATTTTTACCATCTTTAATTACTTTTACCCAAACATCTGCATTAGTTTTTATAAGTAATTTTAATGAATCATCTTTATAAAAATTCTGATTAAGATTTTCTTGATTAATAGTGTTTTGTTTTTCAACTTCAAATCTTTCTGATGTATTGTATTCTGAATTATTATTTACAACTTTAATCTCTTTTTCAGGTGTATAAATAATGCTATAATATAAAATTGAAAGTGCGGCTAATAAAATTATTGAACCAATGATGTAATTAATCCTAATCGAAAAATTATATTTGTTATTGTATCTCTCAACTGTCTCAGTTTCAATTTTTTTTAAATTATTTTTAGTTAATTCATTTTCTTCATCGCCAAGTTCATTATTATTTTCATCAATAACTTGATTTTCTGTTTTTTTTATTTCACGACCAAGTTTTGCATCTTCATATTTTTTAATTATTTCGATTGGATTGAGATTAATACAGCTTGCATATTCTTTTATAAAAGCTTTAACATAAATTTCAGGGAGAATACTAAAATTTCCTTCCTCAATGGACTTTAAAAATTTTATATCAATTTTAGTATTTTGAGAAATTTGCTGAAGAGTAACACCGGTTTTTTCCCGCTGTTCTTTTAATTCTTTAGAAAAATTATTTAATTCTTCAGAAGCCATTTATTTTATTTTTTTAATTTTTGCAGAAAAAGATCCATCAATTCCATGAATATGAGGTAAAGTTGAGACACACCCATTTTCATCAATAACACTTTTATGAATTTGTGGATGATCTTTAATTAATTCAAAATTTGGATTTTCTTCTAAAAATTTTTTTACAACATCAAAATTTTCTTCTGGTTCGATTGTGCATGTGCTATAAACCAAATAACCACCACTTTTTATCAATGAAGAAGCTTTCCTTAATAATTCATATTGGATATTAGAAATTTTTCTAACATCACCAAGATCTTTTTTCCATTTTAAATCTGGTTTTTTTGTTAAAGTGCCTAAACCACTGCAAGGTGCATCAACTAAAACTCTATCAAATCCCTTACTGTCCTCATAATCTAAAGCATCAACAGCAAATGTTTTTACATTTTTAACTTTTAATCTGTCAAGGTTTTTGTTTAGTATGTTCAATCTGCTTTCAAATTTATCCAAAGCAATAATCTCACCTGTATTATTCATTTCATCAGCAATAAAAGCAGTTTTTCCACCTGGCGCGGCACATAAATCTAAAACTCTTTGATTTTGCTCAAGTTCTAATAATTTAATCGGAAAGCCGGTACTTTCATCTTGAACAGAAAAATATCCTTTTGCAAAATATTCCCAATCTGTAATATTTGTTAAGATATTTATTCTTAAAAATTCCTTTAAATATTTTCCATCTGAAAATTTTAATTCAACCTTATTAAGTAATGATTTTAATTCATCAATATTTGTTACAAGATTATTAACACGAATCATTAAAGAGGGTTTGCTGTTATTAGCTAAAAATAATTTTTCAGCTTCCTGTTCTCCAAAACGATTAATCCATCTTTTTACAAGCCATGTTGGATGTGAAAAATAAGCACTATAATAATTTATTAAATCTTCTTCAGGATTGGGATAACGTATTGCTTCTTTATTTCTAATAATATTTCTTAGAATTGCATTAGTTAAATCAGCTGCCGTTTGACCTTGTAATTTTTTAACAAACTCAACTGCTTCATTAACAGCCGCATAATCGGGTACTTTATCAAGAAATAAAATTTGATATAGTGCAACGCGTAAAGCATTTTTAACATTCGGAATTGCTTTAGAAAATTGGCCTTTATAAAACCCGGTAAGAATCCAATCAATTCTTCCCTGCCATCTTGTAACACCATGAACAATTTCAAAAAGGAGTGATTTATCTACACCAGATAATTGTGAATTTTTAATTTCGATTTCAAGAAGTTTATCTAAATATGCATCAGTTCTATCAACGCGATTGAGAATTTTAACAGCAAGACCACGAACACCTTGATATAAATTTAGACTTAAATTTTCAAACGAGTTTTCCATATCAATCAAGAATAAAAGGTTCTTAAAGGTAGTTATTTAAAACACAAAAGGGCTGCTGAACAGCCCTAAACTTGGAGCATAGAAAAATTAAGCTTTCTTCATACCATATTTTTTATTGAATCTATCAACTCGTCCGGTTGAATCAACCATCTTTTGTTTACCTGTAAAAAATGGGTGACAATTTGAACAAATTTCTAACTTAATGCTACTTACGGTAGAACGGGTAATAAAATGATTTCCACATACACACGTAACTTCGCATTTTTGATAATTTGGATGAATTCCTTTTTTCATATTAACATCACTTCCTAAAATTTTGGGTTCAAATTTACTCAGCTTGAAATAAATATCCAAATCAATATTTGGAATAATCCTTTATTTTAGAGCTTTTTTTAAAGAATCAAGCTTAGATTGAGCTTTTCTCAAAGAATCTAAAGCATTTCTATATTTTTCAATTGTTTTTTTGTCAGTTTGTTTTTCAATAAAAAAACCATCAACTATTGGTTCATCTCCACTTTTAACAACATTACTTCTTTGCAAAGCTCTGTTTGTAACTGTTGAGCCTGATAGGTAATCATCCACTGAAATTGATCTTTGGTTTAATAATTCTTGTATTGTACCTGATTTCTCTTTTTGATTTGTGTTTTGACTAGAGATTTCCTTTTTAATTTCTTTAGGCTTTAACTCATTTTTTGGAATTAATTGTTCTTCTACTTTTTTATTTATATTACTTGCAAAAGATTGTGTATCAGCAACTGATCGATGTTGGTTCAATTGATTTTGAATTTCATTTTTTTGCGGATAAAAAAGAAAAAATAAAAGAATGACTGTAACAACAATTGCAGAGGGTGCTAAAAATTTATATATACTAAAATTAGTTTTAGGATTTTTAGTATCTCCGAAATTTTCGTTTTGAATTCTTGTCATTAAATTGAATTCAAAATTTTCGGGTGTATTTATTTTGGGCAGATTTTTTAAATCATTTAACAAGTTAGAATATTTTTTTTCATCATCATTGTAGAAATTTTTCATAAACTACTCTTTATAAATATTCTTTAATAGTTTTTGTAATTGTGCTCTTCCACGATTAATTTTTGATTTTACAGTTCCGATTGGCAATCCAGTTATTTCAGAAATTTCTTCATAAGATAAATCTTGAATATCTCTTAAAATTACAACTTCACGATAAACTGGTTTAACTTTTAAAAGAGCATTCTGAATTATTTCGTTTTTAATTTCACTATCGGTTGCTTTATCTGGCTGTAAAAACATTTTATCTTCAATTTGTAAAGATTTTTCATCATCATTGTTATCAATTGAAAAAATTGTTCTTCTCTTTCTTCTTTTCAATTCATTTTTAGCAAGATTAGCGGCAATAGTGTAAATCCACGTTGAAAATTTTGCAAAAGAACGATACGAATCTTTATTTAAATAAAACTTTATCATTGTTTCTTGTACAACATCTGTGCATGAATCTTTATCACCTAAAAATCTATAAACAAAATTCATCAAAGGATCTTTGTAACGTTTAACCAGAATTTCATAGGCTTCTAATGTATTATTATCCTGAAATTCTTTAATTAATTCTTCATCAGTAAAATCTGTTAATCGCCTATTCAACTGGTTTTTTACCTCTTTTTAAGAAAAAAGTTTCAATTTTTTACAACGATTTTAGAAATAGTTAAAAATAAAATCAAATTAAGTTTCAAATGGATTTTTGCTTACATTTGTTAAAAGTTCTGTAATCAAAACATGTAAAATTGTTTTTGAATCCATAGATGTTGATTTAATGGATAGATCAGCATTCAATAAAGCACGGGTAGCATTTTCTAGTTTATCTGAATTTAAAAAATATTTTGCTTCTTTACATTTCAGATAAAAATACTCACTCATTTCAATTTTTTTTGCTGCTTCTTTGTCAGAAATTTTTTGGCTTATAAATTCCATCGAGTACGCAATAGTCAAAATGAATTTAGAAATCATATTGAGTATTGCGATTATATCAACGCCATTATCAAGTAAATTATTAGCAATTAAAATGCTTTTAGATTTATCTCCTTTTCCAAGAGAATTTAACAAATCAAAAATCGAATATTGTTTTGTTTGCGATGAAAGTTTAATTAGTTCATTTAGAGATAATTTTTTCCCTTGTGAAAAAGTAATAAATTTTTGAAGATGCATTTCAAGTAAAGATTTATCTTCACCAACAATTTCTATAATTGTTCTTGCATTTTCTTGATTTAGATCAAAATTATTTTTTTTAGCAATTGTTACAAACCATTGAACTAACTCTTCACCTTTTAATACTTTTGCTTCAAAAAGAAAACCATTCTTAAACAAACTTAAGTATGGTTCTTTTGATAAATCATTTTTTGTTAAACTTCCATTATAAATTGCTACAAATATTGAAAAACTTGTATGGTTGTTAATGTAATCAACAAGTGATTTTTTGTCTTTTATAACTTCAAAGTTTTTAATAATAATTATTTTTTTTCCACCTCCAAATGGAAAAGAGTAAAGCAGGTCAATAATATTATTCAGTTCAGTTGATTTTTCAGCATTTATTATTTCTTTATCAAAAGCTGATAAAACAAATGGTTCAATTTTAGTTTGCAGAAATGATAAAGCTGATTCAAGAGAAAAAGTATCTTCACCAAATAAAAAATAAATTGGAAGTAAATTATTTTCGTCTAAATATTTAACAATATCATTAATTGAATGAACTGAAGTTTGTGCCATTTTAATATATTCTTTTTTCTATATCAATTCTTTTTATGTAAATTTTAGAAATCGGGTAAGCATTTTCATTAGTTGGTTGCATAGAAATTTTATTAACAACTTCTAAACCATCTATTACTTTTCCAAAAATTGTATGCCTTCCGTCTAAATCTGGTAGTGGAGCAAGTGTAATAAAAAATTGACTTGTGTTTATGTTGGGACCACGATTAGCCATTGAAACTACACCAGGGGAATCATGTCTTAATTTTCTTGTAAATTCATCTTCAAAAGGTTGACCATAAATACTTTTTCCACCTTTACCAGTTCCTGTTGAATCACCACCCTGAATTACAAATCCTTTTACAACTCTATGAAATGTTAATCCATTGTAATAACCTTGAAGTGATAATCCTATAAAATTTTGAACTGTTTTAGGTGTTTCGTTTGGAAATAATTCTATTTCGATGTTTCCAAAATCCGTTTGAATTAAAGCAACTAAATGTTCATTTTCTTTAATATTAATTAATTCCTGAAGAGATTTATTTGATTTTATTTCATCTTTTAGATTAACTGATTTATAATTTTTTGAACAGCTAATTATTAAAAAAGATAAAATAATTGTAAATAAAAATATTTTCATTTATCACCTATGGTTTTATAATTCCAGTAAAAATGAAAATTAAAATAGATACTCCAATAATTATTCTGTAAACTATAAAAATCCACAAAGATTTTGTCTTTAAAAACCTGAGTAAAAATTCAATTGATAAATAACCAACAATAGCAGATACAATTGTTGATATTATCATCACGATCAAACCATGTTGATCAATGTATTTTAATGATTGATAAAATTGAAGAAGACCACTTGCGGCAACTGCGGGAATACTCATTAAAAAAGAAAAACGTGCTGCTGTTTCTCTATTTAACCCTAAAAACAATCCGGCAGTTATTGTTGTGCCAGAACGTGATGAGCCGGGAATTAAAGATAAAGCTTGAGCAAAACCAATAATTATAGCATCAACCCAGTTTAAATCATTTAATTTTCTTGAAAATTTACCAGTTCTTTCAGCAATTGCCAATATTAGAGCTAATATTATCAAGCTTGAAGAAATCACATATAAATTTTTAGTAAAAATTCCTTCTATAAAATCTTTAAAAGCTAAACCAATTACAACAACAGGAATAGTAGAAATAATAATGTACCAGCCAACTTTTGAGTCAACTGACTGATTAGATAGTTTAACTTGATTAAACAAATTTTCTTCAAGAAACTTTTTAACTATTAAAATTAAATCTCTCCAAAAATAAATTAGAACAGAAAGTAAAGTTCCAATTTGTATTACTGCAATAAATGCAGTCCACTTTTCAGGATTAGTATCAGAAATTAAATTCATTAACTTACCTGCAAAAGTTAAATGAGCAGTTGAACTAATTGGTAAAAATTCTGTTAATCCCTGAACCAATCCTAATATTATTGCTTCAATAAAAGTCAAATTGCCTCCTAAAATGTGTATGTAATACCTAAATAAATTCCAAATGAAATTGAATTCATGTTTAAATTTTCTTTTGTATTTCTATTAACTATAAATTTTCCATCATTTTCAACATCACCAATTTTATCAATTCTTAAATTACCACCAATTAAAGCATAAAAATTTTTAGATAGTAAAGTATTTCCTTCAGCTTTAAATAAAAAGCCGTAGCCAGAAGATTTATAATTTATTTCTGTTAGAATTCTTTCAGATAGATTTACAAACCTTAACCCTAACCCAAAACCAAATTTAAATTGATAACCATAACCAGGTATAAGATAGTAACCAATAAGTGTTGGTCTTTGAATTTCATATGATAATTCATATGCACCACCGACGCCAAACTGAGCGTTGTAAGAATCAATTAGAATATTGTGCTCAAAACCAATTGCATAATTCTTATTCAACTTGTAATCTACAGAAACATTAAAAGTAACAGCACTTTTAAATGATGGCAGCTGATTTGACATTGCAAAACTTGTGTTGATATAATCTCTGAAACTTGATGCATATTTAAAGTCTAAACCCATTGATGCAGATACATCAACTTGTGCAAATAATATTGCATTAGTTATAAGAATTAGTAAAAGTATTTTTCTCATTAATAATTAGTCCTTAAAAACAGAAATAAAATTTTCTTTTGGCAAACCTTTTTTACTTCTTTGAAGATTAAAAAAATAAATTATCAATAGTGTGGAAATAACAAAAGCAAAATAAGATAAAAAGTGAGTTAGAATTGCATAAGCCGCACCAACATCATTACTAAAATGATAAATTTGAGTTAGAACAAAAATTGCTATTGCATGATATGAACCAGTTCCACCTGGAGTTGGAATTAAAACACCAAATGAACTTATAGTCATAAAAATCCATGCAGAAATAAAATTAATATCATTTTGATTATGCATATCAAACATAAAAAAACCAACGTATGAATTCAGTGCGTATAACAAAATTATTATCAATGACCATACAATTACTGCAATAATATGTTTACTTTTTTTAATGCTTGAAAATCCTTCAATCAATGTATCAAATAATGAGTTTAATTTTTCTGATATTTTAGGACTTAATTTATTACTCAAAATTATAATCCATCTTCTAAATCTTTCCTGATTTTGAACTAAGATAATTAAAAAAACTATTGTAAAAAATATAAGTGCAAAACCAATTATAAGTGATGATTTCAGCCATGTAATTTCTTCATATAAATTTCCTGAATAAAGAGAAACACTAACAAGAGATGCAAATGCAAATATTGTAATATCTATGATTCTTTCAATTACAATAGTTCCTAAAACAGTGGAACGAGAAATATTTTCCCATTTGCCTAAAAACAATGCACGATAAATTTCACCTGCACGAGGAACAACACAACTTACACCATAGCTAACCATTACTGAACCAAACAAATGATTTAACGAAACATCTTTTTTTATTGAAAGCAGCATATATTTCCATCTTATTGCACGAGCATAATGAGATGCAAAAAAAACAATTAAATAAATTGAAATATTTAGCAAACTTATTTGAGAAATTAATTGTAAAGATTTTTTCAAATCCACATTTCTAAAAGCAATAAATAAAAAAATTACTGTCAACAAAAAAGTAAAAAACAGACTTAAATACTTTGTAAGTTGATTATTTTTTTTATCTGAGGTCAATAACTTGAGTTCCTTGAGGTATTTGAAATTCAAATTTAGAATCTTGCAAATCTTGATTTATTTTAATGTCACTAAAGGTAAATGAATACTTTAAATCACCAATATCAATTAATTCCATTTTTGAAATTAAATTATCGGAAGTCTTCCAAATTTTAACTTGCTTAAATTGTAGATCGTTATCCTTTGGTGTTAATAACAACGCATCATTTTCATCTTTAAGAATTTCAGCTTTGCATAAAGATGGATAAGCAAAAATAAATTTTTCCAATGAAAATGAAGTTGGATCGTCACTGAAATTACTAATCACAACTCTCTTAAATCTTTTATCATAGTTCCAAACTGTATTTCCATTTGAAGATATAATATTATTATTTGTTTCTGCAAAAAATTTATTTTTCTTTTTGTAATAAAAACTGCCATTTGCTTTTCCACCTTCGGTGCCATGTGCAGTATAAAAAGTTTGAGTGAACTTAGAAGTAAAATTTGAAACTGAATTGAATTTGGTTTGTATTTTATTTATAAAATCTTTTGGATTTTGTGCGAATAAAAATCCAGAAAGCAGAATGAAAAAAAATAATTTAGTTTTCATCACAAAGACCTTAAAATAGTTTCTAATTGTTCTTCACTTTCAACAATCACTTCGCGCGCTTTGCTCCCTTCTGACGGACCTACAATTCCAGCTTGTTCAAGCTGATCAACAATTCTTGCAGCCCGGGAATAGCCAAGTTTTAATTTCCTTTGTAATAATGAAACAGAACCTTGCTGATGTTTAACAATTACGCGTGCCGCTTCTTCAAACATTGGGTCTAAATCTGATAATAAATTATTTGCTGTTTCTTTTCTTTTATCGTATAAAGAAGGTAAGAAATATCTTTTTGAATAACCTTTTTGTACATAAATAAAATTAGTAATCTTTTCGACTTCTTCTGTAGAAATAAAAGCATTTTGAATTCGAATTGGCTTTGGCATTCCAGCTGGTAAAAACAACATATCGCCTTGACCTAAAAGTTGTTCAGCACCGTTCATATCTAAAATTGTTCTTGAATCTATTTTAGTAGCAACTTGATAAGCAATTCTGGCACTAAAATTAGCTTTGATTACTCCTGTTAAAACATTAACTGATGGTCTTTGTGTTGCAAGAATTAAATGAATACCAACAGCCCGGGCTAATTGCGCCAAACGTGCAATTGGTTCTTCAACTTCTTTGCCAGATGTAATCATCAAATCTGCAAGCTCATCAATAATAACAATTATGTATGGCATTTTATAATGTTTCATTTCATCTGTGTCTTTTGGGCGGGATTTTGGATTAAGAACTTTATTGTTATAATCAACGATATTTCTAACTCCAACTTTTGCAAGTTTATCATATCTTTTTTCCATCTCATATTCCACGGCTTTTAAAGCAAGCAATGCATTTGATGGACTTGTTATTATTTCTTCATCCAAATCGGGTGAAACTGCAAGAAAATGTTTGTTTAATTTTTTATAAAATGATAACTCAATTTTTTTAGGATCGATAATTACAAACTTGAGATCTGAAGGATGCTTGGCATAAATCAAACTATTGATAATCATATTTATACCAACACTTTTACCTGAACCTGTTGAACCAGCAATTAACATGTGTGGCATTTTTGCTAAATCAGTAATATATACATCGCCTGCAATTGTTTTTCCTAAAGCAAGTGGTAATTCTTCTTTTGTATCTTTTAATTTTGAAATTACAGAACGGGCACGAACAATTGCAGCTTTTGCATTTGGGATTTCAACACCGATTGCACTTTTACCTGGAATTGGAGCTATAATTCTAATTCCACGTGCAGCTAAAGCAAGTGCAATATCATGCTCAAGTGAAACTATCCTTGAAATTTTAACACCCGGTGATGGAACAATTTCGTATAAAGTTACAACTGGACCCGGCGTTACGGTAATATCATCAATTTGAATATCAAAGAGAGCTAATTTTTCTTTTAATAACTCAGCGTTTCTTTTTAACTCACTTTCTTGAACTTTTACTTCTTCATCTTCAGGTTGAGTTAATAAATCAAGTGTTGGCGGTTCATACTGAATTTCTTCTTCCCACTGATTTGGTAATGCAGTTTCTTTCTCTTTGTCAATTAAATCAACTTGTTCAGATTCATCATTAGGTTTTTTTGTTTCAGCTTTCTTTAAATCAATCTTTTTTGATTTTTGTTCATCTTTTGATTTTTCTAAAATAGATTGAATTGATTTTTCATCTTCGTCTTTTTTAACAATTGTAATTTTAGTTTCAGGTTCAACTTTTTCTTGAGTTTCCTCTTCTTCATTTTTCTTTGATTTTTTTTCTTCTCTTAACTTTTTAATCTTATTAAGATTTTCTTCAACCTGATCTTTTATATTTCGATTATCGTCTTTTTCACTTTCATCATTTTTTTCAAAAATGTTTTTAATAAATGAAAACAATGATTCAAGTTTAAAGTCAAAAGCAATTACTAAAGTGATAAGAATTGAAGTTATCAAAACAATTATGCTACCTAAACCACCTAAAAGATGACTTAATAATTTGCCAAAGAAAAATCCTAAATTTCCTGATAGTTCGTAATAATCTTTAAACAATGAAATTTCTGGAGTGTATTGAAGAACTCCAAAAAATGTTGCAATTAACGTTGCACTAATAATTAAAAAGTTGGACAAATAAATTGAAATTTTATAAAATTTTTCTTTCTTAAGCACTGTGTAACCCCAAATAAAAATTATAAAGGGGAAAACTATTGAAAAGTATCCAAGAGTTGAAACTACAAAGAAATGAGAAACATAAGCTCCGAAAATTCCCAGCCAATTATGAGTTGTTGAAGCATTTTCTTTTATTTCATCTTGAGTTAAAACATTTATCTGATCATTAAAATTGTAAGAAAAATATGATTCGTCATATCTCGAATATGAAATGATACTTAGAAAAATCAATAAAGAAATAACAATTAACAATAAACCAACTAGCTTTACTTTTTTTTCAGGAGAAATTATAAAAAAGTTGTCACCAATTGGTGAATCTACTTTTTCTTTTATTTTAATTTTCCTTGCCATTCTATGAATTTTCAAATTCAGTTTTATTATTCAAATTATCTAACTTTTTAATTGAGCCTGAAATAAAACATGGAATAACATCAGTAACATCATATTTTGCACAATCCTTTAAATCATTAACAAATCCATTTTCAATTAATAGTTTGCCATGTTCAGTTTCTTTTAACATTTTTAATAATGATTTTCCGCTCGATATAGCAATAAATAAACTAGCCTTTGATGAATCACTAAGTTCAACTTCTGGATTAAGATTTCTAATTTCTTGTACTAATTTTCCTGCACAAACTGAATCTTCATAATTAAAACTACCATTAGTACCAGCACAAACAATTTCAACATCTTTATTAAGTTCAAATAAGTGTTTAGCAACAGCTGGTAAATTTTTAAAACAAGCGGCAAAAAGATTTTCAGAGAATTTTGCTTTCACAAAAGCCTTACTTCCATTAGTAGTAAAAAGAATTATTGATTTACTTGCAATTATATCTGAAGTATATTCAAGAGGAGAATTACCTAAAACAAAACCTTCAATTTTTTTGGTATTCCTTTCACCGCATAACAAAGTTTGTCCGCCAAAAGCATTGCCAGAAATTCTCATTGCAAAATCTACAGTATTTACTGGAATAACTTCTTTTGCACCATTCATAATTGCAGTTACAATTACAGTTGATGCTCTTAAAACATCAATTACAACAGTAGTTTTTGATGTAAAGTATAATTCATCTAAATGCGATATTGAAAAATGTACGTTTAATTTCATTTTTTACTTTTTAATAAATGGTAATTTTGTTACAAATGCAGGTATTTCTTTCCCACGAATCAAAAAATTAACTTGAGTGTTTTCTTTTGAAAATTCAGATTCAATATAACCAAGTGCAATTGCTTTTTCTAAAATTGGACTAACAGTTCCACTTGTTATTGCCCCAACTTTTTTACCATTCACGCTTAAATCATAACCATGTCTTGGAAAACTTTTTTCTTCAGAAACTAATCCAACCAATTTTCTTTTTGGACCTTCTTCTTTAGTTTTAACTAAAACATCTTTCCCAATAAATTTTTCTTTTTCCAATTTAGTAATCCAACTTAAACCAGCTTCGATTGTATTTGTTGTTTGGTCAATATCATTTCCATAAAGACAGAAACCCATTTCTAATCTTAATGAATCGCGAGCACCTAAACCAACTGGTTGAATATTAAATTCTCTTCCAGCATTAAACAATTCATTCCAAATTTTGTCAGCTATTTTTTCATCACCTTTGAAATAAAGCTCGTAACCAAGTTCACCAGTATATCCTGTTCTTGAAACTAACATATCAACACCAGCAACATTAGCAAAAAAGAAATGATAATATTCTAAATCCAAACTTTTATCACAAATTTTTTGAAGAGTTACTTTTGAATTAGGACCTTGAACAGCAAGTAAAGAATATTCATCACTTTCGTCAATAATATCAACATTAAAAATGTTATTCTTTTTCATCCATTCAAAATCTTTGTCCTTGTTCGAAGCATTTACAACCAACATAAATTCATTTTGATTTATCCGATAAACTAATAAATCATCAATAATCCCTCCATCTTCATAACACATTGCTGAATATTGAACGCGTCCATTAGTAAGTAAAGATGCATCGTTTACAGTAATATAATTAACAAAATCTAAAGCTTTTTCACCACGTATAAAAATTTCTCCCATGTGAGATACATCAAAAACACCTACACTATTTCTTACAGATTTGTGTTCTGCAATAATAGATGAATATTGAATTGGCATTTGGTATCCAGCAAATTCAACAATTTTTGCATTTAATTTTTCATGCACTGAATAAAATTTTGTCTTTTTCATAATTATTGATTTAATTTTTTCCAATCGTTTAAAAAATTCTCCAAACCTTTTTGGGTTAAAGGGTGATTAAATAATTTTTCAATTACATCAAAAGGCATTGTGCAAACATCTGCTCCTATCATTGCAGCTTCGACAACATGTAAAGGATGACGAATGCTTGCAACAAGGACTTCTGTTTTAAAGTTATAATTTTTATAAATAGTTACAATTTGTTTTATTAATTCCATTCCATTTGTGCTGATATCGTCTAATCTTCCAACAAATGGTGAAATATAAGTTGCACCTGCTTTTGCAGCCAACAAAGCTTGCGTCGGAGAAAAGCATAGTGTTACATTAGTTTTAATTCCTTGTGAAGATAAAGTTTTTACAGCTTTTATACCTTCTTTAATAAAAGGGACTTTAATTACAATATTTTTATGAATTTTGGAAAGTTCTTCAGCTTCCATTAAAATTCCATTGTAATCTGTTGAAACAACTTCGGCACTAATTGGGCCATCGACTAATTGTACTATTTCATTCAACAGGTCAAAAAAGTTTTTACCTTCTTTTGCTACTAATGAGGGATTTGTAGTAACACCATCAAGCAAACCCATTGCAGCAGCTTCTTTAATTTGGTTGATATTTGCAGTATCAATAAAAAATTTCATTTAGCTCCCTCTCATAATTTGTTATTCAAAATTAATAATTTTTAATCAATCAAAATGTGATCAAGATATTTCATCCGTTATATCTTCACCCGTTTTTGATATTAAAAATTGAAATTTCTGTGGGCTAATCTTTTCTACTTCAATTAATTTAATTCTTACAAAATATTTTAGTTGAAGCTTTGTTAATATAGAAATAAATCCTCGTTTAAGTTTATCACCTAAAGAAGGATGAACCTTAAGGGTTAAAAAATTATGTTTACCTTGAAGTTTATATCTTTTAAGCCAATGTTCAATTTCGTGAATTAGGTTTGATTTTTTTGTTAATAAGCCAGTACCTAAACAATAAGGGCAAACTTCTGTCATTGACTGTACGATATTTTCACGAACACGTTCACGGGTTATTTGCATTAAACCAAATTCTGTCATTGGTAGCAACGCTGTTTTTGCTCTATCTTTTTTGAACTCTTTTTTTAGTTCATCATAAATTTTTTTTC
>CAZVBT010000218.1:0-3807 GCA_964625385.1 uncultured Melioribacter sp. | reverse complement strand
CAATTCCAGCACCAGCAGCCTTACCCAGATTTGCTCCAAAGTTATAACCTTGAGGCTTCATTGTAATTTCTAAAGCTTCAATTGAAAGTGAAACAACTTCCATCATTTCATTTAGAACTTCTTTTGATAATTGTTTTAATGTTGCAACATGTTGATATGGAATAATCATTATATGCCCAGAATTGTACGGATACAAATTCAACATTACATAACAATTATCAGATTTATAAACGATCAAACAATCCTCATCATTAATATTTTTTTCTTTGGCAGAACAAAAAACACATAATTCATTTTCTTTTTTAGTTTTAAACGATTCAATATAGTTTGAACGCCAAGGTGACCAAAGTTTTTCCATAATTCTTTTTGATTGTTGTTTCTAATTTATATTGGTTGGAACTAAAAAGAAACTTCCTCATAAAAAATTATGTCACCCATCGATAAATCTACGGGTGACATAACGATTAAGATAAAACAAAAAACTATTCTTCTTCAGCTTCTTTAGATTTTTGATATTCTTCAATAATCTTAGATTCAACTTCTTTTGGTACTTCTTCGTAATGAGAGAAAGACATAGAAAACTGTCCACGTCCTTGTGTTAAACTACGAAGTTGAGTTGAATATTTATGTAATTCTGCAAGAGGAACTTTAGCTTTAATAATTTGGAAAGGGCTTTCAGAATCCATACCTTGAATTTTACCACGACGAGAAGAAATATCACCCATTACATCGCCCATGTATTCTTCAGGTATTTTTACAGTAACATCATAAATGGGTTCAAGTATAACGGGTTTAGCTTCAAGGAAACCTTTCTTGAAAGCTTGAGAAGCAGCAATCTTAAATGAAACTTCATCAGAATCTACATCGTGATAAGTACCATCGAACAAAGTAACTTTAACATCAATTACTTTACTACCAGTTAAAATACCTTTAGCCATAATTTCTTTTAAACCTTTTTCAACAGCAGGAATAAAACGACCAGGAACAACACCACCAACAATAGCATCAACAAATTCATAACCGCCACCACGTGGAAGTGGTTCTAACTTTAAGTGGACATGACCATATTGACCACGGCCACCAGATTGTTTTTTATGTTTATATTCAGCGTCTTCACATTTGCCTTTGATTGTTTCACGATAAGGTATTCTTGGTTCAACTAAATCAACATCAACACCGTAGCGATCTTTTAATAATTTTATAGCTAAGTTTAATTGAAGTTCACCTTGACCAGCAACAATTGTTTGAGAAATTTCTGGATCATATTTGGATCTAAGAGTTGGTTCTTCTTCATGAGCGGTGTGAAGTGCTGCAGAAATTTTATCTTCATCACCTTTTGCTTTTGGTTTAACTGCAAATCGAATTACTGGTTCAGGATATTCCATAGGTGGAATTATTACTGAAAAGTTTTTAGCGGAAAGTGTATCGCCAGTATGACTATCTTTTAATTTTACAACAGCTCCTATATCACCAGCATTTAATTTTGTAACTTCTTTTCTATTTCTTCCATTAAGAATAAATACTTGTCCAAATCTTTCAACTTTATCTCTATTAGTATTTGTTAAATCCATTCCAGCAACTATTGAACCTGAATAAACCTTAAAGATGGAAAGTTCACCTACATGTTTTTCTGATAAAGATTTAAATATGAAAAGAACTGGTTCACCACTGACCTTACAGGGAACTTCAACAGGAGAATTTGAATCTTTCAAAATTGCTTTTGTCGCTGGTAATTCTGCAGGAGATGGGAAATATTTAACAACAAAATCAAGAAATGTATTTGAGCCAACACCTTTTGTAGCAGCAAAAGGAAATACAGGAATTAACCCACCTTTGATTATTGATGTTTTAATTCCTTTTTGTAATTCATCATCACTTAAAGTACCTTCCTCAAAAAATTTATTCATCAATACTTCATCACTTTCGGCAACTTTTTCAATCAGTTCTTCTTTTAATTTATTTGCTTTTTCCAATAGTTCAGCAGGAATATCTTCTTCTGTAATTTTTTTAGTTCCAGCTTCACCATAGGAAATTATTTTCATTTTTATTAAGTCAACAATAGAATTAAAATTTATACCTTCTTTTACTGGAAAGGCAACAATTGTAGCATCAGAGCTTAAGCGATTTTTTACTTGTTGAAAAGTTTCAAAAAACTTTGAATGCTCATTATCGACTTTGTTAATTATAACTGCAGAAGACATTTTTCTTTTTTTAACATAATCCCAAGTTTGTTCAGTACCAACTTCAACACCTTCAGCACTTTTAACTATTGAAACAGCAACATCGGCAACATGTAAAGATGAAATAACTTGCCCTATAAAATCTGGAAAACCAGGTGTATCAAGAAAATTAATTTTAGTATTGCTCCACTCAAGGTGAAGTGGGGATGTTTGAATAGAAATTTGTTTTTCTATTTCATTCTGATTGAAATCGGAAGTTGTATTTCCTTCTTCAATTTTACCAATGCGGTTAATTTCGCCAGCGGTAAATAATAAAAATTCAGACAAAGAAGTTTTACCACTTCCGCCGTGCCCAATGAACACAATATTCCTTATAGCTTCTGCTTGATATTCTTTCAATTTGTTTCTCCTTGCTTATAGAAAAAAGTTATTTTCTAAATTCCTGCCAAAAAGCTGAAATGCCTTTTGAAATAGCTTTTATATTTTGAATAAAATTACGGGCGGGAAATTCCTCGCCATCGTATCTTGTAACGCTTGTTAATCTTGAAAATTTGTTACGCACGTTTTCTATTGAACGTTCAATTCCATCCCAATAATCTTCTGCTGATGAGACTATTCGGTTTGCTTTTAGAGTAACATCATTTATGTTTTTTAAAACTGGAATTGTAGTATCAACAAGTTGTTTAATTTCTTTTTGTAATTCATCAATCTGAACAACAATTTTTTTTAATGTAATTATTAAATAAACACAAAGAATTGTTGCCGAAATTGAAAGAATGATTAAAAATATATCTAACATGTCTTAGGATTCCTTTTCAGATTTATAAGCATCAACACCTGCTTTTACAGCTGATTTTAGTTTTTCACTTTCACGTTCAATTTTATCTTTGCTTGTTTGAGCAAAATTTGTAGCTTTATCTTTTGCTTCTGTCAAAATTTTTTCTGCTTCATCTAAAAGTGAATCAACTTTAACTTTAGCTTCTGCCACCAAACGTTCGGACTTTTTTTTCCCTTCGTTAATTAATTCTGTTGCTTTATCCTTAGCATTTGCAAGGTAGGTATCAGCATCTTCCATAAATTCTTGCGATTTATTTTTAATATCAGCACGCAACTCCTTACCTGATTTTGGTGCAAATAATAATGCTATTATTGAACCAACTGCTGCACCTGTTAAAAATCCAATTAATAATCCTTTACCTAAATTATTTTCTTCACGTGCCATTTTTTTTCCTCCAAATTTTAGTTTTGCTGTACCAAAATAGTGAGGTTGTGAGGTAAAATCAAGGATAGAAATGTCTAAAAGTCAGTTAATTATTTTTTATTATGTCTATTTTCTAAGTTTGTAACGATTTCAGTTAGTTCAATTTCTTTTTCTGAGAGTAAAACAAACAAGTGATAAATTAAATCTGAAACTTCATTTATAATTTCATTTTTGTCATTATTTTTTGCTGCGATAACTGTTTCAATGGCTTCTTCTCCAACTTTTTGAATTATTCTGTTTTCACCTTGTTTAAATAATTTTGTTGTGTATGAATTTTCAGGCAATTCTATTTTTCTTCTTTTTATTAATTCAAAAAGCTCTTGTAAAAATTTTATTGAATCTTTTTTTATGTTAAAGCAAGAATAA
>CAZVBT010000217.1:0-3632 GCA_964625385.1 uncultured Melioribacter sp. | reverse complement strand
GCGGGAATCTTTTTAAGTGCATCAAGAATTTTTCCGTCGTTGACCAAAACACAAAATCCTCAGGTTGGCAATGCTTTAAGATTTCCACCCGTGCTGCAGCCAGGCGAAAATTTGGTATTGCAGACTACTAATGTTGAAGTTAAAAATATGCACTCAAGAGAAACAAATGCTTTTCAAAATTTTCTTGAAAATGGAATGCACAATCATTTTGAAATTAATAATGTAACTCTTAAGTTTAAATGTAGAGTGTGTAAAGAAGTAAATTTTATTTATTATAAATCATAAAAAATATTAATAAATTTTAAAAGTGATAAAAATGTTTAATTATTTAATCGTTTTTATTGGTGCTGGTCTTGGTGGGATGTTTCGCTATTGGTTATCCAATTTTGTTTATAAATTTTTACCAGCAAATTTTCCTTATGGAACTTTATCAGTTAATATATTAGGAAGTATCATAATTGGTATAGTTATGTTTTACTTTAATGAAAATAAATTAATTTCTCCATCGGTTAGAATTTTTTTAACAATTGGATTTTGTGGCGGACTTACTACATTCTCAACTTTTTCTTTTGAAACCATAAATCTTCTTAAGGAAAAAGAATTTTTCTTTGCTACCTTAAACATACTTACTAATGTTTTAATTACGTTATTTGTACTTTTTATTGTATATAAAATTTCAAAATTCATTTCATAATGAGAGAGAAATATGGAAATTAAAGGCGAAGCAAAATTAATAAGAATATTTATTGGTGAATCAGATTTAATTCATCACAAAACATTGTATGAAACAATTGTCGAAGAAGCAAAAAAATTCCACTTAGCAGGAGCCACAGTGTACAAGGGTGTTATGGGTTTTGGTAAAGATAGTAGAATTCATACAGCTAAAATTTTAAGACTTTCCGAAGATATGCCAATTGTTGTAGAAATAGTTGATGAAGTTGAAAAGATAGAAAACTTTTTACCAATTCTTCATGATCTTTTTGAAACAGCTAAATGTGGCGGATTAATAACTTTAGAAAAAATTGAAGTAATAAAATATGTAACAGGGAAGTAATTTATTCTTCATCTAATAACCAAATCTCTGCTGTTTGTTCATCAATTCCTTCGATAAATTTGGAAGGTTTAGCAATCGTAAAACCTTGATACCTATCGAAAATTTGCATAGGATAACATACATATAAATTTTGCTTTGCACGTGTTGAAGCTACATACATTAATCTTCTTTCTTCTTCAAGTGTTTCTGATTTTTCAAAAGATTGGCTTGAAGGAAAAAATCCATCAGCAGCATGAATTATAAAGACTGAATGCCATTCCAATCCTTTTGCAGAATGTATAGTTGATAATGTTAAAATATCTTTTTCTTTATTCGTAGCTTCTACATCAGCAACACTATCTTGTGGTGGATCAAGAGCCATATCTGTTAAAAAACTTTCTAGTGATTTATACTTCTCAGCAATGTTTATAAATATTTCTAAATCTTTTTTCCGCTTATTAAAGTCATCATATTTTGAAATAAATATTGGTTCATAATATTTTATTACAATTTCTGCTTTATCTGTCGGTAATTGAACTTTTGTATGTAGTTCATGAAGAAGATTAAAGAGATATAAAATTTTATCGCCAGCTTTTTTAGTTAATGTAAATTCTGGATTTGCTGAAATTGAAATTTTACCAAGGTTAATTGCATCAATTATTTGTTGAGCCTTTTTAGGCCCAATGCCTTCATGTAATAGAAGAATTCTATACCAACTAACAAAATCATTTGGATTTGAAGCTACACGTAAAAATGCAAGGACATCTTTGATATGTGCAGTTTCGATAAATTTCATTCCACCAAATTTTTGATAGGGAATATTTGCCTTGTTCAATTCAATTTCCAAATCGAAAGAATGATATGATGAACGAAATAAAACTGCAATTTCATTTAACGGAATACCTTCTTCGTGCAGTTCTAAAATTCTTTCGGTTATAAATCTTGATTGCATATTTTGATTAGCAGCTGATATTATTCCTGGTAATTCACCTCCAACTTTTTTTGTGAAAAGAAATTTAGGATATTTTTCAACTGCTTGTTCAATTATATGATTTGCAAAATTTAATATTTCTTGTGTGCTTCTATAATTTTCTTGAAGTTTAATAATTTTTGTATTAGGGAATAACTTTGGAAATTCCATTATGTTTTTAAAATTGGCACCTCTAAATGAATAAATTGATTGGCTATCATCACCAACAACCATAACATTGTTCTTACTTTGAGCTAATCCTTGAATTATTTCAGCTTGTAATTTATTTGTATCCTGATATTCATCAACCATAACAAAATTAATTGAATTTAGAAAAGCTTTTGCCGCCGCTGAATTGTCAAAGAGAAAGTTTTTTATATTTACTAATAAATCATCATAGTCAAGTAGGTTATTCTTTTTTTTATATGATTGATAAACTTTTTGAATATCTAAAAATTTATTTGTGTATTCAACAAAATGTGTTAAGTCTTCTTCCAAAATGTTTTCAACAGTTCTTCCTGTATTTACACTCAAACTCAAGATATTATAAATTGTTGATTTATTAGGGAATCTTTTTTTGAGATGTCCAAGATTTAGTTGTGAACGAATTAAATTAATAACATCTTCACTATCGCTTTGGTCTAAAATTGTAAATCCATTTTCAAGACCAACCGCTTTAGCATATTTTCTTAATGTAATATTTGCAAATGAATGAAAAGTCCCGCCATTAATTTTAGAGCATCTGTTATCTAAAAGAAGAGACGCACGATCCATCATTTCTTTTGCGGCTTTGCGAGTGAAAGTTAATAATAAAATTGAAGTTGGATCATTACCCAATTCAATTAATCTTGCAACGCGGTAAACTAAAGTTCTTGTTTTTCCACTACCAGCTCCAGCAATTACTAAATATGAACCTTCGATTGCAGATACAGCTTCATATTGTGCAGGATTTAGCTGGTGTTCATAATTAATTAAAAAATTTCTTTTTTCAATATTAATTATTTCTTGATCCGTCGATTGTTTTTTGATTATATATTTTTTAGCCATTAACGACGAAGCGATTTTGGTTTGTTGAGAATTTCTGAAATGATTATTGCATCTTTTAAGGACGACCTATTTTTTAATTTGTTAATAATAACTTTTGAATAATTTAATCTTGATTTTTCAACTTGATTATTTTCATAACTAATATTAAGAATTTCCAATGGTTCATTTTCAGAGGAAGTAATCTTATCATAATCTAAATCCCATTGCGATTTAGTTACCTGATTTAATTTTTCTAAATCATCAACTTCTTTTTCAAGATCTTTTGACTCATAAGAATCAGAGTATTCTTCACTTTTAGGAATTTTCAATCCAAAGAAATCACCTAAAATTTCCTCGGGTGGTTTATTGTAAGAAGGCAAAGGTTTTCTCACTTTGCCACTATTATTTTCTGGTAATTTATTTTGAGGCAATTTTTTCTTTTTATCAGATTTTAAACCACCAATAATACTCCAAACAAAAAATATAAATACTAATATTCTAATTAAATCATCCATTTGGATTATGCTCTTTTTTATCTTCAGGTTTAGCAATAGAGTTTCTCATTTCCGTATCAGCTTGAATATTTCTTAAATTATAATAATC
>CAZVBT010000216.1:0-4040 GCA_964625385.1 uncultured Melioribacter sp. | reverse complement strand
ATAAAAAGTCAAGTTGCTCCTTATGGGGGTTTATTCATACCTAAAGATGTTATAACAAAAATAGGCTTTCCTAACGAAGATTTTTTTGTTTATGCTGATGACCATGAATGGACACTTAGGATGACAAAATCTGGCTTTAATCTTTATCTTTGTAGTGAAAGTAAGCTAAAAGATATTGATTGGACTTGGATAACAACAAAAGTTAAAAATCCCCACTACGAACCAACAGCAAGTGAATTTAAAATATATTATGCAATGAGAAACCATGTATTTTTGGATAAGAATTTTATAGAAAATAAGTATATTTATTTTCTCAATATGTCAATAAAGCTTGTTTCTACATATTTTATTCACCTTTTTTTGGTACCAAGAATTGCTACAAAACGATTTAGACTCATTCTAAGAGCTGTTAAAGATGGAATACATGGCAAACTTGGAAGGAGATTTTAGATGTGCGGAATAGCTGGTTTTTGTGATTTCACAAAAAAATCAAATAAACAAATTTTAGTAAAAATGACCGATGTTCTTCGTCATAGAGGACCCGATGATAGTGGATATGATTTTTATGAGAATGGGTCTGCAGCCATTGGCTTAGGTCATAGAAGGCTATCTATATTAGATCTTTCTGTTCGTGGTCATCAGCCAATGTCTTTTGAGCACTTAGAAATTATCTTAAATGGTGAAATATATAATTTTTTAGAAATAGCTAAAGAACTTGAGTTATATGGTTATAAGTTTAAATCACAAAGTGATACAGAGGTTGTATTAAAGGCTTACCATAAATGGGGTATTAAAGCCATAGATAAGTTTATTGGAATGTTTGCGATTGTAATCTATGACAAACAAACGCAAAAGCTAGTTTTAGTAAGAGACAGAGCCGGTGTAAAGCCCTTGTACTATTACTATAAAAATGGTGTTTTTTTATTTGCAAGTGAATTAAAAAGTTTTCACGAGCATCCAAAGTTTGAAAAAGAGATAAATACTGATGCTTTAGCTCTTTTTTTCCAATACAGCTATATTTTAGAACCTCACACTATATTTAGACACACTCACAAACTTCTAGCTGGGCATTATGCGGAATTAAACACACAAAATTCAGAATTTAAAATTCATAAGTATTGGGATGTTTTCGATAGTTATAATAAACCAAAGCTAGATATTAGTTTTGCAGAGGCAAAAACAGAGACTGAAAAACTTTTAAAATCAGCATGTGAATATCGAATGGTATCAGATGTGCCAGTAGGAATGTTCCTAAGTGGTGGATATGATAGCAGTGCAGTAATAGCAATACTTCAAAAAGATAGAACAGAAAAACTCAAAACTTTTAGTATAGGTTTTTATGAAGATAAATATAATGAAGCTCACCATGCAAAAAAAGTAGCAGAATATTTAGGCACTGAGCATACAGAATACTATTGTACACAAAAAGATGCGCAAGAGCTAATTCCGCTTATGAGTGAAATTTGGGACGAACCATTTGGAGACAGCTCAAATATCCCTACGACTCTTGTAAGTCGTTTTGCGCGGAAATATGTAACGGTCAGTCTAAGTGCTGATGGGGGTGATGAGATTTTTGGTGGATATGATAAATATACTCAAACTCTTAAATATCAAAAATTGTTTTCAAAAGTACCATCTATTTTTAAGGATATTATAAGGCTTGTCGATCCAAAATATTTAGTAGGATTAAATAAGACTTATAATTTTGTAAATAGATATGAAAAGCTAAAAATTCTACTTAAAGCAAAAGATGAGATAGAGATGATGAATGGAATAACATACTATTTTAATCCATTAGAGGTTGGTAGTTTGTTAGGCAAGAGTGACACTATAAAAACATCTTTTGATGATAATATATTTTTAAATTCACACAATGATGCTGTAGATAAAATGATGGCGATCGACTACAAAACTTATCAACTTGATGATATCTTGGTAAAAGTGGATAGAGCTACTATGAGTGTCGGACTAGAGGGAAGAGAGCCACTTCTTGATCATAGAATCATAGAGTTTGTAAGTCAACTTCCAAGTAGCTATAAGATAAAAGATATGAACAAAAAATATATTTTAAAGTCAATCGTTCATGACTATATCCCAAAGGAATTGATGGATAGGCCAAAGATGGGTTTTAGTATACCAATCAATGAATGGTTTCGTGATGAGCTTAAAAAATATGTTTTAGAGTATTTGGATAGTGAAAAGATTGCCATAACTGGAGTACTAAATGTAGCAGAAGTAGAAAAAATAAAAAATGAGTGGCTTAACAATAGAAGTTTTAGTGTAAATAAAATTTGGCTGATTTTGACGTTTATGATGTGGTATGAAAGGTGGATGAGGTAATATGTTATTTAGATTATTTTTGACAATAAAGGATGTAAAATGAAAATATTGGTCACAGGTACAGCTGGTTTTATAGGTTATCATCTTGCTAAAAGATTAATTTTTAGGAAAGATGATATAGATGGAAAATTATAAAATGTTTAAGAGAGATATTATCTATGCGAATTAAACAATTAAAACTCCAAAACTTTAGAGCTTACAGACAGGAAGCTTTTATTGATTTTGGTAATTTAACAGCTATTGTAGGTAAAAATGATATTGGTAAGTCAACAATATTAGAAGCATTAGATATTTTCTTTAATGAAGGTAGAGGTATAATCAAGATTGAAGCAAATGATGTTAACAAATTTGCGAAAGAAGAAGATATAGTAATTTCTGTGATTTTTGATGAATTGCCAGAAAAAATTATTATTGATTCAACGAATGAAACAACTCTATCAGATGAATATTTAACATGCAGTGAAGGATGCTTAGAAATTGTTAAGAAGTATTCTAAAAATGGTAAAGAAAAAGTATTTATTAAAGCCAAACATCCAACGAATCAAAATTGTTCAGACCTATTATTAAAGAAAAATGCTGAACTTAAAAAAATACTCGAAACAAATAACATAGATTGTGAAGACAAAACAAGGAATGCAGTAATTAGAAAAGCCATTTGGAGACATTATATAAATGACTTGCAATTAAGTGAAATAGAAATTGATGTTTCAAAAGAAGACGCAAAAAATATATGGGAACAAATTAAAAATTATATGCCTCTGTATGCTCTTTTTCAATCTGATAGAAAAAATAGTGATAATGATAGTGAAGTTCAGGATCCACTAAAAGAGGCTGTAAAACAGATTTTGAGTGATAATGCATTAAAACGAAAGTTTAATGAAATTGCAGTAGAAGTAGAAAATAAATTAAAAGAGGTTTCTTATAGAACGCTTTCGAAACTGAAAGAAATGAATCCAGAAGTTGCAAATAGTTTGAATCCTGTGATTCCTCAAGCTGAAAGTTTAAAATGGGCAGATGTATTTAAAAATGTGTCAATTTCTGGTGATCAAGATATCCCAATAAATAAACGGGGGAGTGGAATAAGACGGCTTGTATTGCTTAATTTTTTTAGAGCTGAAGCTGAACGAATACAACAAGACAATAAGGTACCAAACATAATTTATGGAATTGAAGAACCTGAAACATCCCAGCATCCAGCTCATCAGAGAATGTTAATAGAAGCTTTTAAAGCATTGGCTAATTCTAGAAATACCCAAATAATTATAACAACACATAGCCCAGCTGTAGTAAAACTTTTAGAATTTGAACAATTGAGATTACTAAAAAAAGATAACGGAAGAGTTGAAGTAGTTAAAATCGAAAGAAATAACTTGCCATATCCTTCATTGAATGAAGTTAATTATTTAGCTATTGGCGAAGCTGATGAAGAATATCATAATGAACTATATGGATACATTGAAAGTGAAGGTAATTTGCAGGGATATAAAAATGGAAAAGAAACGATGATATATAAACGTATTAAAAATGGTAAGGAAATTGAAGAAAATATTATTTTAAGCGAATACATAAGACATCAAATACATCATCCAGAAAATAAATTGAACAATCGCTACACTAACAAGCAACTTCAAGAATCTATTAAAATGATGAGAGAATATATTAGAGGTTCAATATATGAAAAATAAGTTTGTAGTATATAC
>CAZVBT010000215.1:0-1625 GCA_964625385.1 uncultured Melioribacter sp. | reverse complement strand
AACTGGGTGTTAAAACGAACCTCGCCAAAAGTGTAAAAAGCTTCGATTGATTCAGCGGGTATGTGTTTTGGTTTATCAAAGACATCATCTTTCTTAGCAGGAAGAATTACGTTTTCATCTTCTGTTTCATAAATATCAATTTTGTGTTGTGGTTCAACATCTTTTAAAGAATGAAGAGTGAATGAATTATCTTTTCTGCTAAGTACAGAGTTTGAAAATATGTAAATGTTGTTTTTCATGTTTTTGATCTTAATTTTTTATTAGTTATAAATTCATATTAAACTTTGTGGTTGTTGCTTTACTATTAAGTTGTCTTAGTGCATAATAAAGTTTCACAAAGTATTGATTTTGAATTTTCTTTATGCCGCTTTGTGATTTTTTTTGTTGTATCAAGTTTTTGTTTTTTTTACCACCAAGGTCTCTAAGTTCTTCGCAAAGTTTCACAAAAACAACATTTCAGGACATGGTTGAAAGATTATTTTTTTCAAATTAATATTAGAGTATAAACTAATGATTATTCATTTCTTCATTTTCTAATTTTTGATAACATTTATAGCAAATGGTTTGAAGAATTCTATCATTAATATTTTTATGTGTTTTATCAATCTTAATTAAATCAATAACTCGATTGCATACAGAGCAAATTGGAATAATGTAATTATCATTAATTATTTTATCTAAGCAGGATTTACAAAAAGCACCGTTTGAAGCTACAAGATTTGAGCAGTTATTAATATTACACTTAAAAAGTTTTTTTAGTTTTAATTTCATTTTACCCTCATTTAATAGAAGAAAAAGTGTGGCCAACATAGTTCGGTTTTAAACTCAGCCCCCAAGTAATTCAATGAACTTTTGTTAAACCACACTAGGAAAGACCGAAAGAACTAAAATTTACATTGGTAAAAATATTTTAAGATATTTACGTTGAAAAGAAAAGAAACATTGCGAAAACATTTATAAAAGCATGGTAAATCTTAATAACCTTAGCCTGTGAATTTATTTTTATTTCCTCAGCCTGAAGTCTAAGCTACAAGAATAAATAAAAATAATTTTAATTGTAGCATAGTCCCAATAAGTCGCAAAGGCGTCAACTTAAAACTTAAAAACCAACACATATTTTCAATTGAATTTTGTTCCTATCATTTGGATTCTTGCCTGCAACAAAGAATAGATGATTTAACGGCAAGCAGGTTAGAATAAAGTAAATTATTATATTTCATCCCTGTAGGGATTTAACGTTCTCATTCCAGCGGGATGAGATATTTATAAAAACATGAAAAAAACAGAACAAAATGGCGAAGACATGACATAATAATAATGCTAAATTAGGCCAGAAATCAAATAATTCGCATAATTTAATTCTTTAGCTAACAGAGAAAATGCTTCCATTAAGTTGATACCTATGCGATGAATTGTAATCAGCCTGTGAGTTAATTTTAGATTACCTCTGCCTAAAGGCTAAGCTACTAGAAAATTCATTTGTAGCTATTAAAATTTCGTTCTAAGCAAAAAAACGCTAATATTGAGTTTAGAAAACTATTTTATTAGAAATTTTTCTTTTTCAACTCTTATAAAATAAGTTGAGCCGCCATATTTTTTGTTCACATCAATAATAAACATTTGAG
>CAZVBT010000214.1:0-6660 GCA_964625385.1 uncultured Melioribacter sp. | reverse complement strand
ATAGAATATTATATAAGTTTAATTAATAAATTATTAGAGAGATTAAAATGAAGAAATTAATATTTGTTATTGTAACTTTTTATTTTTCTTATTTTACTTTTGCTAATGAAATTGTAGTAAGACCAGAATTGCAAAAAGTTAAAGTCTTTTTAAATGGAGCTGAAATAAACCAAACTGTAAAAGTTAAAGTTGATGTTGGTATTAATGAAATTACTATAACAGGAATTGCTAATAACATCGATAGAAATAGTATTTTTGTTTCAGGTACAGGTGATGGAATTATTATTTCAGTCGTTCAAAGATTTGATTATTTAAGAGAAGTGAATCAAAATCCGGAAATTCAAAAATTGAATGATTTGTTAGAGGAATTGAATATCAAATTATACAAGCAACAAAATGACGATGACTTATTGAAGTATGATTTAGATTTTTTAATGTCAAATAGAAACATTAAAAATGAAAAAACAGGTTTATCAATTATAGAATTACAAAAAATGTCCGAGTTTTTTAAGAAGAGGTTTGCTGATATTAAAAATAATATGCTTGAAAACAATTTAAAGATTAAAAAGACACAAAAAGAAATAGAAAAAGTGAAAAAGCAATTAGAAGAATTAAATAATCTTTCGAATAAACCTACAAATGAAATTGTTGTAACTGTATCAGCAAACAAATCAGAACAGTTTCAAATAAATATATCTTACTTATTACTTAGTGCAGGTTGGTCCCCAAATTATAATATTTATGTTGATAACATAAATTCAAAAGCAAAATTAAATTATTTAGCAAACGTTTGGCAAAACTCTGGTTATGACTGGAAAGATGTTCCAATAATCTTGTCAACAAGAAATCCAAATAAAAACAACACAAAACCAGAATTGAACCCTTGGTATTTAAATTTCTTTAATCCAATGGAAACACGTCAATTAAAAAGTAATTTATACAGAGCCGTTGCAAGTGAACAAAATCAACTGTCAGCAGAATCGGAAATGCAAACCATGGCAGATTATTTTGAAGTAAATGAAAACCAGTTATCGATAGAATTTTCACCAACATTAAAATACAATATCCCTTCAGATAATAAACCTCATACAATTTCAATACAAGATGCTACATTGAATACAGCTTATCAATATTATGCAGTGCCTAAACTTGATGAAAATGCTTTCCTTGTAATGAAAATTGATAAGTGGGATGATCTTAATCTTTTACCCGGCAAAGCTAATATTTTTTTTGAAAACTCTTTTGTTGGCAAAACATATTTAAATCCACAAACAACTACAGATACTATGTTTATTTCATTAGGAAGAGATGAAAACATAATTGTTAAAAGAAAACAAGTAAAAGATTTTAGCGATGAAAAGTTTTTAAGTAATGATGTTGAAAGAAATTTCGCTTATGAAATTCAAATTAAAAATAATAAAAGAACACATATAAATTTAATAGTCGAAGAACAGTTCCCAATTTCACAACAGGAAGATATCGTTGTTAAACTTAGAGATATTGATGATGCAAAAGTTAATAATGAAATTGGAAACCTAACTTGGAATTTAATGATTAATCAGAATGAAACAATAACAAAAAATTTTTCATTTTCAGTTAGATCCCCAAAAGATAGAAAAATACAAGGTTTATAAATTAAAATGGTTTGAAAATTTTATTTCTTAAAGCTTCTAAATGCAAATAAAAATTGTTTAAAGAAATTATCAGGGAAAAAAGTTTTCAAACCATACTCATTTGGTTTTTCCTTTGGTAAAAATGCAGTGTTAAAAATCCAATCCCAAATAGCTAATTTAGTTGAAAAATTTCTATTTCTACCTTTCCCAGTTGTGTGATGAATGCGGTGCATTTCAGGACCATTAATAATTTTTACTAACCAACCTGTTTTAATATTTATATTAGAGTGAATATACATTCCCCAAACAGCACTAATTACACCTTTGTATGCTGCAACTTGTGGCGGAGAACCGAGCAAAACAATTGGTAAAAATTCAACTGTTTGATTTAGCATAATTTCAAAAGCGTGCGAACGTGAACCAGAAAGCCAATCAACTTTTTTTGTTGAATGATGAGCTTCATGCAATCTCCATAAATATTTATTATTATGTTGCCAGCGATGCATCCAATAAATGTAAAAATCGTGTGTGATTGTAAAGAAAACTAATTGTAACCAAATTGGAGCATTGGCAAATAATCTTAATCTTGATAACCCTGTAAATGAATCAATATAATTTATAATAAATGTAAATATGATAATACCAAGAATATAGCTTTGTGCAATTGTGTAAAGTGTAAAATCATTAAAAAAACCATCGCGAAATATTTTTTGTCCTTTGTTATAAGGATAAATTCTTTCGAGGACAATAAATAATAATGCTAAACCAATAATTAGGGAATAAGAAATTAATTCATATTCTTTCATGCTAGAATATTTTCTTTTTTAACTCTTCTTAATTTTTTAATACTAGACATTTCACTTTCATACACTTTTTTAATGCCATCACCTAAAGCTTTTTCAATATCACGAATATCCTTAACTAATCTTTGCAAACCAACAACTTCAACCGAAGCAGCTTGATCAGTTCCCCACATTGCACGATCGAGAGTAATATGTCTTTCTACAAAAGTTGCACCTAAAGCAACAGCAGCCAAAGTTGGTGCTAATCCTGTTTCGTGTCCGCTATAACCGATTGGTATTTCCGGGAACATTTCTTTGTAGGTTTGAATCACTTTTAAATTTAATTCTTCAACATTACAAGGATAAGTTGAAGTAGCCTGTGCTAAAAGCAAATTTTCTTTACCTAAAAAGTTAATAGCATCATTTATTTCTTCCAAAGTTGACATACCGGTAGAAAGCATGATTGGTCTTCCGGTAGATTTTATTTTCTTAAGCAATTCAAAATCAGTTAAAGAAGCAGAAGGAATCTTATAAGCAATTGGTTTAAATTTTTCCAGAAAAGAAACTGCTTCTTCATCCCAAGGAGAAGCAAACCAATCAATCCCTCTTTGTTTACAATAAGAATCAATTTCGAAATATTCTTTGAAACCAAATTCAACTTTATGGCGGTATTCAAGATAAGTAATTCGACCCCATGGAGTGTCCCGTTCGATGTTCCATTGATCTTTTGGAACGCAAAGTTCCGGTGTGCGTTTTTGAAATTTAACTGCGTCGCAACCACAAAATGTTGCTGCATCAATTAATTTTTTTGCAAGATCAAGTGAACCATTATGATTTATTCCAATTTCGGCAATGATGTAAACTGGCTCATCATCACCAATAAATTTGTTTCCAACTTTAATTTTTGGTTTCATTTTTACCTTTCTTTTTATTCTTTTTTAATTTTGATTCAATTATTAATTCAGCAAATTCTCTAAAGGCACCATTACCACCCTTATTTTCAAGAATAATATCGCAAACTTTTTTAACATGTTGCATAGCATCATTTGGGCAAGCGCTTAAACCAACTTTTTTTATTATTTCAATATCATTTGTGTCATCTCCAATAAAGGCTACTTCATTTGATTTTAATTTTTTCCTTTCAATTATTTCGTCGAGTATATTTTCTTTTTCAAAAACTCCAAGATGAAGCTCTTCGATTTTCAATTTTTTGGCTCGCATTAAAACAATGTTTGTATTTTCACGAGTTACTATTCCAGTTTCAACATTAACAATCGTTCTTAATCTTTCAACACCCATTCCATCACGAATTGAAAATCTTTTTAATTCTTCACCATTTGCAGAGTAATAGACACCAGTATCAGTCAACACACCATCAACATCAGTTAATAATAATTTTATTTTTGATGCACGTTTATAAACTTCTTTTTCATTTAACTTTTTTGATTTCATTTTTTATCCTTTAAATTGTTGTCCAACCACCATCAATTATTAAATTAGCTCCCGTCATATATTCTGAAGCATCACTTGCAAGAAAAATTAAAGCACCTGTATAATCATTTGGTTTTGCCATCCTTCCAAGTAAAGTTTTAGCAGAATATTTTTTTACAAAAAATTCATCTTGATTATTTTCTACACCACCAGGAGACAATGTATTCACACGAACACCATCTTTTCCCCAATAAGAAGCTAAATATTTTGTGAACATAATTATTGCACCTTTCGTTGCAGAATAAGCTGGTGGTTTGTAAAAATCTTGTGTACCATCTTCTTTTTTATATAAAGATTGATCTGGTGCAACAATACCATAAGTTGAAGCAATATTGATAATGCTTCCTTTTTTTTGTTTTGCCATTTCAGCACCAAAAACTTGCGAGCATAAAAACACACCTGTCAAATTAACATCAATAGATTTTTGCCAAAGTTCAAGTGGATAATTTTCAAATTTTGATTGTTCAGCTGCTGCTTTTGGATTTTCAAACATATCGTTAATTGCAGCATTGTTTACAAGAATATCGATGTGCCCAAATTTTTCTATTATTTTTTCTTTTGTTGTTTGTATAGATGATTTGTTTGTAACATCAAGAAATATTCCGATAGATTCATTGTTTAAACTATTAGCAAATTCTATTGCTTTATGTTCATCTAAGTCAGCAACAACTACATTTGCACCTGCTTCACTTAAAGCTTTACAATGTTCTTTGCCTATTAATCCCAAAGCACCTGTTACAATTGCGGTTTTATTTTTTAATGAAAATATTTCCATAATTTTTTAATTATTATTCATTACAAAGATATTTGCATTCTAAATTACCTTTTAACTGGTTTCATGTTGAAATTATCAACTTTTCTAAAAACAGGTTGAACGGGCTCACCTTTTAATGTTTCTTTTAATTTATTTTCATCAATTGCCTTTTTAAGAGTATAAAGTGATTCTTCAAGTGCTTTTAAAGTATATTGAACGTCATCATCAGAATGTGAAAAACTCATGTTAAAAAATCCTTGCCAAAGTACACCACGTTTAATCATTTCCTGTTGCATAATTGATTTCTGAATTAAAGCATCTCCAAACTTTTCATCAAATGTTGCCATCGAACGCCAATTATAACCAATAGCCTTTGTAGAATTAACACCTAATTTTTTTGCGATTTCACTATAACCCTCTTTTAGTTTTTTACCTTGAGAAGAAAGGAATTGCGGAACATTTTTTTCTTTAAGCTCTTCAATAGTTGCTTTAGCAGCAGCAAGAGATAAAGCTTCACCTCCAAAAGTTGTATAAAAGAAAATATCTTCATCTGCAAGTTGCATAATTTCTTTTTTACCTGTTAAAACAGAAATCGGCATTCCATTAGCAATGGCTTTTGAGTAAGTAGCTAAATCTGGAGTAATACCAAAATATTCTTGAGCACCACCTAACGCCATACGAAAGCCAGTCCACATTTCATCGAAGATTAGAACAATGTTTTTTTCTTGACATATTTCAGCGACTTTGTGTAAGAAATTATTCTTTGGTTCGTGAAAAACAACTGGTTCTAAAATAACCGCAGCAACATCTTCATCTATTGAATCTATTAGCGAATCAATATCATTATAATTAAAAGTAAAACTTATTTCTTGCACAGCTTCAGGAATTCCATTATTGCGTGCTGTTACTGCTACATACCAATCGTGCCAACCATGGTAACCACAACAAAGAATTTTATTTTTTCCTGTGTAAGCTCTAGCTAACCTTACAGCAGCGCTAGTTACATCAGCACCAGTTTTACTATAGCGAACCATATCAGCATTGGGAATAACTTGATGAATCATTTCTGCAACTTCCACCTCAAGTGGATGCATCATAGAAAATGTAATTCCATCTTCAAGTTGTTTTTTAATAGCTTCATCAATTTTAGGATAAGAATAACCAAGTGAAAGTGGTCCAACACCCATCATAAAATCAATATATTCATTTCCGTCAACATCCCAAACATGTGAACCTTTTCCTTTAACTAAATATTTAGGGGCAATTCCTTTTACCCATTGAGAAGGACCTTTCGCTAAAGTTTGTGTAACAGAAGGGATTAAATTAAGTGCCCTTTCATAAAGTTCATTTGATTGTTTTATAGAAGGGAAATCATTTGTTAAAGAAATTTTATTTGACATTAAATCACCTTAAATTTTTTTTCTTCAAAATAGTTTTCAATTTTAATTGCAAGTTTTTCTGAAGTAAAACCTTCATATTCAAGAATATCATTTAATAAAGCTGGCTTGAACCATTTATTCATTAAAGCAATTGAAAAGACATCTGCAGTTTTTTTATTTCTTAAAAGTAATTCTGCAAGTATTGAAAATAATCCACCTGTTATAAAATGATCTTCAAGTGTTACAATTAATTTGCATTCATCAATGGTTTTTAGAATTTCATTTTCATCAATTGGTTTGAGTGTTCTTAAATTCAAAATACGAACTGAAAAGCCTTTCTTTTCAAGAATTTCTTTTGCTTTGAAAGCTTGAGTAAAAAGCATTCCATAGACTAGAATTGCAATATCATTTCCATTTCCAAAAACTTCTGCTTTGCCAATTTCAAATTCTGAATGCTCAACAATATTTGGAAGATTTAGATAACGAATGTAAAAAGGATTTTCATGTTGAAGTACTTTCTTTATACCATAATTAAAATCTTGTAAATCAGCAGGACAAAAAACATTTATGTTAGGAATTCCACGCATAATAGAAACATCTTCTATTGCTTGATGAGTTGGTCCATTTGCTTCTGATAAAAA
>CAZVBT010000213.1:0-2967 GCA_964625385.1 uncultured Melioribacter sp. | reverse complement strand
TATTTTTATTAAAGAAAAACTTGATGATGATTTATAAACAGGATTTGCTTCATATTTCACCCAGCTACCAATTTTAGGAATTGCCAATGCACCAGAAATGCCTACAGGTAAATTTTTTTGATTTCTTGTTAAGAAAGAAATATATTCCCAATCATCACAATAAGTGTGAATCGTCGTTCTTCTCATTCTATTATCATCAGAAATAATATTCATGAATCCAACGCCTTGACCACCAAATTTTTGTTGAAATTTTTCTCGGAGATATTCAGTAATAATATCACCAAGTATAATTGAATCACCAAAATGAGCAATTCTAACTTGTTGATTTTTACTTTTATTCAATGCTGAGATGAAGTATTTCATTTGGTCATTTTTATCAATGATTGGTACAAACTTTCCAATTGATTGATAAACGTAAGTGCTTATAATCTCTGTGTTATTAAATCTATCAAGTGGTGCTTTACTAAAAACTATATTTGAAAACAAAATTAAAATAGTGAATAATACTTTATAGTGGTTCATCTTTATCCTTTCTATTAAAAAACAGCAATATAAGCTGAAAATGAAATGTTAAAACTTTTGTAACCTGTTCCAAATCTGAAACTATTTGTATATTCAACCCTACTATTTAAAATTATATTTGTTATTGGGTTGTAATTTATTTCTCCAAAAATTTCGCTTATAATGAAATCAACATCGGGGGCATATCCTATTTTTCCACCAACTTTAAATTTCCAATCTTTTTTATAAATATAATCATATTCAGCCCAAAGACTATGAGTATCATAATTTTGCGGTGAATAATAAAGTGGTGAAATATCCTGATAATCTGAAAACATATATTCATATCCAAACACTACTAAATTTAGAAATCTTTTACCAATTCTAAATTGAAAATCATTTCCTTTGTTGTTATCACTTAATTCAAAATAATTGTAAAAACCATAAATTCTTAAAATGTTTTTATAATTATACCAATAGTTGAAACGGTAAACGTCAGCTTTAACTCTTGTAAACAATAAATATGGTGAATAGAAAAACACTCTTGCATCGGTGTTATCATAAGAGAATAATAAATTAAGTTCATCAAGTATTTGATAGCGAATTTGAGCATCCCAAACATTGTAATTTGGCTCGCCTAATGTATTTAATTGTCCATAAGAACCTGAAATACTTAATCGGTTTGAAAAATATATTGACGCTAATCCTCTCAGTTGAGTAAAATCTTTTTGTAATAGATTATTATCTAACGTAGTCCTTGACCATAAAACACCAAGTGAAAGAAAACCAATAAAACCAAATTCAACTCTTGTTCCATAGTTCCAGAATCTTAAATTTTGATTGTCTTTATAGAAACTTGCAAATGGTGCTATGTTCATGTTTGTAGGTAAAAAATAATTTAGAAAACTACCAAACCCATGCAAACCTTTTATTAAACCAGTAGGTGGTAGCCAATTTATTCTCTCTTTTGCTAATCGGATTTGTGAAGTGTCTTTTGCAGTTTCTAAAACATTTTCATAAATATTTCTTGCAGAGCCATAACTCTTATCTTCAACAAAAGCATCAGCTAAAAATAATTTTTTTTGGTTTAGATTATAAAATAAAGAATCATCATTTATTTTTTCTGATAAATTATCAAGCAAATCTTCAGCTTGGTCAAGTTCTTTATTTTGAAGCATGAGATATGAAATATAAATCTGCCTCGAATAAATATCGTTTAATTTTTCCTGATCTTTTATTTTTTTTTCGAGTGAGTTAAATTCTTCCAAAGATTCTTCATACTTTCCGTCCGCAGCAAGTTGATCAGCATATAAAATCATTCTTTGATCAATTTGTTCCTTTAAATTATTATCACTGGTAGAATTATAAATTTCCTGATAAAGTTTTTTCCCTTTTTCAAATTGCTTATCATCAATTAAACTTCCAGCAAGAAAAATCATTTTTTGATAGATGTCATTTTTTGAATAAGTTGAATTTGAATCACTTAATATTTCTCGATATAATTTTTCAGCAGCATTAAAATTTTTTGTTGCAGTATAAGCATCAGCTAACAACATTTTTGGTTGAAAATCATCAGGTTTAAGTTTTGCAAGCTTTTCTAATTCATTTCTCGCTTCGGTTGTATCCCCTATTGAGAAAAGATTTTGTGCTTTTAGTAACGAAGCTTTAAAGTCAAAGCCATCATTTAATATTTCATTATAAAGATCAATTGCTTTTTGATAATTCTTTGCACAGGTAGCAATATCGGCATATTCAAATTTTTCATCATTAGTTAGACTTTTTCTTTTTAGAAAATATTCATCATATTTTATCAAAGCTCCTTCACAATCACCATTCATGCTTAATCTTCCAGCTTCACCACGAATTTCGAAAACTTTTGCTTCTTCATTTGCTTGATATCTTAACTCGTAAATGTTTCTGATATTTATTACTTCAGGATGACCCGGATATTTTTTTTCTAATTTTTCTAAATAGTTTTTAGCAGTATCAAAATCTTTTTTCCATGTATAGAGATTAACCATCGAAAGCAAAGCATCGAGATTAAATTCGTTGTTGGATAAAACATTCTTTAAATATTCTTCACCAAGTTCAAGATCGTTTAATGTCCAAACAGCAATTTGCCCACGCAACAGTTGATAATCCAGGTTATTTGGGTCATACTTTAGAATATTATCCAATATTTGAGTTGCTTCTTCGAAATCAAAATTCCATGCTTTGTATTTTGCCAGAAGAAAACGAACATCTAAATCCTTATCTTCTTCAACGTTTTGCAAATATTCTTGCAAAATTTCTATTGCGTTATCATAATAAAATAAATTACCATAGGACTCGGCTACTTTTATGACAGCTTCTTTATCGAACGGATTCTCTTTTAATCTTTCTGTGTATTTAGAAATATTTTCATTGTAAAGACTATCGCGATAATTTTTAATTGAGTTAAATAATTTTTTGAATCTATCTTCTTCC
>CAZVBT010000212.1:0-5915 GCA_964625385.1 uncultured Melioribacter sp. | reverse complement strand
GGTTCTTCAAATGTGAGCGTTGGTCTCTCTAATGAAAATTCAGTAGTTACACCTTTATTTGGTTCAATTCTATATTCTGATGAAAATTCACCTTCGGTATGACCAACATTTGGAGAAATTGTAACAAATCCACCCTGATATCTTTCTCTACCATTGTTCGATTCTTTTTTCAATATAATTTTTCCAGTTACATATTGCGATAAACCTTCAACAATCTCATGCGTTTTTTGTGTTGCCGGTTCACCAATAATAAATAAACTTGTTATGTCTCTATCTTCAATATTCTCAATCGTTCTTAAAAATGTATTTTCTAAATAATCAAGATTTTTAAATCCAACGAAAGGGGTAATTTCGTCAAAGATAATTCTTGAAGGGCGATAATCATCAACAACTGTAATTATATCATTAAAATATTCAACCAAATAATCATCAGGATTATACATTTCATATGCCTCAATTGGTTGAGCCACACGAACAACAATAATTAAATTTTGATTCATATATGATTGTATATCAAAATTTAATGATGCAGCTTGAATCATTAAATCTTTAGGTCGCATTAATGTAAAATACAAACACACATCAGATGCTTTTGCAGATTCCATTGCCATTTGCAAACCAAGCAAAGTTCTTCCCGATTTTCTTGGTCCAATTAGCATATAACTGCCGCCACGATATATTCCACCCCAGTTTTTTTCTATGAAATTAAACCCGGATGGTATTTTTCTTATTCCGTGTACCATAATTTTACCTTTACAAAATAACAATCAAATTAGCCAACTATAATGCCACATTTTGTCTTTGAATTTTACTTAAAATTCATTATTTAGATAATAAATAAGTCTTTTTATGAGATACTTTCTAAATTTGATTCAAATTGAAACAACTTATTTTGATAAAACACCAAATACAAAAATTGCTGTTGCGTTACCAACTATAGTTGGTTCGTTAGTAATATAATCATTTCTGTCATCATGATAGTAATTTTCCTTAGTCTGAAATCTTTCAAAGACATCATTAATTTCATAAGGAATTTTCTGCTTATCAATAAATTCTTTTGAAGCAGGCCCAGCGGCAAATCCACCAGGTAAATTTTTCTTTAAATATCCAATCTGATGATGAAAATTTTTTGAACTAACTTTTCCAAATCCATTTATGAAACTTATGCCCCAGGGATTTCTTCCCAAAATGTAATCTCTGGAATAAACTGAAAGTGAGTCATAAGATTTTTTCATCAGGTTTTTATATAAAATATTTTGAAGAGTCACTCCAAGCAAAGCAACGTTTGTGCCCCAACTTGTTGATACACTTTTACCAAAAACATCATCTTTTTTTAATTTATTAAAATGTTCAAGATTATTTTTAATGTAATCTGCATATCGTGGAATTAATTTAGCTAATTTATAATGAGCCAGAGAATTTATATCTCCCCAGCTCCACCAATAGTCAGATTTTGCTGAATCTGCATAAGTTGTTGCATCATTCAAATAATTTGGTTTTAACGTTGATAAATAAAGCTCGATTGCACCTAGAGAAAGTTTACCCCAAAAATTTTTGTCAATATAAACTCCAGTACCACTGCTATCAACATCTTTAACTTGTTTATGAACTGAATAAATTTTTTGAGCATCATTTAAACATTGATTCGCAAATTCCGGATAGTTTAATTTTTCTTTCCAGATTCTATAAGCTACTGACATTGTAGCGGTATAAATACCTATCAAGTTTTTACCAATACCAACAAAAGCTGGACGATCAAAAGCCAGTGGATCATTTTCTGGTAATCTCCAACCAACATCATGATCTCGCATATCTTGTACTTGTGTTATTAATTTATATTTATCGTAATATGCTCTGTGTAACCAATCTAAACCAATCTTAGCTTCTTCCAAAATATCTGGAACGTTATTTTTATTTATATCAAATGAAAATTTTTCGGGTGCAAACTCATATGCAAAAAGAAGTAGGTAAGTTGAAAAAGCTGTTGTGTTTAAATTTTTTATATAATCACCAGCATCATGCCAGCCACCAGTTACATCAATGGTTTTGTTAATTACCTTTCCGTTTTCAAATAAACTTGTTGCATCTGCAATATGACAAACATCATGCATTAATGGTGATGTATATCCACATCTTTGCACCTTGAAGAATTCTAATAATGATTCTGCTATTCCATTAAATATATTTTCATCTATCTTAAATTTGTTTGACTTCTGATTACCAAATTGGAAATAATATTCACCTTTTTTATTTAACGAAGAAAAATCCAAATTATAAGTAAAAGAAAATTTACCATAATTACCTTTAGTTTCAGAAAATTTTAAAGCCAGAACTTTCTCATTTTTTGAATTAAATAAATGAATTTCTTTGTCCTTCAAATTATAATTTGATAAAACAATTGCTGTCTTTAGGTCATTTGGCAGGAATCCTAACTGATTAAACCTAATAAATATTTCAGGTTCATCCTTAATACTTGTTTGACAATTTGAAGCACCAAATAACAAAAAAATAAAAAATATGAAATTTACTTTTCTTAATATCATTATTTATCATCTTTAAAGTTTGTTCTAAAAACATAATCCCACGTAGGTTGACTTACACCAAATCCCAACTCAGGATTTTGATAATGATGCTTGATATGATGATTCTTTAAATAAAGCCAAAATTTACTGCGAAAATTAAAATGATGGATTGCATAATGTGTTATATCATAAAATAAGTACCCAGTTAAAAAACCGGCAAAAAATGGAGACACATTAACACTGCCAAGTATATTTATATATAATATAAAAAACAGCGAAGCAAGCGGTAAACTTACAGAAGGTGGCATAACTAATCTTTTTGAATCTTTTGGATAAGCATGATGAACACCATGCATTAAAAAATGTAAGCGATTTCCTAACTCACTTTTGGGATGATAATGAAAAACAAACCTGTGTAAAAAATACTCTGTGAAAGTCCAAATAACAATTCCAATTAAATACCAAATTACTATTGTTTGAAAAGTTAAACCAAAAGTAAAAATTGCCTGATATAAGAAATATAAAATAATTGGCACAAAAATCCATAAAGGAATAGACCAATGAACTCTTGATAAAGCTTCAAGAAAATCATTTTCAAACAATCTGACAGTTTCATCTTTATTAGAAATATAATTCTTTGCCATAATTCACCTTGTTTTTCATTTTAAATATATAATCTATTTAACATAACACTCAACATTATTAAAAAGTTTAAAGAAAAAGGGTGACTATATTTTAGCCACCCTTTAATTTATGAAATATATTCAGGTCTTAATACTATGAAAAATAAGTTACATGGCAAGCATAGAGAGCTAAACCAATAGCCGCCAGAACTAAGAAGATCATTATTGTTGCTCCAAATTTTCTCATATTCTTTTTCCTTATCTCTCTATGTTAAAAGTCATTTAATTAATAACATCTTTTTAACAGCCGTGAAATTATCAGCTGTAATCCTATAAATATAAGCACCAGTTGATACTTTGTTACCAAAATTATCATCACCATTCCATTGAATTGAATAATTTCCTGCTGCACTCTCATTGCTTACCAATGTCTTAATTTCTTTACCCAACATATCATAAATCTTTATAGTAACATAAGCATTCTTTGGTAATGAATATTTAATTAGAGTTGATGGATTAAATGGATTTGGATAATTCTGCTCTAATGCAAATTCAGTTGGTATTACTTCATTTTCAACATCAGTTACTTTAGAAATTGTTGTAAACTGTGCTACACTTGAATAATTAGATGAAGTATTTCCTGCATTTGACTTTACTTTCCAATAATATGTAGTGTTATCTTTTAATCCATTTACAGTATAATAATTTTGTTTTAGATCATTAACAACTTTTGAATTTGTAAATTTATCATTATCTGCATATTCTAAAGTATATGTAAGGCTGGTTTTTGTTTGTGCAGGTATTGCCCATGAAAGTGTGGCAGCGGTTGTTTTTAATTGTATATTATTAATTGGACTACCAACTAACGGAACAACTGAACTTGAACCCGGATCAATTACAAAATTTCCGGTTGTAGATGTACTGCTGCCTCCACCAGTATAATGTACCGTAACTTTCCAATAAATAGTTGCCCCTGCATTAGCAGAATTTGATGGCAATGTGTAAAAATTATCAGTCAATCCTGTTACAGTAGTTGTATATGCTGGTGAAGGTCCAGAAACAAATCCAGAAGTATTACTATATGTTAAATCATAAGATGTAATTCCGGAAATATTTCCTGTTGCATACCAATATAATGTTGGTGTTAATGTAAATACTGTTACTCCACCAATTGGAGCAGAAAGATATACATCAACTGCCGTTACTGAATTTGAAATGGTAAATGAGCCTTCGGACCAAGATGTAATTCTTGTACCACCATTAAACCCGGCAATTGCCCAATAATATTTTGCACCAGCCGTTAAACTTGATGGAATATCATAATAAGTATCATTAAGGTTGTTTATATCAACATTCGTTGTTCCTGTTTCTGTATCCCAATTTGAAGGTGCAGAGTTAATTTGTTTGTACTTTATTACAAATTTAGTTAATCCAGTAGTTGAACCATACATGTACCAATATAAAGTTGGAGTTAAACTGTAAACATATGGATTACCAACTGGCCAAGATGCAATTGGTGAGCCTGTTCCAATACTTGAACTTACAACAAATGAACCTGCGCTTGATGTAAAATTACCATTTGAACCTTGAGCAACTACATACCAGTTATAAGTATTTCCTGCCGACAATGTAAATGGATTCAATAATGCCCCGGCTAAATCAAGATACAAATCTGTTGTATTGTCAGCTATTTGTGTATAACTACCAGATGTTGAAAGTTTTATGTAAACGTCAAAAACAACACCTGCTGTTGATGCACCAGTGTACCAATATAAAATTGGTGTGGTTGTGTAAATTGTTAACCCACCTGTTGGATAAGCTAAATAAGGAGTTGTTGCAAAACCACTACCTTGTGGTATAAATGAAGAATAACTTGATGATAATACTTGTTGTTCTCCTGCAACACCTTTTTTATACCAACACAATACCTTCCAATAATAAGTTGTACCTGGAGTAAATGGTGTTCCTGTCCAATCATACTGAAGTGCATTAATATTTACCACAGAATCTACACCAGCAGTGAATGTATTATTTGTAGCAACAATTAATGTGAAGTTTAGATTAGTTAAATCGCTTGTGCCAATGTACCAGTAAAAAGATGGACTATTTGTATAAACAGGCATTCCGCCAATTGGATATGAAAGATATGGTGTATATGCACCGGACTTTGTAGTAAAGTAATAATTACCAGAATAGCTTACTATTTCATTAGATGAATTTTTTACAACAACTCTCCAATAATATTTTTTGTTTGCTTTTAAAGTCTCAGGATAAGGCAACTGAGAGAGTAAATTTGTTATTGTAATAGTATTAGCACCTGCCCATTCTGCAAATGTTGGAGCAGTGGCTTTTTCAACATACTGAATAATATATGATAAAGTGCCATTTCCATTTAATGATTGAAATGAAAAATATGTTGGATTAAATTCTACATTTGTTGAACCATTAATTGGATTTATTGGCAATATTGTTACAACCGGAATTGTTTTGAAACTATAAGTGGTTGACCATGAAGAAATATTAGAACCTTGAATAGCTCTCACTCTCCAATAATAAGTTGTATTGTTTAATAATTTTCTTGCTTCAACTAAACTAACAGTTGTTGCAGTTGCAAATGTTGAATCAAAAACAGTAGTACCAAAAGTATTACTTGTAGAAACCTGAATTTGATAATTTACACTACCACTGCCGCTCCATGTCCATGTAAATGTTGGTTGAATATTTACACCTGTTAAAGTATTTGCAGGAGAACTTAAAGATGGCGCTGGAA
>CAZVBT010000211.1:0-19156 GCA_964625385.1 uncultured Melioribacter sp. | reverse complement strand
TGAAACTATTGCCCCAGAAGTTCCCGGTTGGGATTCTCTTAATCACATTAATATAATTTTAGCAGTTGAAGAAAAATTCGGAATTAAATTTAAAAGCAGAGAATTGCTTCAATTAAAATGTGTTGGCGATTTACAAAAACTAGTTGATTCTAAATTAGGAAAGTAAAGCAACTAACTCGGTTATATTTTGATAATTAATTAGTGTATAAAAATTTTTTTATTTTTTTGCTGAAAAACTTTGAGCAATGTTTCGTACAAAATCATTATCCCAAAATTCTTTTACTTTCCCATTTTCTAACAAATAAATTCTTGGTGGGGATTGGCCTACTAAATTAAAAAATTCACTAGCTGAGATTAACCTATAAGGAATTCTGAAATTTGTAATCGTTTCAAATGAATCTACACTAACTTGCCCCTCAGTAAAATACAAGCCATAAATTTTTGGAAACCACTTAAATTTCTTCTGCATTCTTGCAAGTTCATAAGCTGTATGTTGACAATGTTCACATTCAGTGTTTATTAATGCAACTAAAATTTTGCCTTCGCTTAAATCAGTTCTGCCAGCTTTTTCGAATTGAGTGTAATTCAAAAACTTTTCATCGTAATTCTTTTTAATTGGAACAAATGAAAAAACAAAAGCAAATGAAATTATTACTATTATGATTAGTGGATAAATATTCTTGGATTCATTTTTAATTTTTGTATAAGCAAAAAAAGCAATAATCATCAAAACAATATTTTTAATTAAAGATTCAGTTGGAGAAATTTCAATCATAGTTCCAAAGCAGCCACAATTTTGATTATCGCCAACAAAGTATCCGGTGTAGATTAAATAAATTGAAAAGATTAATAAAAACAAAAAAGAAATAGGTAGAATTATTTTTTTTATGAAATTATTTTGTAACAATAAAAAACCAAGTGCAAACTCGAGAGCAATTAAGATGTTGGAATATATTGCTGCGGTTTCTCGTGTGCTTGCAATTTTATAGTCAACTAAAATTATTTCAATTATTCCGTGAGAAATAAACTTTGAGTAAGCAGAA
This sequence comes from uncultured Melioribacter sp., assembly GCA_964625385.1. Lineage (GTDB taxonomy): Bacteria > Bacteroidota > Ignavibacteria > Ignavibacteriales > Melioribacteraceae > Stygiobacter. The sequence continues at coordinate 18,113 of CAZVBT010000211.1, read as the reverse complement.
ATAATAAAAATTAATCCCAAAAAAATTTGCAGAATTAAACTCAACTTAATTTTATTCATTTGAAATTATATTTTTAATTGGAATTGCTTTTGATTCATCAATATCTAACATAGCATTTATTAAAAACAACGATTGATATTTATTCATATCTGAAATTTTAATTTCTATTTCATGAATTTTACCTTCACGTAAAAGTTTTTCTCTTTTAGTTCCTTTTAATAAAGGGATGTTTGGTGTAAAATAATTATTACCATCAAAGAAAACGACATTAGAATAAGTTGTATCTGTAACGAATCCATTTTTAATAATCAGAACTTCATCAGCTATGCATTTGCATAAAAGTTTTTGAAGATTTGAACGATCTAAATATTTATATGAATAATCAATCCAATCAACATTAATTAGCTGAAGTGAATTAACTTTCTTTTCGTAGTAAGGCTGAAATTCAATGTCATTAATTTTATCTGAATAAACAACACGACACTTAAAAACATTGTTTGATATACCTTCTGGTATTTTAATTATCTCTTCAAGATTAATTATATCTTTTGCACCAAATAAAATACTTCTTGCGTTATTCATTCTTTCATTATGATATTCAAGATTAAACAACTTTTTGTTTTGCAATTTTATTGTTTCAAATAATTGGGACATAAACTTTATCTATTAGTTCTTGATATTCTAAATTTACATTACTTAAAAATGTTATTCCACCACCACTACGATAAAATAAATTTCCATTTTTATTCTCGATAAAACGAATCATAACAGCACTATCTAAATTACTGCCATCAAAAATTCCAAACACACCAGTATAAAAACCTCGTTTAACAATTTCTGCCGTTTTAATTATTTCAATGGTTTTTTTCTTTGGTGCACCACTAATTGAACCAGCTGGCAATAGTGAAAAAATTATATTTCCTATACTTTGATTATAATTTTGTTTCAGCTCGCCAACTATTTTTGAACTAACTTGATATAGTTCTTTCTCATTTGTTTTGATTTTTTCAATGTATCTGAAATTTTCAACGTGAACGTTTTTTGCAACAATACTCAAATCGTTTCTAATTAAATCTACTATTGTAATATGTTCTGCAAATTCTTTCTCATCATTTAATAATATTTCTTTTGCGTTTGGAATGCTTGCATCAATTGTTCCTTTCATTGGATATGATGAAATAATGCCATCTTCTATTTTCACAAATGTCTCGGGAGAAAAAACAACAAACACATTCTTGAAAATGAGTTTATACTTTGCATTACTGAAATTAAAAATTTCTTCGAGTGATAAATTAATATTTATTTCCGTTGGAAAAGTTAAGTTAGTTAAATAGCTGTTCCCATTTTTTATTTCTTCAATTACATAATCAAATGACTTTTTATAAATATCAAACTTAACAGGTGTTTTATTAAAAATTATTTTTTTACTAAAAGCTTGTACAGGTTTATGATTTATTTTAAAGAAAATATTTTCTTTATCCAGATCTGAAAGTGGAAACACAAAAGCATTTTTTAACTCGAAATCAATTATAAATAAAAACGGAATTTTATCTTTTCCAAATTTATTCATATTCAAAATAGCATTACTAATTATGTCTTTCATCAAAATAATTATTCAAATATTTTTGAAAGGGCAGAGTGCAAATTATCGATTGGTATTATTTCAATTGAATTTTTTGTTTTGATTGATTTTAGATTGTTCGAGGGTATAATAATTTTTTTGAAACCAAGTTTAGCCGCTTCTTGAATTCTTTTTTCAATATGATTAACACTTCTTACTTCACCACCTAAACCTACTTCACCAATTACAACCGTGTCACTCTTGGTATGTTTATCTAAAAAATTTGAAGCAATCGAAGCGCAGATAGCTAAATCAACTGCAGGTTCATCAATGCGAATTCCACCAGCAATGTTTAAAAATACATTATGAATTGATAAACGTAAATTTGCCCTCTTTTCGAGAACAGCTAAAAGAATTGATAGTCTTCTATAATCAAAACCAGTTGCAACTCTTTGAGGATTGCCATAAGATGATGGAGTAACGAGTGCCTGAACTTCGAGTAAGATTGGGCGGGTACCTTCAATGCTTGCTGTTACAACAGAACCGGTTGTTTGTTTATCGCGCTCGCTTAAAAATATTTCGCTTGGATTTAATACTTCCTGCAAACCATTATCATGCATTTCAAAAATTCCAATTTCATTTGTGCTACCGAATCTATTTTTTTGTGCACGCAAAACCCTGTATGAATAACTTCTTTCACCTTCAAATTGCAAAACTGTGTCAACTATATGTTCAAGTACTTTTGGTCCAGCAATCATACCTTCTTTAGTTACGTGACCAATAATAATGATTGCACAATGAGATTTTTTTGCAAGCTGCATCAACTCGACAGTACATTCACGAATTTGGGTAATTGTTCCAGGTGCATTGTCAAAATCTGATTTATATGTTGTTTGAATTGAATCAACTATTACAACTTTTGGTTTTGTTTTTTCAATTGCAGAAATAATTATATCTAAATCTGTTTCTGTAATTATAGAAATATTTTCATTGTTAACATTTAATCTTTTAGCGCGAAGATTAATTTGGTTAAAAGATTCTTCGCCAGTTACATACAAAACTGGTTCACTTATTTTAGAAGCAGCTTGCATAACTAAAGTTGATTTACCAATTCCGGGATCTCCGCCAATTAAAACAATCGAGCCGGGCATTAACCCACCACCTAAAACTCTATCAAATTCTTGTATGTTTGTTAAAATTCTTTTTTCAGTTTCAATAAATTTTGCATCCAGTTTACCGATTTTAGTTTCATCATAGTTTTTTATTAATGAATGTTTTTTCTCTTCAACTAATTCTTCGCTGAAGGTATTCCAACTTTCGCATGATGGACATTTACCAAGCCACTTTAATGATTCATATCCACAAGTTGAACAAACATATTTAATTTTATTTCTTGACAATTTAAAATCCTGATCTTTGTATAAATTTTTGAATTACAGAGTCATCACTATTTATCAGTTCATCGTACGTACCAATGAAGTAAATTTTCCCCTCGTGCATCATTGCAATTTTATCCGCCACATTTTTTACGCTAAACATATCATGAGTAACTATAATTGAAGTAACATTAATTTTTTGATTTAATTCCTTAATTAAATCATCAATAGCATCGGACATTACAGGGTCAAGTCCTGTTGTGGGTTCGTCATATAAAATATATTCTGGACTTGTAACCAAAGCTCTTGCTAAACCAACCCTCTTTTTCATTCCACCAGAAAGCTCGGCTGGTTTTAATGTGCCAATATTTTTTAATCCAACTAAATCTAATTTTTCTGCAACAATTTTTTTTATTTCAGATTTAGATAAATGTCTTTGTGTTTCAACTAAAGGTAATGAAACATTTTCTTCGACTGTCATGGAATCGAAAAGAGCTGCGCCCTGGAAAAGGTATCCATATTTTCTTCTCATTTCATAAAGTTCTTGTGTAGTCATTTCGTGAACTATTTTACCATTGAACTTAACAAAACCATCATCGGGGGTTAAAAGAGCAACAATATGTTTAAGAAGAACACTTTTACCGCAACCGCTTCTTCCAATTATTGCTAATGACTCACCTTGAATAATATTTAAATCAATACCACGTAATACATAATTTTTACCGAAGGACTTTCGAAGGTTTTTTATTTCAATCATAATTTAATTAAGGATTTAAACCAGTATGACATTCAGCGCACATCATTTTTTCCCATCTGTCGCCAACATCATTTCCCGGATGACGAAATCCTAATGCTGAATTTACTGTAGCTAATTCTAATTTATTTGCAAAACCTTGTGCATTTATTTCATGACAAAGATTGCAATCTTTCTTGATTAATTTTCCATTATCAGATTTGTGCTTATCATTATGACATCTAAAACAGCCCATAAATTCTACATGACCGATATTATTAGAATATACTTTCCAACTTACTTTCATTTCTGGAAAAATATTTTTTGAAAAAGCATCAATAATTCCATTTGAAGCCTGCTCTATAAGACTTTTTTTGTTGTTATAAATTTCGGGATAATTTTCTTTATAAAATAAATTAAGTTTTTCTCTTATCTCTTTTTTGGCTTCTTCAGTTGTGGTAAAATCTTTAGACAAAATATCCATTGCAGCAAATTTAATTCTCGGCAAGTCTTTTGGTATTAGTCCTGCAGTAATTGCATTGTTAATAAAAAAAGCTGGTGGTTGATAGTTGTGTGATGGACGATTATGACAATCCATACAATCAACAACGCGAGTTTCTAATTCGTTTATTTGAGAATCATCCAATTTACATTGTGGATCTTTATAAATTGTTACTTCACCCGTTTTTAAATTTGTATATTTTACCCAAGGAATATTATCTCTTTTTTTATCTGCGGATTTATATTCAATTTTAACATTTGGATTAATATGCCAATGAATTCCTTCTTGCAAACCTAAGGCGCTAATTGGAGCCCCAATTTTTATCATTAAAGAAATATCCCATTCAGAATTATTTTCATCAGATAAATAATGACGAGTTTGAACAAGTTTTCTTGAATAAAATTTTTGAGGCCAATGACATTCTTCACAAGTTTCTCTTGCTGGTCTTAAATTAGAAATTGGTGTTTCAATTGGTTTTGGAACCTTTCCTAATGTTACAGCATAAACTTGATATAAACCACTTAGTTTTGAACGGACAAACCAATCAGCACCGCTTCCAACATGGCAATCAACACAAGCAACACGTGCGTGAGGAGAATTTTGATAGGCTACAAATTCTGGTTTCATTACTGAATGACAAATTTTGCCACAAAACTCAACTGATTCTGAATAGTGAAATGCTTCGTAACTTCCAACAGAACTTGCAAGCAAAAATATTGCTGTCCCAATTGAAAAAATTGCAAAAGCGTTTCTATGTTTTGAGTCATTCAAATCTATTATGGGCCAGCCTGTTTTTTTTACTCCGCCAACCTTTTCTTTGCGAACCTTTAACCACATTCCAATTGGAATTAATAATAAGCCAATAAATAAAATTGCAGGTAATAGAACATAAATTATTAATCCTAAATAAGTATTACCATGATCAAAGATTGAACTAATAACAAACAGAAACACAATCATGGAAAATGTAATGAGTGCTATTGTTGCACCTGTAAGCGAAATCCAGTTTTTTGTTGAATCGGGTAACTTCATTTTTTTCTTTTGATTTTCTACTATTCGAAATTAAGAAACCATGTTCTGAAATGAAAACAAATTAAATTAAATATTTATTCAGTATCAGGTAAAGATTAATAACATTAACTATATTTGAAATAAAATAATTATAAATGAACATGTATTGTCAGATCGTTTTTCCATTACCATTTAGAAATTCCTTTACTTATTCGATTCCAAAAGAGCTTGAAGAGTTTATAAATATTGGAGTGAGAGTTGTAGCTCCATTTGGGAAAAGAATTTTAACAGGCTTTGTAATATCAATATCTCAAGAAACTGATTTGAAAGAAAAAATAAAACCGATTCAGGATGTTTTAGATGAAAAACCAATCTTTGATGAAAAGGAATTAAAATTTTATGAATGGATTTCTGAATATTACATAAGTTCGTTAGGTGAAGCTCTTCGCCATGCGGTCCCTTATGGAAGTGATGTTGAAACAAAAAGAAAAATTGTTAGCGATACCAATTTTTGTAATGATTTATATAACAAAGAAGCAAATAAAAAATCTTTACGTGCTATATTATTATTAGCTTTATCTGAAAAGGAAGTCTATAGTGTGTCAACTCTTCAAAAAATTGTTAAGAAAAAAAACATATATTCAATACTACGATCACTTGAAAAAATTGGTGCAGTTACAATTTTAGATTTAGTTGATGAAGGTAAGGTTAGAATTAAGAAAGCAAAATTTGTAGAATTATCGAAGTCAATTGATGAAGTTTATAATTCAATTCCAGAAATTGAAAAAAAATCGACCAAACAATTAGTTGTTTTACTTGAACTTTTAAATAAAAAGGAAGCAATTCAACAGAGTGAATTAATAAAAAAAACAAACAATACAATTTCCTCAATTAATGCACTTGAAAAAAAGGGTTTAGTAAGAGTAATAGAAAAAGAAATTGATCGTGTTTATCATGAAACGTATACAGAAGAAAAAGCAAATATTCTGGTAACTGAAAAGCAAAAGATTGTAATTGACAAAGTATCGCAAAAAATTGAATCAAAAGAATTTGAAAGCTTTCTTTTGTTCGGAGTAACAGGAAGCGGAAAAACTCAAGTTTATATTGAGCTTGCAAAAAAAGTAATTGAACAAGGCAAAGAAGTTATAATTTTAGTCCCAGAAATTTCATTAACTCCTCAAATTACTTCCAGATTTTTTAATTACTTTAAAGAAAAAGTAACCGTTCTACACAGTAAAATGTCTCTTGGTGAAAGATATGATTCGTGGCGAGGAATAATTAATGGCAAATATAAATTAGTTATTGGACCTCGTTCAGCATTATTTGCACCATTTAAAAATTTAGGTTTAATAATTATTGATGAAGAACATGATCAAAGCTATAAACAAAATGAAATCGTCCCCAAATATCATGCCCGCGATGCAGCAATTATGAGAGCAAAATTTAATAATTGTCCTGTTCTGCTTGGTTCGGCAACGCCATCTATTGAAAGTATGTTTAATGCAAAAAGTAATAAATATACTTTACTTGAATTGTCAGAAAGAATTGATAATGCACTTTTACCACAAATTAAATTAGTTGATATTACAATAGAAAAGAAAAAGAAAAAAATGGAAAGTGTTTTTTCCCACACTTTGCTCGAAGAAATTAAACAAAGACTGCTTAAAAAAGAAAATGTAATTATTCTTCAAAACCGACGTGGTTTTGCCACTCAAGTTTTTTGTAGCGATTGTGGTGAAGTGGTAATGTGTCCAAATTGTTCTGTTTCAATGGTGCATCATATAAATAAAAATATTTTGCAATGTCATTATTGTAATTACATTCAACCGGTTCCTAAAGCATGCTCAACTTGTGGGTCAATAGCACTAAAATTTTTTGGCACGGGGACACAAAGAGTTGAAGATGAATTAGTATATTATTTCCCGGAAGCTAAAATTGAAAGAGTTGATTCTGATTCGACTTCAAAAAAGGGAAGTTTAGGAGAAATATTAAATCGATTTCGTAAAGGCGAAATTCATATCCTTGTTGGTACTCAAATGGTTTCAAAAGGATTAGATTTTGGAAATGTAACTTTAGTTGGTGTTATTTCTGCTGAAACATCATTATGGATTCCAGATTTTCGTTCAGATGAAAGAACATTTCAACTTTTAACTCAAGTTGCTGGGCGTGCTGGCAGAAGTGAAAAAATTGGCGAAGTTTTAATTCAAACACAAAACCATAAACATTTTGTTCTTCAAAAAGTTTTGATGAATGACTATATTGGTTTTTATGAAAAAGAAATTTTACTTCGTGAACAAAATGGTTATCCACCATTTACAAGAATTGGATTGATTGAAGTTAATGATGAAAAAGAAGAACGTGCGCGAAACGCAATTAATGATTTTTATAATTTCATAAAAAAGTATCAAAACAAATTAACCATAGCACCACCTACTGAAGCAATCATTTATAAAATAAAAGGTTTTTTTCGATGGCATATTTTAATTAAAAGCAGCAGAAAAAATGATGCGGGAGGAAAAATTCTTCGCACAGCAATATTTGATTCACTAATTGAGTTTAATCAAAAATCAAGGTTCAGAGATGTAAAAATTTCTGTTGATATTGATCCGCAAAGTATAATATGAAAAATCAATTCAAATATTTTTTATTAAACAAACCTTATGGAGTTTTAACCCAATTCACAGATAAAGAAAATCGACAAACTTTATCCTCAATTTATAAATTTCCCAAAGATGTTTATCCAGTTGGAAGATTAGATTTTGATAGTGAAGGACTTCTGCTTTTGACTAATGACAAATCACTGACAAATTTTTTACTTAATCCAAAATTCAAACATGAAAAAGAATATTATGTTCAGGTTGAAGGTGTTCCTTCAGAAGAAGCAATTAAAAAATTATGTGAAGGAGTAATTATTGAAAATAAAAGAACTTTACCAGCTAAAGTAAAATTAATTGAAGAACCAAACTTTGAAAAAAGAAATCCACCTATACGTGAAAGAAAAAATATTCCAACAAGTTGGTTATCAATTACAATTTATGAAGGTAGGAATAGACAAGTAAGAAAAATGACAGCTGCTGTGGGTTATCCGACTCTACGTTTAATAAGAGTTCGAATTGAAAATCTTTTTCTTGATAAATTGAAATCTGGTGAAGTAAGAAAGTTAACTACTGAGGAAATCAACCAATTTAAAAAGTTTATAAGTAACACAAAAAAATATTAAACAAAATTATTTTGAAGTCTTTCAGTTCTATCAGCAAGTTTTAACTTTTCAATTAGTTCGTTTAAATCCCCATTCATTACTTCAGTTAAATTATAAAGTGTCAAACCAATTCTATGGTCAGTAACTCTGTTTTGAGGATAGTTGTAAGTTCTAATTTTATCACTTCTATCACCACGTCCTACCATAGATTTTCTTTGAGCGGCAATTTCATTAGTCTGCTCACGCATTTTGATATCATATAATCTTGCTTTTAAAACTTTCATTGCTTTTTGTCTATTCTTTAATTGAGAACGTTCATCCTGGCATTGAACAACAAGTCCTGTAGGCAGGTGAGTAATACGAATAGCAGTTTCAACCTTGTTAACATTCTGACCACCAGCACCACCACTTCTAAAAACATCAATTCTTAAATCATTCGGGTCAACTTCGACTTCAACATCTTCAACTTCTGGTAAAACTACAACAGATGCAGCTGAAGTATGAATTCTTCCACTTGCTTCAGTTGCTGGTACTCGCTGCACACGATGAACACCGCTTTCAAATTTTAAATCACCATAAACATTATCACCAGATAAACTAAACACAACTTCTTTCAAACCACCTAATCCACCTGTTTCATTAAAATCAATCAATTCTTTTTTCCAACCACGTATTTCAGCATAACGTGAATACATTCTGTACAAATCTGCTGCAAATAATCCCGCTTCATCTCCACCAGTTCCAGCACGAATTTCAACAATTACGTTTTTATCATCATCTGGATCTTTTGGTATTAACAAAACTTTTATCTCATCTTCGAGTGATAATTTTTTCTCCTTTAATTCTTTTAATTCAGATTCAGCAATTTCAATTAGTTCTTTATCATCACTGTTGTTTATTATATCTAAGTTGCCTTCTAAGTTTTTTATTACCTGATCATATTCATTAAACTTTTCTATTATTGGTAGAAGTTCTCTTCTTTCTTTACTTAAAGAAATATATTTTGATTGATCCGACATAATATTGGGATCAGAAAGCTGATGCTCAACATTTAAAAATTTTTCTTTGATTGATTTTAATTTCTCGTAAAGTTCCATTGAATTTCCAAAAATGCGGGCGAAATATAAAGATTATGAAAATGATGGACAAAGTTTACTTTGTTTATGTTGTGAACGGAGAAACTAATTCCATTTTGATATGTCGCAGTTCAATTTTTTCTATTTTCATTTTTTATCAGAAATTATTGGACATAGCAAGCTCTGTCCCTACACTAAAATGCCAAAAGAATATTTTTGTAGGGGTTGTGCTGCCGGCAGTGCAAGACCTGGTGTTTCACTCGCATTACAGAATAATATAATACCTGATAAACTTTACAGTGGTTTCGCTGGTCAGGAAAGAGATGCAGTTGACAGAATTAGGCAATACATAAAAGGATTTCCGCCGTCATCACCAAGTGTTGCTCTATTTAAGAACGGCGAATTACTTTACTTTATGAGAAGAATGGATATCGAAGGGTTCACTGCTGAACAGATTGCAAACACATTAGTTCAGGTATTTAACAAATATTGCAGTGCAAAAGGTCCATCAATTTCGCCTGAACAATTTGCTCAAGTTCAGCATGCAAAGCAGTGCGGATCAAAAATTCCTTTGTTTCAAGGAAAATAATTTATTGCCACGACCTTTAGGTCGTGTTATATTAAAAAAACAGGAATGGACTTTAGTCATATTCTAAGATGGATAAGATGTGGCTAAAGCCAAAAATATAATATTAATTTCAACCACGAGTTAAAGCTCGGGGCAATAGAACAAAAAGTAGATGAAATTCAGTACACAGGAAGAATATGGTTTAAGACTTTTACTAAGAATCGGGAAGGACAATTCCGATAACGGAATGACTATACCCGAACTTAGTGAACTTGAAGGATTAAGCGAAGCGAATGTTGCAAAGATTCTTCGCATACTCCGGCTTGCCGGATTTGTAGAAAGCTCGCGAGGACAAACCGGCGGCTACAAACTTACTCGTCCTGCAAAAGAAATACTTGTAGGTGAAGTTTTAACCGCACTCGGCGGTAAACTTTATGAATCCGGTTTTTGTGATTTACACGCTGGTGTAGAAAACATTTGCACAAATTCAATAGACTGTTCACTTCGCTCTTTATGGAAAACAATTCAAACAATGCTTGATGGTTTATTAAGTAAAATTACTTTGCAGGATCTGCTTGGCAACGAGCAGCAGGTTGAAGTTCTGGTTTCGAGCATTGCTGATGAACTTGATAAGTAAATTTCAATAATTTCTTTCCTGATTTTCATACTATTTTCAATTGTAAGTTCATTCTAATATTTTTGCCTGTAAGCAAAAATTCTCGCTAAGATTTTTGCTTTAAAGCAAAATTATCCGAAACAATAAAGTCTTCCCTGATAAATTCAAAACTAAAAAACTTAAACCACCTTTTACTTTTAACAAGAGTAATAATTTATTATTTTGGAATTGCATTCTAACTTAACTAATAAAAATATGGCTAAGAAAAAATCTCAACCCAAAGACAGCACTGTTAAAAAACCAATCGAGCAATATGAGCATAAAGACAAAGAACGAATAAACAATCCTCCTGTTGGACTTGTTACACCTGAAACTGATAAAGAAACCGGAAAGAAAAAATATCAATACGATCCTCACTTGGATCCGCAGCTTGTATGGTCTGGTAAAGCTGAACGACTTTCGTTTGAAGTACCAACCGTTTCATTGCACGTGCACGAAAGAATTGACCCGCGTACAATTATTGAAGCCGTTAGAAAAAAGAACGGCAGCAATTACGAACAAATGTCATTGTTTGCTTCACAGGAAGAAAATCCACCCTTGCGTGAGGCAGTTGAATTTTATAAACACCGCCACAACTGGTCTAACCGCTTAATTGCTGGAGACAGCTTGCTTGTTATGAACTCGCTGATTGAAAAGGAAGGTTTAGCTGGACAGGTGCAGATGATTTACATTGACCCGCCTTACGGAATTAAATACGGAAGTAACTTCCAGCCGTTTGTTAATAAGCGCGATGTTAAAGACGGCAAAGATGAAGATTTAACAGGCGAACCCGAAACAATTAAAGCTTTTCGCGATACATGGGAACTTGGCATTCACTCTTACTTAACTTATTTACGTGACCGCCTGCTGCTTGCAAGAGAACTACTGCACGAAAGTGGTAGCTGCTTTGTACAAATTAGTGATGAGAATGTGCATCATATAAAAGAAATTATGGATGAAGTTTTTGGGAAGGAAAATTTTGTAAGTATCATTTCTTTTACAACAACAAGCGGTTTCCCATCAAATACCCTCTCACGTGCAGGCGATTATTTAGTTTGGTATGCAAGAAAAAAAGATGTTATTAAATATCGACAGTTATATTTTGAAAAAACGCAAGATACAAGTGGCTATGATAGACTAGAGTTACCTGATAAAAAGAGACGACCGCTGACTAAAGAAGAAAAAGAAGATTTATATAAAATTCCTAAAGGTGCTAAGCTATATTCTTCTGGAGCATTATTTAGCCCTGGAAAAACAGCAGATGGAAGCTTTGAGTATGAATTTAATGGCAAAAAATTTTATCCATCTAATGGACATTGGAAAACAAACAAAGAAGGAATGAAGAATCTTGAAATTGCGGGAAGACTTGAAATTAGTGGTAATACATTAAGATATGTTAGGTATTTGGATGACTTCCCTGCTGTTCCAATGAACAATCTTTGGAAAGATACACAAACTTTTATTGATAAATTATTCGTTGTTCAAACAAACACAAAAGTTATTGAACGTTGCATTTTAATGACCACCGATCCCGGTGATCTAGTATTTGATCCAACCTGCGGCAGTGGCACAACTGCTTATGTTGCAGAGCAATGGGGACGAAGATGGATTACCTGCGATACTTCTCGTGTGGCAATTACTCTTGCCAAACAAAGATTGATGACTGCACTTTTCGATTACTATAAGCTTGCACATCCGGAAGAGGGAGTCGGCAGCGGTTTTGTTTATGAAACTGTTCCCCATATTACATTAAAATCAATTGCCAATAACGAGCCGCCTGCAACAGAAACACTTTATGATAAACCCTTTATAGATAAATCTAAACACCGTGTAACCGGACCATTTACAGTTGAAGCAGTTCCTTCTTTAACTGTAAAATCAGTTGATGAATTTGATGCCGGGACAAACGCTGGCTTGTCCGCCACGCCAGACAACTCTATTGCCCGTTCTGGTGAAACTCTAAGGCAAGCTGAGTGGCGGGAGGAACTTTTCCGAACAGGCATAAGAGGTAAAAACAAACAGGAAATTAAATTTTCAAGAGTAGAACCGCTTGCAGGAACAAAATGGCTTCACGCAGATGCAGAAACTCTTCCAGAGGCAAAAAGCAAAAATCTGTTCGAAAAAGAAAATCAATTAAGTTTTGATGACCAACCACAAAGGGTAGTTATTTCATTTGAACCTGAACACGCACCTCTTGAACAAAGGCAGGTAGCTTTGGCAATTGAAGAAGCACAAACACTTGTTCCTAAACCGAAGATGGTTGTTTTTGCAGCATTTCAGTTCGATCCTGAAGCAGCTAAAGATATTGATGAAACAAACTGGCCAGGTGTAACTTTACTAAAAGTGCAGATGAATACAGATTTATTAACCGATGATTTAAAAAAGAAACGAAGCAGTAATGAGAGCTTCTGGCTTATTGGTTCACCTGATATTAAAGTAACCAAGATTAAAGAAAAAATTGAAGTGAAGAAAAATTATACTGGCGAGCGAATTTTATATCAGGTAGAAGTTCTTGGTTTTGATTACTACAACACAAAAACCGGCAACATTGAATCTGGCGGTAAAGATAAAATTGCAATGTGGATGCTCGACACAGATTATGATGGAAGAAGTTTATTTCCCCGCCAGGTATTCTTCCCAATGAGTGGAGAAAAAGACGGCTGGTCAAGACTCGCCAAAAACCTAAAAGCCGAAATTGATGAGGAACTGATTGAACAATATAGAGGGACAATCTCTCTGCCATTTGAAGCCGGCGAGAACAAACGTATCGCTGTTAAAATAGTAGATGACAGAGGGATTGAATCATTAAAAATTTTGGAGTTGTGAAAATTAGTTTATAGCAAAAACTTTTATGTTTCCAAAAAGAAACGGACCTATAAACAATGGACATCTTAACAAAACATAAAAAGGAATTAGATTCATTCTGCAAAGAAAACAAAATAAAGAAGCTCTCGCTGTTCGGTTCATATTTAAAGAATACTGAAAATCCTGAGAGTGATGTTGATTTATTAGTTGAGTTTGCAGAAGATACAGAATACGGACTTCTTGATATTGCAAGGATGGAACGGCAGCTATCTGAAATTTTAGGCAGAAAGGTTGACTTGAGAACACCAGAAGAATTAAGCCGATATTTCAGAGATTCAATTGTTAAAGAAGCCCGGGTTAAATATGAAGCTTGATGACAAGATCAGAGTTCAGCATATGATTGATGCTGCCGAAGAAGCAATATCATTTGTTTCTGATAAATCTGAAAAAGAATTTAAGGAGAACAGAATGCTTGTTTTGTCAATCATTAAAGAGATTGAAGTTATAGGTGAAGCTGCTTCAAAAATTTCAGAGGAAACCAAATTAAGATACAACAACATTCCCTGGCAGGATATTGTTGGTATGCGGAACAGATTAATTCACGGATATTTTGATGTTGATATCAAGCTGGTGTGGAATACTATTAAAAACGATCTCCCTTCTTTACTTAAATCATTAAAAAAAATCTTATAAAATAAATGGACAAAATAGACCGCTTAATAATTAATTCGCCCTACGAAGAGCCAAAGTATTACTGGAAGTATAATAGGGAAACCAGATCATTCTCGCTTGCCGAAGGAAGACGACCTGCTGGTTATGTTGTTGCATCTGAAACTTCAAGGGCTTTTGATGATCCGGGTATTTTTAATGAGATTGGTTTAGTGAATACAATTCGACCAAGAATAAAAAAATGGAGAGAGGAAGGATATTCCGGAGTAAGCGGAATTACTAAACGACTGCTTGATCATTGGTACGAGAAAGAGGCAAGACAAAATAGATTCTTCTTCTGTCAGATTGAAGCAATTGAAACTCTTATATGGTTGAATGAAGCTCCTGCATCAGACAAAGTCGGATTAGAGATTCCAAATGATGGAGGAGAGTTTATAAGACTTTGTTCGAAAATGGCTACTGGTAGTGGTAAAACAGTTGTTATGGCAATGCTTATTGCCTGGCAGGTTTTAAATAAAGTAACATATCCTCAGGACGCTCGATTTTCTAAAAACATTTTTATTGTCGCGCCGGGTTTAACTGTTAAAAGCAGATTACAGGTTTTACAACCATTTGGCCCAGGAAATTTTTATGATGAGTTTAATATCGTTCCGACGGGACTCATCGAAAAACTCAGACAAGGAAAAGTGATTATTAAAAATTGGCATGCGCTCAATTGGGGAACAGAAGATAGACTTGCAAAGAAAAAAAGTGTTGATAAAAGAGGGGCAAAAAGTGATGAAGCTTATGTACGAGAAGTACTTGAAGAAATGGCAGGATCTAAAAATATTATTGTGATCAATGACGAAGCTCATCACGCGTGGAGAGTTCCTGCCGAATCTAAAATCAAAGGACTAAAGAAAGAGGAAATTGAAGAAGCTACCAAGTGGATTGGTGGATTAGACAGAATACATAAAACAAGAGGAATACTCTGTTGTTATGATTTTACAGCAACTCCATTTGTTCCCACAGGTAAAAAAAGTTCAGAAGAGGCGTTGTTTGGCTGGATTGTAAGCGATTTTGGACTAAACGATGCTATTGAATCTGGTCTTGTTAAAACTCCACGTGTAGTTGTAAGAGATGATGCACTTCCTGATACTAAAACATTTAAATCAAAACTTTATCATATTTATGAACATGTAAAAGATGATTTAAGCCGTAAAGCTTTAGAACACGAACCTTTACCTGATCTTGTTCGCAAAGCTTATTATTTACTTGGTAAAGACTGGCAGAATACTTACAATAAATGGAAAGAAAGCGGACATAAAATACCACCCGTAATGATAACTGTAGCAAATACAACTTACACAGCAGCAAGAATAAAATTCACTTTTGATCGTCAAAACATCTTGATAGAAGAATTATGCGACCCAGATAGTATTCTTCATATCGATTCAAAAGTATTAAGTGAAGCAGAATCAAAAGAAGAAGCTGAAGTAATAGATGAAATTGAAGAAAACGAACAAGAAGAAAATGATGTCCCCACTATTAAACTTTCAAAACAAAAGCAAGCAGAATTATTACGCCAAAAAATTGATACGATTGGTAAAATTGGTAAACCTGGTGAACAGATAAGAAATGTAATCAGCGTTGGAATGTTATCAGAAGGCTGGGATGCAAAGACAGTTACTCATATAATGGGATTGAGAGCATTTACAAGTCAGTTACTTTGCGAACAAGTTGTGGGGAGAGGATTAAGAAGAACATCTTATGAAGTCAATTCCAACGAATTTTTTGAACCAGAATATGTTAACATTTTCGGTGTTCCATTTACATTTTTACCACACGAAGCTCAGGATGGTCCTCCACCTCCACCGCAACCTCCTAAAACAATAATCGAACCAGTAAAAGAAAAAGAACAATATGAAATAAGATGGCCAAATATTATTCGGATTGATCACATATATACGCCGCAGCTGAAAATTGATTTTAATAAAGTTAAACCTTTGACTTTGAATGCTTACGACACTCCTACGCTTGCAGAGATAGCACCTATTGTTGATGGACTACCAGATGTAACCAAAATATCGGAAATTGATTTGCAAAAAATTGGTGAGAGGTACAGATACCAAAAAATTATTTTTACAACTGCAAGAGATGTTTATGATCAAATGAAACCTGATTGGAAAGGAGATAAAAATTTTCTTCTTGCACAACTTATCAAAATAGTTGAGAAGTTTATCTATTCAGATATAATAAGAATAGATCCACCTCTGTTTTTTCAAGATGAAATTAAGAGAAGAATTATGATTACTCTAAATATGAATACAATAGTAAATCATATATTTTATGAAATAAAATGTGAGAATACACAATCTTTAACTCCTGTATTTGATTCTGATAAACCTATCCGTTCCACCGGCGATATGAGAACCTGGTACACAAGTAAGCCATGTGAACACACTCTAAAATCACATATAAACTTTTGCGTCTTTGATAGTACATGGGAGTATAATGTTGCATTTCAGCTTGATAGGAGTCCAAAGGTAAAAGCTTGGGTTAAAAATGATCACATAAATTTTGAAATTCCATACATATTTAAAGGAATTGTCCATAAATACCGTCCTGATTTTATAATAAAGTTAAGTAATGATCTTAATCTTATTGTTGAAGTAAAAGGCATTAAAACTCAAGAGGATGAATTGAAATGGACATTTATGAATGAATGGGTTCAAGCCGTTAATGAGTTTGGTGGATTTGGAGAATGGAGGTTTAGTGTAGCATCTGAACTAGATAGAATTTTAGAAATTATTAACGAATTTGTTGTTGATTAATTAAAAATCTGCCTTCCTCACCGTCACCTTTTCCAGCATTTTCATATTTACTTCAACACCAATTCCGGCTTTGGTTGGAACATTCATTGTTCCATCAGGATTAACAACAAATTCAGGTTCAACAATATCTTCTTTGTAATATCTTTTGCTTGCAGAAATATCTCCCGGTAAAGTAAAGTTTGGCAGCGAAGCAAGAGCAACATTTCCAGCGCGTCCGATTCCGCTTTCTAACATTCCACCGCACCACACAGGAATATTTTCAGATGCACAGTAATCGTGAATAAGTTTTGATTCTGTAAATCCACCAACACGGCCTGGTTTTATATTTATTATTCTGCAGCTATCAAGTTCAATGGCAGCACGAGTATCATCAAGTGAGTGGATACTCTCATCAAGACAGATTGGCGTCTTTAATTCCTTCTGAAGTTTTGAATGTTCATAAATGTCTTCACAACCAAGAGGTTGTTCAATTAAAAGAAGATTGTAATCATCCATCTGTTTGAATAAATCAATGTCATTCAATTTATATGCTGAATTTGCATCAACCTGAAAAAGAATATCAGGGAATTCTCTTCTCACTGCTTTAACAAATTGAATATCATTCCCGGGAGCGATTTTTATTTTAATTCTTTTATAACCTTCTGCAAGATAAGCTTCTATTTTTTTGATCAATTCTTGAGTTGAGTTTTGAATTCCAATGCTGACACCAACATCAATTTTTTTCCTTGTGCCGCCCAACATTTCTGAAAGCGAAATATTTTTTGATTTAGCAAACAAATCCCACAAAGCCGCTTCAAGTCCCGCTTTTGCCATTCTGTGTCCGCGAACTTTTGCATAAAGATTAATTGCTTCATCTATACTTGCAATATCTTTTCCAAGAATTGATGGTATTAAAAAATCCTGTAAGATATGCCACGCTGTTGTAACTGTTTCGTAAGAGTAAAACGGAGTTGCTTCTGCAACACATTCTCCCCAACCAGTAAAGCCTTCGCCATCAACACGAACAATAATGTGCTCTTCATAGTACTCTGTTCCCATTGATGTTGTGAACGGAGAAACTAATTCCATTTTAATGTGGCGGAGTTCAATTTTTTCTATTTTCATATTTTATCCCAAAAAATAATGTAACGCAGATAACGCTGACC
>CAZVBT010000210.1:0-9601 GCA_964625385.1 uncultured Melioribacter sp. | reverse complement strand
GCGCCAACACCTGCTTATCATGCAGGTGTTGGCGCGGAGCTTCCACTTAGTAATTTAATTTTGACAGGTGATATCAGATATGTTTTTCTTGATCTTGATTTTAATCTTTCAAATATCACTAATATAAAAAGCAACTATTATGTGTTACTTGTTGGCTTAATGTTTAAATTATAAACCATAAAAAACAGTTAGGAAATATGATTTACGATAACATTAAAAATATTTCACGTTATTTTGCTTTAGGGGATAATTTCAAAAAAGCTTTAGAATATCTATCAGCTGCCGATTTTATGAGTATTGAAAATGGTGAATATGAAATTAATGGAAAAGATATTTATGCTATAGTCAATGAATACCAAACAAAACCTTTAAGTGCCGGTAAATGGGAATCTCATAAAAAATATGCGGATATTCAATTCATTGTTTCAGGTATTGAAAAAATGGGATTTACTGAAACAAAAAAAACAATTGTTTTGGCTGAATACGATGAAGATAAAGATGTTACTTTTCATAAAGGTGAAGGTCAATTTATAAATGTTGAGGAAAAACATTTTGTAATATTTTTCCCAAATGAAATTCACATGCCTTCACTTGCCGTAAATATTCCAAAACAAGTTAAAAAAGTTGTTCTAAAAGTTGCGGTTGACTAATTAAATAATTTTAGTTTATAAAAATTTACATTCAAAGATTTTAAAATTATTTCGATAATGCATTATGAAAATTATTACTTAAATGAAAAAATATAAATTAAACTACAAATTACTTTTTTACATCAGTTTGTTATTATTCGCATTCTGTTTGATTTTGTTCCAATACTTTTATCAAATAGAAAAAAATAATAAGTTCGAAGAAATACAATCACATCAAAAATTACATGCCAAACAAGCAATTAAAAATTTTGAAGAAGTATTCCATAAATGGGATGGGCTTTTAAGTTATTTAATCAATGATAAAAAAATTAAAGAAATGGATAATGATGGGAAGAATTTGATAAATAGAATTTATGATATCTATAAAAGTGAACTTAAAGGAATAACAAGAACAGATAAAAATGGAATTATAACATACACAGTACCCTATTACCCAAATACTATCGGTAGAGATATTTCAAAACAAAAACACATGATTAAATTACTTGACAATCATAAACCAGTTTGTAGTGATGTATTTAAATCTGTACAAGGATATGATGCTATAGTAATTCATTATCCAATTTTTTTAAATAATAAGTATGATGGTTCATTAGCATTTATTTTTAATTTTCAAAACATAACACGTTCTGTTTTAAGTGATATTAAAATTGGTGAAAAAGGAAAAACATGGTTAATAACAGAAGAAGGTTTTATTCTTTATAGCAACGAAACCTATGCTCAAAATAAATCCATTTATGAAATTTTTATAAATGATAGCGAAAGATTTCTTCTTGCAAAAAAAATGTTAACGGGAAAAGAAGGAGAAGCAATACTTAATTACACCAAAACTGGTGATAAGTATTTAACATATTTTGTCCCTATCAAAATACTTAACTCTTTTTGGTCTTTAGGAATTTCATATTCCGAATCAGAAATGGTTGCTTCCCTTATTAATTTTAGAAATAAATTACTTTTTCTATTTAGTATTATTTTTCTCGGTGGAATTTTTGGTGCTTACTTTGGTGTAAAAGGTTGGATAATTATTAAAGAAGAAACTGCAAGAATTAAAGCTGAACATGATGCCCGCAAAAGTGAAGCACGTTATAAATCTTTATTTGAAAATATTAATATTAGTCTTTTTCAAACCAACATAAACTTAGAACTCATTAAAGCAAACCAATACTTCACTCAACTTTTTATGTATGATGAAAAGGAAATTTATAAAATTCCTTTTGGTTTACTTTTCAACAGTAACGAAGATAAAAGTGAATTAAAAAATATTCTGCTTAAACAAGGTAGTGTTAAAAACAAAGAATTATTAATGGTCAAAAACAATGGAGATAAATTTTGGGCTTCTATAAATGCAATTTTACTAAAAGATGAAAATGAAAACGATGTTTCGATACTCGGTAGCATTAGAGATATAACTGAACGAAAAGATTATATCGAGATATTAAAAAAACATATTGAAGACAAAGATTTACTAATTAATGAAGTTTTTCATAGAACGAAAAATAACTTACAGGTTATAATTTCAATGCTTGAATTACAGAGCCTTTTAATTGAGGATGAAAAAGTTAATAATATACTTTCAGATATGATTAAAAGACTTCATGTTATGTCAATTGCTCATCAACAATTATTTAAAGGTGAAGATTTATCGAAAATTTCATTTGAGACTTACATAAAAGAAATTTTTCTTTATTTATCTAACTTTCATAAAAATAATTATAACTCAATAGAGCTTAAACTTGAAATCGAAGATTTCATGATTCTATTTGATTTAGCATTACCAGTTGGTTTGATGTTAAACGAATTAGTCAACTTTATTATTGCTAACAGTAACACAAAAACTCATTTATACCTTAAAATCTATAAAGACGAGGATAATATTTTTATAAATGCTTCAACAAATATTCAATCTGATGAATATGATAAACTAGGTAGCGAAAATATTTTTGGCTTAGGATTATTCTTTAGTTTAGTTGAAAAACAATTAAATACAACAATTATTAAAAAGACTAATAAAATTTTTTCTGTAGAATTTTCATTTAAAGATAATCTATATAATGAACGAATCTAATACTAAAATATTAATAGTTGAAGATGAATTTTTAACTGCTAAGTTTTTTGAGTTGAAATTAAAATCTTTTGGATTTGATGTTTTAAAGATTGTTACAAATGGCAATGACGCAATAAATTCTGTAATTCAACTAAAACCTGATTTTATCTTAATGGATATCCGTTTAGAAGGTAATATTGATGGAATTGATGCCGCTAAAGAAATTATGAAACATACAAATACAAAAATTATTTTTGTTTCCGGATATTCAGAATCGAACTTTATTGAAAGATTAAAAGAAATAAATTACTTGAAATTTTTTAATAAGCCGTTAGATTTTAACAAACTTATAGATTTGCTGAATAAAAATATACCTCAAAAGTAAGATAGAATTTTATCAAACTTTTGAGGTTGAAATGAAATAATATTTATTTTATAATATCTAAAAGTTCAACTTCAAAAATTAAAACTGATGCTGGTGGAATTACAGGTTCTCTTCCCTCTTCACCATAAGCTAAATCATAAGGAATATAAAATTCAAACTTTGAACCAACAGGCATTAATTGTAAACCTTCAGTCCAGCCTCTTATAACTTGATTTAACGGAAATTCAGCTGGTTGATTTCTTTTGTAAGAGCTATCAAATTCTTTTCCGTCAATTAAACTTCCTTTATAATGAACCTTTACAGTGCTTGTTTCAGTTGGTTTTTCACCATTTCCCATTGTAATTACTTTATATTGAAGACCACTTGCAGTAACCTGAACACCTTCTTTCTTTTTATTTTCTTCAAGAAAAGCTTCACCTTCTTTTTTATTTTTTTCAATTACTGGTGCCAATTCAGCCATTCTTTTTTCCTGATCTTTTTTCATTTGTTCAGAACGAGCTGCCATCATTTTATCATTAAACTTTGTCATTACTCTTTGCATTTCTTCCTGAGATAATGTTGATTTTCCCTCAAGAAAATCTTTAATTCCTGCAATGACTCCATCAAAATTTATTTTCATGTTTGGATCTTTCAAGTTCATTGCAATATTTTGACCAATTGAATAACTCACTGAGTCATCTTCTGTTTTAATTACAAACATTGTTTTTCCTTTTTGTGTTTGATTTGATTTTTTTTGTGTTTCTTTATTTTGTGCGTTTATTACACTTATACTGACAACAAGAATCAGAAATATTTTTAAGTATTTCATCTTTACTCCATTTACTTTTGAAATTTGGGTGGCTCAAAATACGTTTCGAGGTTATGATAAGCAAATAACATCAAAACTATTTATTTTGTTAATGTTAATTAATACAATTTGGAGTATTCAACATGAAAAGATTTTTTTTGTTCCTTTCAATTTTATCATCTTTAGTAAATGCTCAAATCTATAAATCTGATTCACCTTTTGCTCACACTTATTCAATTGTAGCTATTGATCCAGAAACTGGAGATATGGGAGTTGCAGTTCAATCTCATTGGTTTTCAGTTGGAACAATTGTCTCATGGGGCGAAGCTGGAGTTGGCGTAATAGCGACTCAATCTTTTGTTAACGCATCTTTTGGTCCACGTGGACTGGAATTATTAAAGAGCGGATTAAGTGCCAAAGAAGTTTTAGATAAATTGATATCAGAGGATGAAGGAAGAGAATTTCGTCAATTAGCTGTTCTTGATGCCAAAGGAAATGTTGCTGCTTTTACTGGTAAAAATTGTATTCAACCTGCCGGGCATATTACAGGTAAAGGTTATTCTGTTCAGGCAAATTTAATGATGAATGATAAAGTTTGGCCTGCAATGTCAAAAGCTTTTGAAAATTCAAAAGGATCTTTTGCTGAAAGAATTCTTGATGCACTTGATGCCGCTCAAAATGTTGGTGGTGATATTCGTGGTAAACAATCTGCTGCTTTATTAATTGTTCGTGCAAAATCAACTGGTAAAGTTTGGGAAGATCGTTTAATTGACTTACGTGTTGATGATAGTAACGAACCTTTAAAAGAATTAAGAAGGTTATATAAAGTGCACCAAGCTTATCAACACATGAATAATGGCGACTTAGCAGTAGAAAAAAATGATATGGAGAAAGCAATGCAAGAATATTCTGCTGCTATGAAAATGTTTCCAGATAATTTAGAAATGAAATATTGGACTGCTGTTGCTTTGGCAAATAAAGGAGATTTAAATAAAGCTTTGCCAATGTTTAAAGATATTTTTAAAAAAGATAAAAATTGGAAAACTTTAACTCCACGATTAATACCTAATGGCTTACTTACTGTTGATGAAAAAACTTTGAATGAAATACTGGAATAAATTAATGAATTTGATTTTTTTTGAAACATTTTTGCTATAACAATTAATTGCAGTTCACTTCAGTGAACTGAATAAAAGAAATGAATAATATTTTGGCTTTAGCCACATAAAAATTTCGAAGATTTGATTGATTTGAAGATGAACTTAAGAAAGAGTTAGAACATATTTGAATGAGTTTTTGCAAAACTCGATAAACTCAAATACGAAGAAGTTGAGATTATAGATCCCCAAATTGGCAGCATAATCAGCAAAGAAGAGTTTGATAAATTCCAGATACAATAAATAACTCCATAGGAGTTAAATATTTGTAAAAACAAGACTAACACAAAAATAAAGAACTCTGTAGGAGTTCAATAATTCACCTTCAAAGAACTTGTCCGCCTTTGGCGGAACAGATTGAACAAGGCAAGGAGTGTGTGAGATTGATAAATGAGGCTAAAGCCTGAGATATTTTGAGAATGATTTTAATCAGTCAGCTAAAGCTGACTGCAATAATTGATAAAATATTATAAAAACAATTTCGCTTGACTTTAGTCAAGTGAAATAAAAGATATTAAAACTGAACTGGCTTTAGCCACATAAATAAAAAGCTAGAAAGGAAAATCTTCTTTTAGATCAATTTTTTGTTGAATTTTATTTTCATTATTTACTTCAGCTTTTTTATGAACTTGATTACCTTCAACATAAATTGCTTTGTAAGGAATGACAGGACAAGCATATTCACATGCACCGCAACCAATACAATATTTTTCTCGAACTTCTGGAATTACTAAATTTCCTTCGTATGGAATCATATGCACTGCTTTAGTTGGGCAGTGTTCAGAACAAGCACCACAATCAGTTTTTTGAGTATGAACAACACAATTTTCTTTTATGAACTTTGCGATTCCAAGTTGTGTCAATTTTTTTTCTTCAATTTTAATTGGTAAAATAGCACCTGTCGGACACACTGCGCTGCAAATATTACAATCATAATTACAAAAACCTGAATTGTTAACTAATCTTGGTTGTAGCATTCCTGTAAATCCATATTCAAGAAAAGATGGTTGCAGAACCTGTGTAGGACACGAGCTTACACACAAATGACAAGCTGTGCATTTACTATTAAAATACTCTAAACTTTTTGAACCTGGCGGCGATACAGCATTTTTTCTAAAAATTGGAATTTTACTTGGCTTTGTAATTTTGATTTGCTTTTCAATTTGCGCCGCAATTGCTGTTAAAGACAATAAATAAACTGTAGTCTTTTTTATGAAATTTCTTTTACTCTCATTTAAAATATTTTTCTGTTCTTTTCTTTCTGTTGAATATGTAAATGTAATTCCATCTGTAGGACAACTTGTTAAACAATCAAAACAAACGACACATCTTGATACATCAATTTTTTTATTTAATGAATCAATGCAATTTGCTTTACAATCTCTTGAACATGCACCACAACTTAAACAATCTTCTTCTTTAATTCTGATTTTGAAAAACGAAAATTTTGATAACAAACCTAAAAGCGTTCCAACCGGACAAACAGTATTACAATAAAGTCTTCCTTTTTTCCATGCTAAGACAAAAATTAAAATCAAAAATGAAAGTGAAATTATGAATGGATAAATGTTAAAACTCTTTATGCTATAAGGTGAAATCAAGAATACTTTAAAGATTTCGAGAATGAATGAAATTAAATTATTTATTCCAACTAAAATTGGCTTTAAAAAATTTCCAGCTATTCTTCCATAAATGCTATAAGGATCAAATAAGTTAATGCCTAAAACAAATCCAAAAATAAAAGTTGAAACAACAATGAAAAGTATAGAATATCTTAACCACTTTAATTCTTTCAGATAAAAATTTTTAGTTCTCTTTTTTCTTTTATTTTTTTTTGAAATGAAATTTATTACATCCTGAAAGGTACCAAGTGGACAAATAGTTGAACAATAAATCCTTCCGAATAAAAAAGTAAGAGTAAATATGATCAAAAAACCAAAAACAGAAAATGAAAGTGTTGCAGTGAATTTAAGCAATGAAGGAACTAACTGTAAAAAAGTAATTTTGTTTGAAACAATTGGTGTTATTAATTCATAAATATCGATGAATAAAAATGTTGTAATAATTAAAAAGAATAACGAAACAATAATTCTAATCTTACGTAATAAGGAATATTTCATTTTACAAGATTATTCTTTTAATATTCAGTTTTGATAAATCCATTTTTCCGATACCCATTGAATCAGCAATTTTAATGTATGGAATATTTTCCGGCTCGCTACCAAAAAGTTTTGCCGCAGCAGAATCAGCGGCTACAATATCAGTTGAAATAATTTGTGATTTCATCAAAACTACATCATTTTGAGAGACACCACGTGGGCCATTTTGCCTCATCACCAAATAAGCATCAACAATATTAAGAACAGGTTTTTTTGAATAAGTTGAGTAATCTGCAATACATTGATGTAAATTGTTTCGATGCCAGTAGCCGCGGTCCCAAACAACGCCCATCATATTTTTCATTGCAATAGTTAGTTTAGCTGAACCATGATGTTTAAGAACAGGCATATTTATAAAAACGTCTGTTTCTAAAATTAATTCATGGACTTTTGTTTTTGTTAGCACTTTACCAAAGTTGACCGATACTTCCTGATAATAACTTTCGCTGTTACCTGGCACAATTGTTCCACCAGCATCTTTAACAGCTTTTTCAATTCCACTATTAGAATATGCTCTTTTCCAATCATCGCAAGTATGATCAAATACATAAACTTCTTTAGCTCCAGCATCAAAGCAATGTCTTATTACTTGTGCAACTAATTTTGGATTTGTGTTTGCCCCACGTTCAGGTGAAGTATCCCATCCAATATTTGGTTTAATTAATACTTTCTGATTTTTCTTTACAAAGTTTTTAATTCCACCAAAATATTTTATTGCTTCATCAAACATTGCATCAGGTTCACCACCTTTAATTGCAACTAAATCATAGGTGATCGGTTTTGTATCGCTACTTTTAGCAATATAATTTCCAAAAATACCGGGTAAAGTAACAGTTGCACTTGCAAGTAAACTACTCTTTATAAAATCTCTGCGTTTCATTTTCACCTCGCGTAATTTTGATGACAACATAAAAATATGTTATCTTGAATTCAAGATTTTTATGGAGATTTTATGAGCATTAATACAATTGCATTAAAAAAAATAAATTACAAAGATACTTTGTACGATTTGTTTGCACTTGCATTTATTTTTCTCGTTCCAACATTTTCACATTTAACCTTGTTTCCCTTATACTATTTTGAACCGATGAGAATTTTATTGCTTGCAAGCATTGTTCATACATCAAAAAGAAATGTTTATTTACTTACTTTTTTATTACCAATATTTTCTTTTATTATTTCATCGCATCCATCATTTTATAAAGCATGGTTGATTTCAACTGAATTAACAATAAATGTTTTTTTGTTTTTATTCCTAATTAAAATTTTTAAAAACGTTTTTTTACCGATGATTATTTCTGTGTTAGTTAGTAAAATTTTCTATTACTTAACTAAATACCTTTTAATACAATTTGGATTAATTAACGGTGAATTAATATCTACTCCAATTTTATATCAGGTTTTGGTAACATTAATAGTTACAATTTATGTGGGATTTTTTTATAAGAAGAATTTACAGTTTTAATTATTCAATTGTATTGCATATACTATCGGGTGTATCTCGATAGTATATGTAAGATTGAAATTCAACTTTGACAACATTAAATCTTTTGATCACTCTTTCATAAAAATCTGAATCCTCGCTGTAGTTTAAATCATTAAATCCATTTAATTCAACAAACACTTCTCTTTTACCAAAAAAAGTTCCACCAATAACACATTCAGAAAGATGAATTTGTTTTGTTAAATCATTTTTATCTTTGACAAAAGGGTTACCTACAATTTCAGCTCCACCATAAATTAAATCAACATTCGGATTTTCATTCATAAATTTCACACGTTCTATGATATAAGAAGATTTATACTCATCATCACTGCCTAAAAAGCAAGCATACTTTCCAACAGAAAGCATTATACCAGCATTTAATGAAAGAGGTAATTTTCTGTTTGAGTGTTTTAGATACCGAATATTTTCATATTTAATTAAATATGAATTGACCAAATTAAAAGTATTGTCCAAGCTTCCATCATCAACAATTATTAATTCCCAATCTCTGAACTCCTGATTCAAAACAGAGTTAATTGCTCTTTGTAATAATTTTTCTCGGTTAAATGTTGGTAAAACAATTGATACCATTGGTTGGTATCTTTTATAAACCTGCATAATATTTTCCATATAATTATAAAAGTAAAAATAGTTTTTTTATTGTTTCATTTTTTAATAACTTAAACAACTAAGTTGATAAAATAATTTCTAAAATGAGCAGCAAAGAACAAAAAAACTATTTTGAAGCACTTAAAAAATACGAGAAAAAATTTGATTCTAAAGAATCAGAGCTTTATAAAATGCTCTTTAAAAGGCATAAAGATGATGAAGATTTAGATAAACTTTCGATGGAAAAACTAAAAAATCTATACACTAAATATCATCTCAATAGAGAAAAGAAAAATTACGATCAACTCTTCAAAAAGATTGATG
>CAZVBT010000209.1:0-2064 GCA_964625385.1 uncultured Melioribacter sp. | reverse complement strand
TCCAACTGCTGTAATATAATAGTAATAATTATAACCACGAATAACCTCTTTATCATCATAACTTCTTGCAGAGGCAGGTAATTCTGCAATCATAGTATAATTACTATCTACTTCGCCAAGAGCACGATAAATTCTAAAATTTGTTGGTGGATTTGGATCCGTTGGATCAACATCCCATTTTAATGAAATTCTATCACCACCTGAATTTACTTCAAATGTAGTTGGTGGTAATGGTGGCTGTGGTATTTTCCAACCAGATTGAAAATTTTCAGTAACTCTTTTGAACGTTAACATTAATGAGTCTTTTCCAGTCAAAACAATTTTATTTTTATCAATAGCGGAGATTAATCCTTTTTTATATTTAACACCAACATCAACTTGTTGTTTTCTGCCAATTCCATTTGCTGCTTCGGCAATTACAATTCTAATACTCTGTCCTGGTGCTATTGTATAAGGGCCATATCCATTGTTAAAAGAAATACCACCAGAAGCATTACCAATATTTGGTGCATTTTTTTGATTTGCAAAATCACCACTTGGTTCAACTGCATCAGCATGTCTTGGTGAACGATGCCCAAAAGCCATTAAAGCATATTCTTGCGTCATTCTATCTGGATTGTATGCATTTGCACCTGCAAGTAACATTGGGTGGTCTGAGTTTATATAATCGGTTGTTCTTGGTTGAGTTGGATCATCTACTTTTTCAGTTGCTGATTTATCTGCATACAAAGTTATTGTCCCAATAAACTGAGTAGCACCTAATCTACCAATAGTATCAGCTTTATTATTGTACAATGCAGCATTAGCATTCAATGCCCAAATTGGTCCACCAATATTATCGTAAGGAACATCTTTACCAGGGAAATAACCATGCCATGAGAATTGTGCTCTGTACTTTTCATTTGGAGGGTCATTTTTTACACCATCACCGCGAGAATCGTTCATAGTGTTAATTCCCCAACCACTTGCATTCCCAATAACAAAACGGGTAGAGTGATTAATTGCATTACGATATGTAAACCAGAAATAAACATCTTTTAGTGTTGTATTGGGTAATTCAATTTCTGGATCAGCATCTGTGTTACCCGTGTTAGTAAATGTATATTCATACACGATGTAGTTATCATGATATTGTTGTGAGAATTGGAAAATTTTTCTTGTTACAGTAATTCCTAATTGAGAATTAACCACATTTTCAATTAATCTATCGTAAGGTAAAGTTTTATCAATTTTATCAATGTCAACATTTTTCTGGAATGATAGATTACCATCAACAAAAACATTAGGTTTATCAAATTTAGAAATCAATTGATGTTTAATTGGATAAAAAGGATAAAATTGTGGATTACGAGGACCAACAGTACAAACTTTGAAGGGATAGTAAGTTCCTTTTTCATCAGTAAAATCTTTTGCTCCTATCCACATTCCACGTGCAGCTTGCATATCTTGATAATTATAAATAGCAGGCCATTGCATTCCATATTGTTGTCTTCTTACTGGTCCTGCTTCTTCTAATTCGGAACCAATTTCAGAATACCAACTGTGTAAAGACCCAGCATTCATCCAAAGATTTTTGAATTGAGCAAAAGCAGTAAATTGAATTCCAAGAGATACAATTATCAGTAATGCAAAATTATTTTTGATACTATATAAAACTGATTTCATTGTTTCCTCAAACTTTAATTGATGTCAAAATTAAATCTGATTCCCCAAAAGATATTTCTCGGGTTTAAGAAGCCTGTGTATTCTAAGTTAGGCATATCAATATATGCTTTATTTTTCATCACATCATCAATTTTTCCATCGTCAACTTTGTTCCACGTTGTACCATTCCATTGATAATATTTTTTAGAAACTTCATCATAATAATATGCTCTTGTGTTTGGTTTGGTAACTGTAGCTAAATCTTTTGCATATTCAAGAGGTTGATATTCAACGCCTTCTTTTCTAATATCACCGGGTTTATCATTTCCAGCAAAAAAACTGTAGTTGCTGGCAAATTCTCTATATTTTTCTGGTAAGTGAAGTGATTTCATATAGTAATCGTAATCGTTTAGATCAACA
>CAZVBT010000208.1:0-3347 GCA_964625385.1 uncultured Melioribacter sp. | reverse complement strand
AAAGTTGAATTCATTTCATTGATATCAAAACTTTTACCATCGAGTGAAAAATATAAATTTAATTTACTCTTTTGTTGTTTTGACTTTAAAAACTTTTCTGTTTTAAAATTTTTTATATCACCAACAACTGAATAGTATGGTATAGTATCATTATCCCATTCCAATTTGGCTGAAATATAAGAAACAGCATCTTCAACATTTCCGTTAATTGTTAAATCAACTTTTTTGTTCTCAGCTTTTCCATTAATATCAATTTTATCTATTGAAATATTATTTATAACGGACTTTTCAACATTAAATTTTATATCAGTAAGTAAATCCATTGGTGATGTGCCACGCCCTGTTAAATTTAATTTCGATGTTAATTTAGTTGGAAAACCGGTCAATGCAATGAAATTTAAATCCTGTGTAGAAAGTTTTACATCGTAAATAATTGGATTTGATTTTAAATTCATCGTAGCTTCACCATCAAGCTTTCCATCATCAATATTGCCGGAAAATTTTGTTTTGAAATTTGTTGGTTCACCTTCATATTCAACGTTTACGTTTGTTAAAACCATTTTAGCATAATTTGGTAAAGTTAGTGATGGCAATAAGTAATTTATATCTTTATAATCAATATCGGTATTTACAATGTTTGCCTTTATAAAAAGTTTTTGAGGAACATTAAGATTAAGAATTTGTCCGCTAAAATCGAAGTGTGTATTTCTGTAATCCAATTTTGCTTTTTCAATGTTAAATGCGCCAAACTTACCTTTTGCCTTTAATTCAAATGATGGATTGCCCTTCAATATTTCTGTGCTTGTTACAAATGAAGAAAGATCATCAAAATTAAAAGGTGATGCTTTGATATTAATTGAAAGGGGATAATCTCTGAAGTCTTTTAGTTTTTTATTAGTGAATAAATTTAAACTATCAATCCGCGCATTGATTTTAATTTCACTGCTGTCGGTTAAAAAGTAAAAGTTATTAATACTTGCAAAGTCTGGAGTAATTGCAAACTCGCCTGAAATATATCTTAAATTAAACCTAGTTAAATTTGGTTTAAAAGAAAGCTCTTTAAGAATTAACAGGTAATTATTGTTTTCAATATCGGCAAATGCCTGAGCGTTGAAAAATAATTCATCAATTCTTAAATCATTAAAGTTAATATTTTGATAAATTTTATCAGTGTTTAAATTTTCAAAAGTTTTTCTTTTAAATGAAATGTTTTTTAATTCAATATCAGGAGCTTGTATTACAAAATCGAAAGTAGATTTTGTTGTGTCTTCAGGTTTTGGTTTAATAATTTTTTCATAATTCCATATACCATTTCCATCTTGAAGCAAATTAATTTTAATATCATGAAGTGAAAATTTTCTGATAAAAATTTTTTTTACTAAAAGCTGAACTGGACTTGTTTTTAATTCTATTTGTTTTGCAAATGCCAGTGTATCATTGCCTAACGTAAGAGATGTATTTTGCAAAAAAAGGGAAGTTATAATTGTTCCATCAATTCTTTCAATATTCAGTTTGCCATTTATTTCTTCATTAACCAGTTCAACAACTTTATCACGTAAAAAATTTCTGAAAGTTTTAGTTTGAGTAAATCCAATTAAAACCAAAAAAAAGATTATGAAAAAAATGAAGGTGAGTATAAATGCATTTAAAATTTTTCTAAAGAAGCTTCGTTTTATTTTATCTGATTTATTAATAGGTTTATCATCAGAATTATTTCCACTTACATTTTGTTGTGCTTGTGTATCATCCTGATCTTGTTGTAGATCCTTATTTTTATTTAAATCTTTTTCGTTCATTCTTTTTTGAACTTTTCTAAAACCGTTTTAATAATATTAGTTGTTGATGTGCTATTTACAAAATCAATAGTTTCAACTTTGCCACCATTAATTTCAACAATATCAGCACCTACAATTTTATCTTTAGACCAATCTGCACCTTTAACTAAAACGTCTGGAATTAATTTTTTTATTACTTCAAAAGGAGTTTCTTCTTCAAAAATTGTTACATAGTCAACAGGTTTTAGTTGAGAGATTATAAAAGCTCTTTCATTTTGAGGAACAACCGGACGCAAATCACCTTTTATTTTTTTTACAGAAGAATCTGAATTAACTGCAACTATTAAAACATCACCAAGTTTTTTAGATTTAATTAGGTAATCAACATGGCCGGCATGCAAAATATCAAATACACCATTTGTGAAAACAACTTTTTTGTTTTGTTTCATTAGTTCGTCTCTGATATTAACCAGTTCATCAATACTTAAAACTAAACTCATAAAAGTTCCTCCATAACAGCATCAAATAAATAATCAAGATGAATCGGTACTATTCCAACTTCCTGACAAACTAAACCACCAGCAAAATTAGCCAGATAAGTAGCATCATAAATATCTGCACCGGCACACAAAGCCATTGTTAATGTTGAAATAACTGTATCACCAGCACCAGAAACATCTGCTACTTTTCTTGCTTTTGTTGGAATTCTTTTTTCTGTTTTATTTTTTTCGAATAGAGCAATTCCATCTTCGCCAAGTGTAATTAACACAATTTTTGCATTTAACTTTTCCAATAAAATTTTACCTGCATTTGATATGTTTTCATTTGTGGTTAACCTTATTCCTAATGCATCTTCTGTTTCTTTTCTGTTTGGTTTAAATACTGTAACATTTTTATAACTAAAGAAGTTATTAAACTTTGGATCAACGGTTATAATTTTATTGTTGTTACTTGCGATATTTATAACTTCTTCAATTAAAGTAGAAGTTAAAATTCCTTTGTTGTAATCTTCTAATATTATTGCATCAATATTTTTAATTTCTTTTTTGAGAAGATTAATAATTTTCTTTTCAATAACTGGTGGAATTGAATTTACTTTCTCTTTGTCAATTCTTACAACATGCTGGTTGTTTGCAATTACTCTTGATTTAGTTGTAGTTGGACGTGTTTTATCTGTCATTATTCCAATATCTGAAATCGAAGATTCTCTAAATAATTTTTTTAAAAGTTTTCCATCATTATCATTACCAATAACTCCAATTGGTAATGGAAAGCCACCAAGTGTTTTAATATTTAGTGCAACATTAGCAGCTCCGCCAAAGCGATAGAATTCATCATCAATTGCAACAATTGGAACTGGAGCTTCAGGTGAAATTCTACTTACTTTTCCCCAGAAGTAACAATCTAACATTAAATCGCCAATGACTGCAATTCTTTTGTTAGCAAAAGATTTTTTTAATTTCTTTAGTTTTGCCAGTGAAGTGTTTTTCATGATTAGTCCTTTTATTTCCACATTGCAAGCTTATTGAAGAAATTTATTTTAATCAAACCTTTTTCTGTTCCAAGCCAAAG
>CAZVBT010000207.1:0-2191 GCA_964625385.1 uncultured Melioribacter sp. | reverse complement strand
TTTTAATTTTTTCCGCCAGAAATTTGCTAAATTACCAAAAGCTATTGTTGTATCATCAACGGCAATTACGGGTAAATTCAGATTATAAAATTTTTTAACTTTTCTTTTATTAACTAAAATTGCCTTAGCGCCATTTTTAATTGCTTCATTAACAAAATCATGTCCATCAAATTTTTCACCATTAATTGCAACAAATAAAGAATTCTTCACAACTTTTCTTGAATCAATAAAAACTTTTGAAAGTGGTTTATATTCATCAGGATTATAAATAATCGCCGAAGGTAAATTGAACAAATCTTCTAATGTAATTTTCACTTTGCCCATTCGTTTAAATATTTCTCTGAAATTTCTTTATCTGAAAAATGTTTTTTAACGCCATTTACATCTTGATAGTTTTCATGGCCTTTTCCTGCTACAAGAATTACTGCATCATCTTCACTTTCAAAAATTGCCGAACGAATTGCATCTTCTCTGTTTTCAATAATTCTATAATTATTTTTTTTGATACCATGTACAATTTCATCAATAATAACAAATGGATCTTCAGTTCTTGGGTTATCAGAAGTAACATAAACACGTTCACTTAATTCAGAGGCTATTGAACCCATAATTGGTCTTTTAGTTTTATCACGATCGCCACCACAACCAAAAACAGTGTATATTTTTCTTTCATTTTTTACAATATGATGAATTGCTTCTAATGCTTGTTTCAATGAATCTGAAGTATGCGAATAATCAATAATTACATTTTTATTTTTTTTAGAAACCACTTCAAAACGACCTGGAACTTGTGATGTATTTTTTATTCCTTCAAGTGCAATTTGAGGTTCAATATCATTTGCCATTGCAACAGCGAAAGCTGCTGCGGCATTATATGCATTAAAAATTCCTATTAATCTTGTTTCAGCTTTGCAAACTTTGCCTTGCCAATGAATTTCGAAACGTGTTCCATCGAGATCATATCTTATGTTATGTATTCTTACATCAGAATTATTTTTTGTACCATAAGAAATTTTTTTACCGTTTGAATTAAGAACAATTTTTTCGCCAAAAGGATCATCATTGTTATAAATTATAAACCCATTTTCATCAATCATTTCAAAAAGGATTTTTTTTGCTTTAAAGTAATTCTCGAAAGTTTGATGATAATCCATGTGGTCAGAAGTAATGTTTGTAAAAATTGCAGATTGAAAATTCACAAAATCCACACGGTGTAAATCAAGTGCATGTGATGAAACTTCCATTACACAATGAGTGCAATTTTTCTTTATCATTTCAGAAAAGAGAAAATTAATTTCATGTGATTGAGGTGTTGTTAAAGATGTTTTAACTTCTTCATCGCCAATATAATTTGCAATAGTTCCTATTAAGCCGCATTTATTTTTATTTGTCTCAAAAATATTTTTAACAAAAAACGCTGTAGTTGATTTTCCTTTAGTTCCGGTTATTCCAATAACTTTTAGTTTTTTTGAAGGTTCATCGTAAAATACATTTGAAAATTCCGCAAGTGAAATTTTTGTATCCTTTACTAAAATTTTAATACAATCATTATGCTTGAAAATATCATCTGGTAAATTTTTATCATTTTCAATAACAACAGCAGAAACACCTTTATTTACAACTTCCAAGACAAAATTATGACCATCCGTTTTTTGCCCTTTAATTGCAAAGAATATTGAGCCTCGATTAACATTTCTCGAATCAATCGATAAATTATCAATTTCTTTTAATTCTGCATTACCAACAATCTGAATAACTGAGACCTTATTTAAAAGTTTACTTAGTTTCATTTTCATTTATTTTTTTTGTAGAATTTTCACATTTCAATAAACATATATCATTTTTAGAAAAAGAAGAACCGGGTTCTAAACTTTGCCATACAACTTTTCCAGTACCAATAACTTTCCATTTAATTCCCAAAGCATTCAGTTTGGCAATTGCATCACGCATTGAATCACTTATCAGGTTTGGCACTGTATCAGTTTCTTTAAATACTCTTGCTTTTTTCTCTTCTTTTAATTCAGGAATATTCAAATATGAACGAGTTGTTTTAGGAGCTGTTTTTATATCTGCAATTAGTTGGTCAACTAATTTTTCATCATGATCAATTTTTTTTTTGTCCGGAATCAAATTCGGATCAGATTCAATAACTCTTTTTGCAACATCATGAAAAATTGGTGCTGCAACTACA
>CAZVBT010000206.1:0-1954 GCA_964625385.1 uncultured Melioribacter sp. | reverse complement strand
ACCATATTGAAAACCACCAGGGCAACTAATTCTTGTTGTCGTATCAATTATACCCTCTTCTAATGCTGCAATAGCAGAAACCATCTTAAAAGTTGAACCAGGTGAATAATAACCCATAGTTGCTCTGTTCAACATTGGTTTATCTTTATCCTGCATAAATTCATAAAATTTTTTAGATGAAGTTACAGTTGCAAAATCATTTAAGTTAAATTCAGGGGCGCTGACAAATGCAAGTATTTCACCGCTTGAAGGTTCAATAGCAACTACAGCACCACGCTTTTCTTTAAATGATTCTTCTGCAACTTTTTGTGCATCTTTATCAATTCCTAAAATTAAATCGTACCCTTTTACAGTTGGTATATCTTCTTTGCCTTCCTTAAAACTGCCAATAGTTTTTTGGCGGGAATCAACAAGCATGTAATTTATTCCTTTTTTACCTTTCAAAACATCCTCATATGTTTTCTCAATTCCACTAAAACCAATTTCATCTCCCATCATATATTCATTTTTTCTTTTTTGTAAAACTGACGCTGGAATTTCTTTTGTGTAGCCAAACATGTGAGCCCCCATAACACCAAAAGAATAATCTCTTTGTGTTTCCATAACATAATCAACACCAGGAAGTTTTGAGGAGTTTTCTTCGTACCATGCTATTACTTTGAAATTAACATCTTTTGCTATTCTTCTTGGAATGAATTTAGAATAGGTTTCACTTGCTTTTAATAATTTGGATAAATATCCTTTTTCGTAACCAAGTATTGTTTCTAAATATGGATTTAATGAATCTTTATATTCTGACGGTGTAATTCTCAAAGAGAAAGAAGGTTTATTACCAACAAGTACATTTCCATTTCTATCAAATAAAATTCCGCGTGGGGCAGTTTGATAAATTGGTTTTACGCTGTTTTCATTTGATCTTTCATTATAAACCGGTCCTTTTAAAATTTGCATGCTGAATAACTGAACAATAGATATGGCAACATATCCAACTATTATAGAAAATAATATTCTTCTTCTTACAATTGAGCCAAAATTTTCACTCATTGAATTTCCTTTTTGATTGAAACAGTACTACAACTATTCCAAATAAAGTTGTGTAAATAGCCGGTAACAAAGTACCTTCAAAAAGTATGACTCTTAATTTTGTATCGGGATTAAAATTTCCAACTTCAGAATAAATTAAAAAATAAATTAAACTTGCAAACAGCAAATAGATTAAAAAGAAGTACGTTGTAATATTTTCATGAATTCTGTTTTCGTTATAAAAATATCCAAGTATAAACATACTTACAGTCATTGCTAATGCAGAGGAACCTAAAACACCACCAGAAAATAAATCAAATAAAAAACCAACCATAAATCCTAAAACCATTCCATAAATTTGACCACCAGTTAAAGTGTAATAAACCAACAAAACTAAAATTAGTTGTGGTGCTATTTCATAAATTGCAATTAATGGGACAATAATTAATTGAATAAGAATTATTGATATAAAAAACAAAAGTGGCTTTAGATAATTTATCATGGTTTTTTTAATAAGTTCATTTCAAGGTCATTAATCTGTTTGCTTGGAACTACTTTAATTACAAATAAAAAACTTGATGTGTTGACATCAGATAATGGTTTAACATAAAGCGTATGAAGTAACCCTAACATATTAAGTTCTTTTTTTTCTATGAAACCAATTGGAACATATGGAGGAAATGCAGTACTGAATTCAGATGTTACAACAACATCACCTTCTTTTACATCATAAGTTGTTGGAATATTTTTTACCACAAGATTTCGACCATTATAATTTAAAATTCCATTTACATTAGTTCTAGTAATATTAACAGCAATATTTAAGCTTGTGTTGTACAAAGTTTTAATAACAGAATAATTATCAGTTACATCCATTACAAGTCCAACCAATCCTTTTGAATTAATAACAGGCATACCTTTATTAATTCCA
>CAZVBT010000205.1:0-2236 GCA_964625385.1 uncultured Melioribacter sp. | reverse complement strand
TTAATAGGAATTTTATTTGCTAATTTTACAAATGTAAAAGCTTATTTAAAATCAAAATTTATTTGATATGGTAAATGTTATTAAAATAAAAAATGCTGTATTTTATGCTTATCATGGAGCAATGCAAGAGGAACAATCAATCGGTGGAAAATTTGAGATTGATATTGATATGTACACCGATTTTACACAAGCTGCTAAAGATGATTCTTTAAAGGAAACGATTGATTATGATAAAGTCTATAAATTTGTTTCTAAAATAGTTCATGCCAAAAAATATAAGTTGATAGAAACATTGGCTATGTATTTAGCCGAACAGATTTTGAATGAATATAAATCTGTGATTAAAATTGCAGTAAGAGTTAGAAAGCACTCTGTTCCAGTTGGTGGCGTTTTAGATTTTGTAGAAGCAGAGGTTATTAAAGAAAATGGTAAATAATATTTTTTTAAGTCTTGGCTCAAACATTGGCGATAGACTTGGTTTTCTAAAATTTGCAGTTGAAAAAATCAATGATAATAGTCTATGCAATGTATTAAAGTCATCTTCTGTTTATGAAACGAAGCCGCTGGGAGATCTGAATCAGGATAATTATTATAATGCTGTAATAGAAATTGAAACGGCACTTGGTTTTTTTGACTTATATCATTTAATAAAATCAATTGAACGAAAAGCCGGTAGAATGGAAAGTAATGTTAAATGGTCACCTCGCGAACTTGATATTGATATTATTTTTTACAATCAATTAATTATTAATAGTGACAATTTAATTGTGCCGCACAGTGATTATGCTGAAAGAGATTTTGTTGTTATTCCTCTTTTAGAAATTTGCGGCGAGTTTAAAAATCCGGTAACTAAAAAGAAACTAATTGAAGAGAATTTCGAATTCAAAGAAAAATTTATAATAAATAAAATTTGTAATTCATTATTGTGAGAACAAATGAGTGAATTAAGATACATTGCAATTGAAGGTGTGATTGGTGCAGGTAAATCATCACTTGCACAATTGTTAGCTGAAAAACTGAAAGCAAATTTAATTTTAGAAGAGTTTGAAGAAAATCCTTTCTTACAAAAATTTTATGATGATAGAAAAAGATTTGCATTTCAAACTCAAATGTTTTTTTTAATCAATCGTTATAAACAACAACAGCAACTTAAACAGCAAGATTTGTTTTCTTCTATCACAGTATCGGACTATATTTTTGATAAAGATAAAATTTTTGCTTATCTGAATTTAAGTACCGAAGAATTAAAACTTTACGAAGCAATTTTCCCTTTACTTGAAAGAGACATTCCAAAACCAGATTTAGTTATTTTTTTACAATCGAGCATTGATAGATTAATCCATAACATTAAAAAACGTGGAAGGTCGTTTGAAAAAAACTTAACAAGACAATATTTAGTTGAGCTTTCTGAAGCGTACAATAATTTTTTCTTTAAGTATAGTAATACTCCTTTATTAATTGTTAATACGAGTGATATAGATTTTGTTAATAATGAAAATGATTTTGATGAACTATATTCGCATATATTCAGAGAAGACAGAGGATTTATTGAATATTTTAATCCAAAATTAAGAGGTTGATTTGAGTCTTTTACGATTTATTCTTTGGTCAATAATATTTTATTTTATAATCAAAACATTTAAATCAATTTCAAGAGTTTTTAAAGCTAATGATTATAAAAGCGATAAAGAACCTATATATTATCACAAGCAAGATAAGAAAGAGAAAATTGATGAAAAGGATATCATTGATGCCGATTATGAAGATTTAACTCCACCAAAAAATAATTAATTTAAATGATAATCAGAAATTTCCTAAGAAAAATTACCTCCGCAATTATCAATTTATTTTTATCAGTTCAGGAAAAGAATGTTTCTGAGTTTAAAGTAGAAAAAGTTAGAAAAATTCTGATAATCAGGCAACATAATCAGTTTGGTGATATGCTTGCAAGTGTTTCACTTTTTCGTGCTTTAAAAGAAAAATATCCTGAAAGTAAAATTACATTATTAGCCAGCCCGGAAAATTTTTATGCAGTTGAAAAAAATAATTATATAGATAAATTATATGTCTTTGATAAAAAAAAAATATTAAAACTTAATTACATAAAACAACTTTGGAAATTATTAAAAACAAATTATGATTTATCAATCGTACCAGTAACTGTTGCAATTTCAAACACAAGTTGTATCTTATGCGGATTATCAAATTCTGAAAATAAAATTGGTCCGGCTTCATT
>CAZVBT010000204.1:0-31217 GCA_964625385.1 uncultured Melioribacter sp. | reverse complement strand
TATAATTTAATTGTTTGCACTGGTGTTGCTGTTGTGGTTACTTTATCACAAAAACAATTGAAAAAACTATCACATCTTATTCTGAATAATTCAAAAAATAAATCAATAATGTATGTTTTGATTTTAATAAGTATTTTAATTGTTGTTTTTGATTTAGTGATAGTTTTTGCAAAGATTGATATTCTTCCATTACCGGCTACATTCTTTTTAACTTTATTGATGAGTGGATTTGTAGCTTTAATTACAACTCATTTTGTAAAATATGATCCTGATGCTCAAACAGCTGGTTTAACAATTTGGTCAATTCATAAAGCGAAAGAATGGTTCAAAGGTAGAAAATTAAATGAAAAAGAAGGTGAGGTTATTAAAGTTCATTTCAAAGTTATTGATGGTGATGATGATGAAATTAATTTTTCTCATAGAGATATGAAAAGAATGGAAGCTGAACCGGGTGATTTAGTTTATATTTCTGATACTAGAAAATGGTTAGGTGGATTAAAATCTTGTCATACAGTTTATGGAAAACCACATAATGAAGATGGTGTGGTTTATATCCGAAACTTGCATTTAGAAAAAGGTTTGTTTGTTCCGGGTACAACTTTAGAAGCTGAAAAAGAAATGTAATATTGTTTTTTTTTAGTTATGGCAAAGGCTTTTTACCTTTGCCATTTTTTATTCACCAAACCAATCATTCATTCTAATTGAGATTCCAGCCGAATAAAGTGTTTTTTTCGATTTTACTAATTGACCTTCTAAGTTATACATTTCAATTTGATTAACTGGTATTAACGTATAATCAGCAGAAATTGTAAGTGGAATTTCAAATCCAATTTTGTTTAATGGTAAATTTATTCCAAATCCATAACGCAAAAGTGGTTTTGCTCTATCGTAAAGTAAATTGTATTCAGGTGTTTGAAAATAACCTATTCTAATACTTAATAACTCTTTTATATTTATTTGTGAACCAACACCCCAAAAATCAACATCGCCTGTTTCATTTTTTAAAGGATTTAGAAAATTTTTGTAGTTACCCGTAAAAAGTATATCTAAATCATTTTTATTATCATTTTTTCTGAATTGAATATTATAAGCAAAACCCAATTTCAAAAAGCGAGGTAATCTTACAAAATGATATTCATCATTAAATATATAATCTTTTTCTTTAAAATCTGTTCCAAAATTTTGGATTGTTGTTCCTAATGTTAATTCATGCTTTGTTATTTGTGTTGAAAATTTTAATGGTGAATAAATCAAACCAAAATCAAAAAGTATTGCAGTGTTCGATTCTAAATTTAATCCTATTCCTAATTCGCTCACTCTTTTATGGTCAAAAAATTTGATGTTAATTCCCGCATTTAAATTTTTCATTAATTTTTTTGAGAATGCAAAAATTAAAGTGCTGTTTCTTTCATTGCTTTGACTGTTGAATAAAGATTTGCCTGCTCTGAATTCATTGTATGCAATTCCTAGATCTCCTAGCTGCAATTTTAATGTTCCACCAACAGATGTGAACCTAAAGGTTTCAGTTTCTGAAATCCAGTTAAGTGAACGTGTGTTGTAAAAAAGTGTTGTGTTATTTTTTTGAAATAAGTTTGCCGGATTTTCAATAAATGATGATGGACTTAAGTAGTTTGCAACAAACGATTCGCCCATAGCAATACTTGCTGGATTTATTGTAACATCAAGAGAAGTATTTTTGTAATTATTTTTATCATAAAATGATTGAGATAAAATTTTAGAAGTTATAACCAATATAAAAACTAACTTTTTCATTTTGACCTTTCAAATAAAAGTTCTGTGAAAATAAAATCAGGTGAATTTGGTACTTCAATTGTGAATTGTTTTATGGTTGTATTAAAATCCATATCAAATTTTATCCAACCTCGCGTTAAAAAGTCATCTTCCCAATCAATATAAAATGTATCGTAGTGATAATGTTTTAATTCACCTTTGAAGGTTGGTGAAGGTAAAAACTGCAAATAAAGTTTCTTATTTTTCAAACTAACTTCGGCTTTGCCATACATCTTATCTTCGTAAATTCCGCAATATTTTTCCAGAGGAAGAGAAGGTTTTGTATCTTTAACTCTTATTTCTTCTCTGCGTTTATTTTCTTTTTCGAAATTATCAGTTCTTCTTTTCCAATTCTCAAGCATCATTTTATTCCAATCTTTTGCTTCATTCAAAAAGAATGTTTCCATTATATAATTTCTGATTGCTGTAACCAAACCGTTTTCTCCATTGCTTAAAATGACCATACCAAAATTTTCTTCAGGAATAATTGTAACATCTGAAATCATTCCGGGCATTCCACCACCATGATTTAATGTTCTTTTACCGTTCCAATATCTTATAAACCAACCAAGTCCATAATTCATATTTTCAATTGCTGTTTGGTTTGACCACATTTCATTTGATTGTTTTACACTAAAAATTTGCTTGTCTTCAAATTTTCCTTTTTTAAGTTGAAGACGAATCCAATTTGCCATATCAATTACATTTGAATTTATTGCACCAGCCGGAGCTACTGTTTCGATTGAATAAAAGTCTTTGTAGGGAATTGCTTTGTCATTTTCTATTTTATGTGGAAAGGCATAGTTTCCAATTGATTTCATTTCCTCAATTGATGTTGTGCTTCTATCCATTTTTAATGGTTTAAAGAAATGTGCTTTAATATAATCACTCCAACTTGTATCCGTTACAACTGGAATAATTGAACCAGCAACACTGAACATAATATTTTGATAGCCATACTTGCTTCTAAAACTTGAAGTAGGCTTTAAATAACGAGCACGTTTAATTACTTCTTTAGAATCATAAGTAGAACCAAGCCATAATATATCCCCACTAAAAGTAGCAAGACCGCTTCGATGAGTAACTAAATCTCTAATTGTAATTTCTTTTGTTACCCATGTATCATACATTTGAAATGAAGGTAAGAAATCAATCACTTTATCATCCCAATTAATTTTACCGCGGTCAACTAAAGTAGCAAGAGCAGCAGTTGTAAAAGCTTTTGAACAGGAGGCAATCATAAAATTTGTATGCACATCAACTGGTTCATTTGTTCTGATATCTCTTACACCATAA
This sequence comes from uncultured Melioribacter sp., assembly GCA_964625385.1. GTDB lineage: Bacteria > Bacteroidota > Ignavibacteria > Ignavibacteriales > Melioribacteraceae > Stygiobacter. Next base: position 28,130 of record CAZVBT010000204.1, on the reverse strand, counting down.
CCTTTTGAAAAAACAACAGAATCATTTTTCACTATTGCAACAGCAAAGCCGGGTAATTTCCAATCTTTCATTGCATTTTGAATATAACCATCAATTTTTGAAAGCTTTACTTCATTTTGAGAAAAACTAAATGAAACAAATAGAAAAAGGAAAAAAAGGGATTTAATTTTCATAATATCCTCTGCAAATTATAATTCTTTTATTTAGGGAATTCTTATTTACAAATTAAAACTTTTGATAATTAGTAACAATTAAGTTAAAAATGAAAATGAATAAAGTCCTAAAAAATTTTGTAAAAAATTTGACAAATAAAAAAAATTTTTACAATTTCATTATCAATAAAGTAAACGATAAAGGATATTTCTTTATGAAAAAAATTCTTTTAATTACATTGTTTTTTGTTTATCAAATTTATTCTCAAGATTTTTCTGCATTTTGGAAACTTGACGCTACAACACAACATTCTGTTACAACATCAGGAGCTATTATTGCAAATGACCAAAAGATTGTTGGACTTGCAATTAATGGCTGGGCGGGTAATAACAATTCTGCAAAACTATATTCTGTAACAGGTGGAACTACACAAACGGGTTATTGGCCAAATGAAAATGAATATAATCCTGAACGATATACAGAATATTTATTGAAAGCTAAAAACTATGGAACTTTAAATGTTGCAAGTATAAAATTTGAAATTGGAAATAGTGGTGGCTCTGATAACTTGAGAGCTGATTTTTTCTACAGCACTGATAATTTTATAACTTCAACAAGATTAGGAACAACAGATGCACTTCCAAATAAAGCTATGCATACAATTGAATTTTCATCTTTAAATATTAATGCCGAAAATGGAAAAGCGTTTATATTTAGAATTTTCCTTTGGGCAACAAACGGCGGTGCAACTTCTGGCAAATATGCAAATATTCAGAATTTAGAAATTAAGGGTACTACTTCAGGCGCTTCAATAGATTTACCAACGATTTCAACTAATTCGGCATCTTATATTTCAACTACATTTTTAACTATTGGTGGCAAAATTATTTCTGATGGTGGTGCAAATATAACTGAGCGTGGAATTTGCTGGAATTTAACTGGCTCCCCTACGATTAATGATAACAAAGTTAATATTGGTAATGGTGCTGGAACATTTTCAACTAAAGTGAAAAATTTGCAACCCAACACATCTTATTATTTCAGAGCATTTGCTACTAATAATGCTGGAACAGCTTACGGAAATGAAATTTTAGTTACAACTCTTGCTAATAAAACAATTCCAATTGTTTCAACAACAATAGTGAATAATATTCTAGCTAAATCAGCTCAATCTGGCGGTTCAATTTTAAATTGGGGCGGAGATAGTATAATTGTTAAAGGTATTTGTTGGAGTAAAAATCAAAATCCAACATTAAATAATTTTTTCACAGAAAATGGAAAGGATATAAATTCATTCTCTTCTTTAATGAATAATTTAGAACCGTCAACAACTTATTACGTTCGTGCTTATGCTGTTAATTCTATTGGTATTGGGTATGGTAATGAATTATCATTTACAACTCTCGCTATTGCTCCAAATATTAAAAAAATTGTTGCTCAAGATGGAAGTGGTGACTTTAAAACTGTTCAGGAAGCTTTTAATAATGTTCCTGATTATTATACCGGATCATGGACAATCTTTGTTAAAAAAGGTACATATAAAGAAAAGTTATTATTGAATTCAAAAAAAGTTAATGTAATTCTGGAAGGTGAAGATAGTGACGAAACAATTTTAACATATGATGATTATTCTGGTAGAGTAGTTAATGGAGTAACATTAGGAACATCTACATCATACAGTGTTGCAATTGATGCGAGTGATTTTATTGCAAAGAATATTACTTTTCAAAATACATCAACTGTTGCGCAAGCTGTTGCTTTAAGAATTCAAGGTGATAGACACTCATTTTATAATTGTAAACTTTTAGGTTATCAGGATACTTATTACACATGGGGCGGAAGTGGTGTTGGTAGAACCTATATGAAAAATTGTTATATAGAAGGTTCGGTTGATTTTATTTTCGGTAGAAATGTAGTTGTATTTGATAATTGCATAATAAATATAAATCGCAATGTAGGAACTTTAACAGCTGCAAGCACAGATGAATCTTCAAAATTTGGTTATGTGTTTTTGAATTGTAAAATTACTTATAACAAGATCGGATTTGATAATAATCCGATTACTTCTTTTTATTTAGGAAGACCATGGCAAAATTCTCCTCGAACTGTTTTTATAAGATGTGAAGAACCTGATGCACTTAATCCTCAAGGCTGGTTGACATGGAATGTTAATCCTGGTTTGTATGCTGAATACAAATGTTTTGGTATTGGTTCAGATTATTCAAAAAGATTAAATATTTCAAGACAATTGACAGATGGCGAAGCAAAAGAATATAACATTAAGAATATTTTTTCAAAAAATACTTCTCCAACATTTAATGAAAATTGGTTACCCGATACAACTTTAACAACTTCTATTAATCAAAAAAAAGAAAATGGTTTGATACCTTTTGAATTTGAACTTTATCAAAATTATCCGAATCCTTTCAACTCTGGGACCAAAATCCGATATGTCATTCCGAGCGCAGCGAAGGAATCTAACCAAGTGATTGCTTCATTTCAACAAAATAGTATTCGCAATGACGCATTGAATGTAACACTCAAAGTTTACGATATACTCGGAAGAGAAGTTGCAACATTAGTTAACGAATACCAAAAAGCGGGTTCATATAGTGCTGAGTTCAGAGTTCTGAGTTCTGAGTTATCAAGCGGTGTTTATTTTTACAAAATTGATGTAAAAAATCTATCTGATAAAATTCTTTTTAGTCAAATAAAAAAACTTATAATTCTAAAGTGAGAATAATTTTTTCTTTGTTTATCTTTTGGTGAACAAATTTTATAAAGGAATACGATGAAAAAATTATTCATTTTGTTTTTAATATTTAATTCTTTTAATCTTTTTGCTCAAAGCTGGAAATTAATATGGTCAGATGAATTTGATGGTGCAACTATTAATTCATCTTTTTGGTCTTTTGAGACAGGAACAGGTACATATGGTTGGGGAAATAATGAATTACAGTATTATACAAACAGATTAGAAAATGCAAAGATTGAAAATGGAATGCTTGTTATTACAGCACGTCAAGAATCTAATGGTGGAAGAAATTATACAAGCGCAAGAATAAAAACACAGGGAAAAAAAAGTTTTAAGTATGGTAAAATCGAAGCAAGAATGAAATTACCAGTTGGAAAAGGTTCATGGCCGGCATTTTGGATGCTTGGTGATAACATAACTTTTGTTGGATGGCCTAAATGTGGTGAAATTGATATTATGGAACATGTTAATAATGATCCATCAGTTTATGGAACTATTCATTACGATGATAATGGACATATTTCTAAAGGTGGAAATTCAGCAACTGATGTAACTCAATTTCATGTTTATTCAATTGAATGGGATGCAAATATTATTAAATGGTTTGTAGATGGAAAACAATATTACTCAGTTTATATTGTAAATGGAGTTAATAGTACAGAAGAATTTCTAAATCCTTTTTTTATTATTCTTAATCTTGCAATTGGCGGAAATTGGCCTGGTAGTCCTGATGGCTCAATGCAATTTCCTGTTTCAATGTATGTTGATTATGTAAGAGTTTATGAATTAGTTACGAGCGTTGAAGAATTTGAAAATGAAATACCAGTTGAATTCAGGCTTGAACAAAATTTTCCTAATCCTTTTAATCCGACTACAATAATAAAATATACAATTCCAAATACATCTGTCATTCCGAGCGAAGCGAAGCAATCTAATTCTAAGCAATCAATTAAACAAAATGAAATTTATAATGATTTAGTTTATGTAACACTCAAAGTTTACGATATACTTGGAAGAGAAGTTGCAACACTTGTAAACGAATACCAGAAAGCAGGTTCATATAGTTCTGAGTTCAGAGTTCTGAGTTCAGAGCTATCAAGCGGTTTTTATTTTTATAGATTAAAAGCAGGTAATTTTTCACAAACAAAAAAAATGCTCTATTTAAAGTAAACTTATGAAAAAAAATATTTACCTTTTTCTTTTATCATTTTTACAGATATTTTTCTTTTCTTCATTTATTATTTTTAAAGTTGATTCTGATAAACAAATTCAAAAGAAAGAAATTAAAACTGATACTTTAACTTATAGCAATCCAATTATCCATCAGGATTTTTCTGACCCGGATGTAATTCGTGTTGGCAAAGATTATTTTATGACAGCATCAAGTTTTTCTCATTTTCCCGGATTACCAATTTTACATTCAACAGATTTAATACATTGGAAAATAGTTTCTTATGCGGTAAAAAATTATCCATTTAATGAATTTTTAAAACCTCAACATGGATGTGGAATTTGGGCACCTTCAATAAGATTTCAAAATGGAGAATTTTACATTTTCTTTGGCGATCCAGATCATGGAATATTGATGACAAAGACAAAAAATCCTTTTGGTAAATGGGAACAATTGCATTTAGTAAAAGAAGCAAAAGGTTGGATTGATCCTTGTCCTTTTTGGGATGATGACGGGAATGCATACTTAATTCATGCATGGGCAAAAAGTCGTTCTGGTATTAAACATAAATTAACAATAAACAAACTAAGCAAAGATGGTAAAAATATTCTTGATGAAGGTGTAGATGTTTTTTGTGATTCGATAAATCATCCAACTACTGAAGGACCGAAATTATATAAAAGAAATGGCTACTACTATATTTTTGCCCCGGCTGGTGGCGTTAAATATGGATGGCAAATTGTTCTACGTTCTAAAAATATATACGGACCTTATGAAGTGAAAAAGGTTTTAGAACAAGGGACAACAAAAATTAATGGTCCACATCAAGGTGCTTGGGTTACAACTCAAAATAATGAAGAATGGTTTATTCACTTTCAGGATAAATATGCTTATGGAAGAATTGTTCATCTTCAACCAATGAAATGGGTAAATGATTGGCCGATAATTGGAATTGATTACGACAATAATGGAATTGGTGAACCAATTGAAAAATATAAGTTCCCCAATTTGAAAATTAACAATGTTTATTTAGCAACTAGTGATGAATTCAATAATATAAGTTTAGGATTACAATGGCAATGGCAAGCAAATATTAAGGATAAAATAATTTCATTAAACGAAAGAAAAGGTTATTTACGTTTTTATTCTGTTTTGAACAACGAGAATAATTTATATAATGAACCTGCATTACTAATGCAAAAATTTCCAGCAGAAAATTTTTCAGCAATTGTTAAAATTGATTTAACAGGATTAAAAAATAATTCACGGTGTGGTTTAATTATTTTTGGTAAAGATTATTTTACAATCAATATTCAAAATAAAAATAATCAACTTCAAATTTTGCAAACAGAATGTTTAGATGCAGATAAACATGAAAATGAAATAGTAAATGAAGAAAAAATTATTGATGAAAAAATAATTTATCTTAAAATTGATGTAAGAAAAAAAATTGAAAAAGATAATATTCCAATGGCAAATTGTAATTTCAGTTTTAGTTTTGATGGAATTAAATATAATAATATAGGTGTAAATTTTAATGCAAAAGAAGGTGTTTGGGTAGGCAGTAAAATAGGTTTATTTAATGTTGCAAATTCAAATGTAAAAAATTCATTTGCAGATTTCGATTTTATTACTTTTAACGAATTTTTTCCTTGACATTAACATTTTTTTTAATGATTTTAGTTAGCGATAAAGTAAACTATAATATGGAGGCAAAATGAAAAAGTCATTTTTACTTTTATTTATTCTTTCAGCTATTACTTTTACTGCTTTTGCTCAAGATGCATACTGGACGGAAACATTCGATGATACTTCATCAGTTTTACCCAAAAGCTCTCCTGGTCCCACTTCTCCAACAAAATATAAGTTGGAAAAATCAGGTGAATGGACATTTTTAGGTGTTTATTTAGGTGGTTCTTCTAATGCATGTGGTACAATTACTACAACATCAAGAACTTTAAGAATGCCAAAAACAACTACTGTTCAGGGTGCTGGTATAGTGCCTCCATGTTATGCAATTTCTCCAAAGCTAGATGGTGGTGTTGGTAAAGTAACATTTAAAGAAGGAAGAGGCGGCACAAACAGAATTGTTACATTCTATAAATCAACTGATGATGGAAAAACTTGGATTGTTGTTGATTCAACAGCAAGTGGAACAACAAAATGTGCTGATAACACTTTTACACTAAATGATCCAAAAGTAAATAGAATTAAATTTGCTAATAATTCTTCTGCGGCTGATTTAGATTTAGAAGATGTTACAATTACAAAAGCTACAGGTGTTGATGTTGATGAAGTTGAATCAATTCCAACTCAATATATTCTCGAACAAAATTATCCAAATCCATTTAATCCTGAAACAAATATAAAATTTTCTCTTCCTAAAGAAGGATTCACAAAACTTGCTGTTTATGATTTACTTGGAAATGAAATAAATGTATTGGTTAATAAAAATCTTACTGCGGGTAATTATTCATTCAAATTCAATGCAAAAGATTTTCCAAGTGGTGTTTATTTGTATCAGCTCAATGTAAATGGATTACAATTAACTAAAAAAATGATGCTAATAAAATAATTTACAATGAAAAAATTGTTTTTAATTTTTTTTATAGCTAAAAACTTATTAGCTCAACAATTAGCATTTCCAGGTGCTGAAGGTTTTGGTAAATATACAACTGGTGGAAGAGGTGGGGCAGTTTATGAAGTTACTAATCTAAATGATTCAGGACCTGGAAGTTTAAGAGATGCGCTTTCAAAAACAGGTCCTATTACTATTGTCTTTCGTGTTTCTGGAACAATTGCTTTGAACTCACCACTTAAGGTATCAAAACCAAATGTTACAATAGCCGGTCAAACAGCTCCGGGTGATGGAATTTGTTTAAGTAATTATACTTTTTCAGTTCAGGCAAATAATGTTATAATTAGATACATTCGAAGCCGGCTTGGTGATCTTAAAAAATATGAAAACGATGCGGCTAACGGTATGGGCTATTACAAAAATATTATCATCGATCATTGTTCTTTTAGCTGGTCCATTGATGAAGTTGCAAGTTTTTATAATAACGAAAATTTTACAATGCAATGGTGCATGATTACTGAAAGCTTTTATAATTCTTATCATTCAAAGGGCGCACATGGTTATGGAGGAATTTGGGGTGGAAAGAATGCAACTTTTCATCATAACTTAATTGCTCATCACTCAAGCAGAAATCCAAGATTTGCAGGCGGTGAAACTCCTAGTTGTGAAAATGTAGATTTTAGAAATAATGTTATTTATAATTGGGGAGCTAATAGTGCATATGGCGGCGAGGCAGGAAAAATCAATATTGTTGCTAATTATTACAAGTATGGTCCTGCAACAAAATCTGGAGTTAAATATAGAATAATTGATATTTCTGATACTGCAAGTTCTTGGTTTGTTAAAGATAATTTTGTTTTTGAAAGCCCAACAATAACAGCTGATAATTGGGATGGTGGTGTTCAGGGAACACAAGCTAATTTTCACAAAAATAATAAACTGAGAACTGAACCATTTCCATTTGAACCAATCAATCAACAATCTGCCGAAGAATCATTTCAGTCAGTGTTAAAAAGTGCAGGATGTGTTTTACCAAAAAGAGATCCAATTGATGAAAGAATTATAAATGAAGCTAAAAATGGAACTGCAACTTTTGGTGGAATCTGGGGTGCTGGAAAAGGTATTATTGATTCTCAAAGTGAAGTAGGTGGTTGGCCAATTTTAATTTCCACAACATCACCAATAGATAATGATCATGATGGCATGGCAGATAGTTGGGAAATTTCTAAAGGCCTAAATCCAAATAATCCTGATGATAGAAATTTAGTTGATGCATCCGGATACACAATGTTAGAATTGTATTTAAATGGAATTGTTGATGGAACTGCTGTATCAGTTGAAAAAAAAACTGAGTTCCCGGCTGAATTTTGTTTAGAACAAAATTTTCCTAATCCTTTTAATCCGACTACAATAATTAAATATACAATTCCAAATACATCTGTCATTCCTAACGAAGCCAAGGAATCTAATCAAGTAATTGCTTCATCCCGACAAAATGGTACTCGAAATGACGCATTGAATGTAACATTAAAAGTTTATGATGTACTTGGTAAAGAAGTTGCAACACTTGTTAATGAAAAACAATCAGCAGGAAATTACGAAGTGAAATTTGACGGAAGCCGGCTTGCCAACGGAGTGTATTTCTATCGTTTGCAAAGCGGCAGATTTGTGAATACGAAAAAATTTCTGTTAATGAAATAAATTTTTCAAATTATTATGGAGAACAAAATGCACCGTGAATTTATATCGGTGAAAAATCTTTTCTTTATTTTCCTTCTAAGTCTAATATTCATTTCACAATCTTCAAACGCACAAACAAGAAGCAGAATAATAGGTGTTGTTAAAGATTCTCAAACAAAAGAAGAATTAATAGGTGTTAATGTAATTGTTAAAGGTACTTATCTTGGTGCGGCAACAGATGCAGAAGGAAAATTCATTATAATTAATGTACCAGTTGGAACTTACGATTTAACCGTTTCTATGGTTGGATACACAACTAAAACATTAAACAGAGTTATAGTTTCAGCTGATCGTGTTACAACATTAGAAATTTTTTTGGATCCAGCAACAATTCAAGGGCAGGAAGTTATTGTTACTGCAAAAGCTGATGAACTTCATAAAGAAGTTTCTAATACTCAAATGGTTGTTTCATCAGAGCAACTTCAGGAAGCTTCAGGTGTTCGTCAGATAAATGCTTTTCTTGCTAAACTTCCAGGTATAGCTGAATCCAACGGCTTTTTAACAATACGTGGCGGCTCAGCAGATCAAACTGGTACAATGGTTAATGGTTTGGCTTATAACAATGCTGCTGTTGGAAATGCTGAAACCTCAATTCCAATGAGTGCAATTGAACAAATCTCTTTACTTTCTGGTGGTTACAATGCTGAATATGGTAATTTTCGTTCTGGGTTAATAAATATAACTACTAAAAGTGGCTCAAGAGACTCATATAATGGAACTTTTAGTTTTTCAAGAAACACTCAACATTTAAAAAGATTTGGTGATTCATTTTATGATCCAAATAATGCTTTGTTAAAACCATTTCTTTCACCTGATGTAGCATTTGTAGGAACAGCAACTGCATGGGCAAATGATGAATATGAACGTGGTCAGCATTTAGCTTTTACAGGTTGGATTGCTCAAGCAAAAACTTACAATACAGGTAAACCAGCCTCACAACAAGCTAAACCTTATGATCTGTTTTTACTTGCTAATTGGCTTCACATGACAATTCCAGATTATGAAGGATTGTCAAAACTTTCCCCTGAAATTAAAAATCAAATTGGTTATTATGAATTGTCTGATGAACAGAAAAAAGCCTTTGCTAATCACCATATGAAAGAAACTGGAATGGATTGGAATTTTGATGGTGGTTTTGGTGGACCTGTTCCATTCATCGGAAAATATTTAGGAAATGCTACTTTTTATATTTCAAATTCTTCAAACGAACAATATTATGTCCAACCTGTTGTAAGAAAAAGTCAAACTTCTTACACAACATTAGGAACAATAAAATCTCAACCAACAGAAAATATAACATTAATTTATAATGGTTTATGGAAAAGACAATTTGGTGTTTCACCTGCAAGACCACCGCAAGGTGATGCCCCAAATGCAGGAAATGCTGGTGGTTTTATGGGTATTGATAATATTCGTCATATTGCATCAAGAACAGAAGCAAACTTAAAATATGCATTTGATCCACCATTTTTTCCAATGCTCGATCAAACAACTTTAATGCATGGATTAACTATAAATCATGTATTAAGTAAAAGAACTTTTTATGAATTATCTTTAAGTTATTTGCATATTTATGACCATTCTCCTGTTGGTGATAATCGCGATTCAACTGTTATTACACAATTTGGTCCTTTTCTGCTGACAGAAATTCCTTATGGTAAATTACAATTTGGTTCACGTGCAATTCGTGGCGTTACTTACCCAATTTATGTAGCTCTTCCGGGATTACCTTTTTCATACATGAGTAAGGAAGGTGATTTATATGACAATATTAAAGTAACACAAGCTCGTGTGAAATTCGATTTATCTTCTCAGATTGATGATAATAATTTTGTTAAAGCTGGTATTGAATACAACTACATAGATTTAAACCATAACTTCTGGGAAAAGTGGAATAACAATGCTTACAATACTTATGAATTTAATTTTCATCGATGGCCAAGTCAAACAGCTTTGTATGTTCAAGATCAGATAAATTACAATGAAATTGTTGCAAATATCGGTGTTCGCTTTGATTACTATTACAATGGCGGTGGAAAATGGCCAACTGGTGATCCTTTTAATGAATCAATGTTTCGGCCACAAAAAGTTGATACTTCTCTTTTCAGATATTTAGCTTCCGGGCGTTCATATATCTGGGAAATTTGGGAAGCTTACGATAAAGATCATCCTGGATTTTTACAGCCAATAAAAAACTTTTTTGCTGTAAGTCCTAGAATTGGTGTTTCATTTCCTGTAACTGTTAATTCAAAGTTTTATTTTAATTATGGACATTTCAGATCAAATCCACCTTATTATACAATGTATCAATATCGATATAGATATGACAAAAATGGATTGTATGATATGTCTAACCCAAACCTTGAACCACCTAGAACAATTTCATACGAACTTGGTGTAGCTTATAATTTTTTGGATAACTACATTTTACAAATTTCAGGTTATTCAAAAGATGTTACTGGCGAAGCAGGAACTGTAACTTACAAAAATGCAGCTGGTACTTTGAATTATACTAATCGTGCAAATAATCAATATCAGGATATTCAAGGATTAGAAGTCAGCATTTCAAAAAATGACAATAGCTGGATTTCTGGTTGGATTAATTTCAATTATATGTTAAAGAAAGATGGTTTATCTGGCAGAAGTTTAATAACAGATTTAACTATTAATAATGATCAAGAAGGTTTATATGCTGGAAACGAAACTAAAACTTTACCACAACCACAATTAAATGCTAATATTACATTTAAAACTCCTTCAGATTGGGGCCCCGAATTTTTAGGAACAGGAATTTTAGGTAATTGGAACATCACATTTTTCACTTCTTATGCTGCAGGTGATTACTTCACCTGGAATCCGCTTGGCAAATTGCACTTTACAAATAATTTGCAATGGCCCGATTATTACATGGTTGATTTGAAAATTACAAAAGCATTTAAGTTTGCCGGTATTACTGCTTCATTCTATCTTGACGTTAGCAACCTCTTCAATATTAAAGTTAGCATGTTAAACAATGGATATGCTTTTTATGATGCTAATGATAGAAGTAAATATTTAGCTTCATTGCATTTACCAATGTATGATTCACCTGAGTATGATGATCTTCGTACAAAAAATCCAGGCTATTACATTGCCGGTAAAGATAAAGTTGGTGATTTAAGAAGCATCGATAAACCTTACATTAATGATCCAAATTATCCTTTCTGGATATTTAAATCACCACGAGATATTTGGTTTGGTGTTCGTGTTGATTTTTAATTTGAAGAAAAATTGGAGTAATAAATGAAAATAAATTTTTATAAATCAAAAAAGTCATCTTTGAAACTATATATAGTTTTTTGTGGAATGATTTTATTGTTTAACACAGCATTACAAGCACAACTTGTTCAAAAAACTGCTTCAATGCGTGTTGGTAGATTTTGGATTGGCATAACAGATAATGGTGATAGAGGAAATTTTTCATTCACAAGTGGATTTTTCCCGAATGATTATGATATACTTGGAATACGTGGTCAGTATGCACAGGCTAATACCGGCACAGGTTTTTTAATTGCAACATTAATGTTTAATAATCCTTATGAAACAGATCCAACAAAAAAAATTGATACGGTTGCTGTTTATGGTTTAACTAATCAATATTTGCCAACAGGTAAAGTTGTTTCACCACTTACAAATTATATTCGTTATAAATATCCACAGCAAGTGATAAATAATCCAACACAAACTCAAACTGTAACACTTCAGGATTTTGGAATTTATGATCCATCAAAATTTAAAGATGGCTCTTATGATCAAATTGTAGAAGTAACTAATGAATATGTTTATGGAATTACACTTAAAAGAAAAATTTTAGGTTGGAGTCAAAACTTTAATGACAACTATGTAATCTTCGATTTGGAATTTACTAATAACAGCAATCAAACTTATGATAGTTTGTTTATTCAAATGAATACAAACTTAGATAATGGTGAATTTTCAAATGGAAGAAATCCTGGTCCTCAGGGAAATGAAATTGGGTTTGAGCCACAAAAGGCATGGCAACATTATCATGGTGCAAGAGCAAGTGATACGTTAATGACATTTTACAATGGAAAAATACCTGGTAAAATGAGAGTGTTTTATGAATATGGCGCAGATGAACCTACTCGTCCAGGAGATAATATGGGTGCTCCTTTGTTAAGTCAAAATGGAAGATTAGTTGGTGCAGGTTTTCATTTTTATACTATTCTACATGCATCTAAAAATGCTTTCACTAATCTGCAAGATGATAAAGATGATTTCTTTCAACCAAGAATAACATATACAGGGAATGGATCTCAATTGCCATACACATCATCCGGAGATCCTTATGGCGATAAAAACTTTTGGGCAATGCGTGGTGGTTTATATCAGTTTTCTAAAATGAGTGGAAATACTTTTGCTAATACTTATCATAGTATTAACAACGATGAACTTGGTTTAAGAGAGTGGTATAATTATCCTGGTGGATCGCAGGCAGAAAATTTTATGTTCTCTAGTTTTGGCCCTTATAAATTAGCACCTGGACAAAAAGTTAGAATTGTTTATGCATCTGGTTGGGCTGGTTTAGATCCCAAAACTGCTCACGAAGTTGGTAAGAAATGGTTAAAAGGCACATTGCAAAATCCACCGAATATGCCTAATCAAAATACTGGTTGGTTTCCTTCTAATTTTGCATTTCCAAGTGATGCAACTGAAATGGATAAAAGAAAAGATCGCTGGATTAGTTCCGGTATAGATTCAATTATGTTAACTGCTTATCGTGCAAAATGGAATTTTGATCATGGTTATAAAATTCCACAAGCTCCACCACCACCTTCAATGATAACTATTTCTGCTTATGGTGATGGAACTGAAATTTCCTGGGTTGGTACAGAAGCAGAAAATTTTCCAAACTTTGCTGGTTACAGAATTATGAGAAGAGTTTCTAATCAGGATACAACTTATTACGAGATTATTTATGATTCAGATAAAAATGATAAAGCTGCAACTCATACTATCGTTGATAAATCTGTTTTAGCCTTGGGGCAATATTATTATTACATACAATCCAAAGCTAAAATTGATGAGAATGATTTAAATGCTGATCCAACAACACGAGGAAAAATTATTTTCAGCGGCAGAGTTTGGGTCCCAAATATTTATTGGGTTAATCCTCCAAGACTTTCGCAAGACGATCTTTCTAAAATTAGAATTGCACCTAATCCTTATAACATTAATGATCCATTGCTAAGAACTTATGGTTATACAGATCAAAGAGCCATTAATTTTTACAATCTACCAGCAAGTTGTAATATAAAAATATTTACTGAAAATGGTGATTTAATAAAAACAATTAAACATGAAAGCAAAGTAAGGGCTGGCAGTGAAACATGGGATATGATTACGGATAGTCAGCAAGTTATTAGTAGTGGTGTTTATATTGCTGTTATTCAAAAGCCATCAGGCGAAAGCACATATTTAAAATTCATTGTGGTGCGTTAATAAAAGGAGAATGAATTATGAAAAAAATTAATTTTATGACAATACTTTTTATTACATCAACACTATTTGCACAAGTTGGTTTAAATAAACTTGCACAAAGCACAATGAATTTTCAATTAATAAGTATTTCACCAAAAGCAAGCTCAATGGGAGAAGCATTTTACTCAATAGGAATTGGTTCTGAATCTGTTTTTTATAATCCTGCTGGATTATCATTAACAAAGCATCAATATGATATTACACTAAATTATACTCAATGGATTGCTGATATAAATTATTTGGGTGGTGCTGTTGCTTATAATTTAGAAAATTACGGAACAGTTGCATTAAGTGCTTTAACAGTTGATTATGGAACAATCTATGGAACTCAATTAGATCCTTCTTCATCAAGTGCATCTGGATACATCGAAACGGGAAATGTTAGTAATGTAGGTGCATATTCTTTTGGATTAAGTTATGCTAAATCAATTAATGAAAAATTTTCTATTGGTGGAAATGTAAGAATAGTGGGCCAAAATTTAGGAACAAATACTTTTGTTAATGGAGTTTCAAAAGAAAATAAAGCAACTAAATTAGTCTTCGATGCTGGCGTATTGTATAATACCGGGTTTAAGAATTTTAGATTTGGTATGGCAATAAGAAATTTTTCATCAAATATTAAAAGGGAAGAAATTTCTGAACAGCTTCCATTAACTTTTACAATGGGTGGAGCAATTGATTTAATGAAATTTTTAAATGAAAAAAATAATGATGAACTAACTTTAGCAATCGATTTCTTACATTCAAATTCTTATTCAGAGAGAATAAATCTTGGTGCTGAGTATAAATTTTTAGAAATGCTTTCGCTCCGTGCTGGTTATCAAACAAATCGTGATATTGCATCCTGGTCTGCTGGTGTTGGATTTTTTACAACATTATCAGATTATAATTTGGAAGTAAATTACTCTTTCTCGAAGATGGATATTTTTAATAACGTAAACAGACTTTCTCTTAATATTGGCCTATAAAAAAAATGTCATCCTGAAACCGACTTTGTCGGGACTTTCGAAGGATGACATTTTAATTTCTTGTCACCCAAAGCAATGTCGAAGGGTGACAAATTGATTAATACATTAAACTACTTCTTCTTTAGCAATTTTAGCTACAATGTAATCACGATTCATTCTTGCAATGTTTTTAATTGAAATACCTTTTGGACACTCAGCTTCGCATGCGTAAGTATTAGAGCAGGAACCAAAACCAAGTTCATCCATTACCTTAACCATTCTTTGAACTCTTTCGTATCGTTCAGGTTGACCTTGCGGCAGTAAAGCAAATTGAGAAACTTTAGCACTTACAAATAACATAGCAGATGCATTTTTACACGCAGCAACACAAGCACCACAACCAATACAAGTAGCTGCATCCATAGCTTCACTTGCAACTTCTTTTGGAATTGGAATTGCATTACCATCTGGAACACTTCCGGTATTTACGGAAATGTATCCACCAGCTTGTTGAATTTTATCGAAGGCACTTCTGTCAACCATTAAATCTTTAATAACAGGAAATGCTTTTGCCCTGAAAGGTTCAACGTAAATTGTTTCACCATCTTTAAAATTTCTCATGTGTAATTGGCAAGTTGCTATTCTTGGAATTGGACCATGAGGATGCCCTTGAATTACTAAACCACAAGTACCACAAATTCCTTCACGGCAATCACTTTCAAAAGCAATTGGTTCCTGATTTTTGCTTTCCAATTCATTGTTTAAATCATCAAGCATTTCAAGAAAAGAAGAATCGGGCGAAACCGAAACTTTGTAATCTACAAACTTGCCCGGCGTATTTGCATTTTTTTGACGCCAGATTCTTAGAGTTAAATTTAATTTATTTGTATTCATTATTTATAACTCCTTGTTGCTAATTGAATATTTTCATAAACAAGTGGTTCTTTATTTAATTCCCAATCGCCAACAGATTTAAATTCCCATGCAGCTACATAAGCAAAATTTTCATCATCACGTTTTGCTTCACCTTCTTCTGTTTGATATTCTTCTCTGAAATGACCTCCGCAAGATTCGTTTCTATGAAGAGCATCAACAGCCATTAATTCACCAAGCTCAAGAAAATCTGCTACACGACCAGCTCTTTCCAAACATTGATTTACATCTTTAGCATCACCAACAACATTTACATTTTTCCAAAATTCTTCTCTTAACTCTTTAATTTCATTTATAACTTCTTTCAAACCTTTTTCATTTCTTGCCATACCAACTTTATTCCACATTAAACGACCAAGTTGTTTATGAATATCATCAACGGTTCTTTTACCTTTAATTGATAAAAGTTTATTTGTCATATCATCAATTTCTTTTGCTGCTTTATTAAATTCTTCGTGTTCAGTTTTAACATAGGTTGGTTTATCACCAGCAAGATAATTACCTATTGTGTAAGGTAGAACAAAATAACCATCAGCTAAACCTTGCATCAAGGCACTTGCACCAAGGCGATTAGCACCATGATCACTAAAATTTGCTTCGCCAGCAACAAATAAACCTGGAATTGTGCTCATCAAATTATAATCTACCCACAAGCCACCCATTGTATAATGAGGTGCGGGATAAATTTTCATTGGAGTTTTGTATGGATTTTCTCCGGTGATTGTTTCATACATTTCGAATAAATTACCATAACGTTCACGAATAACATTTTCACCAAGGCGATGAATTGCATCTTTGAAATCAAGATAAACAGCTTCTTGACCTTTAGCACCGCGTCCATCATCAAATGCTTCTTTTGCAGCGCGTGATGAAATATCTCGTGGAGCCAAATTTCCATAAGTCGGATATTTTCTTTCGAGGTAATAATCCCTTTCTTCTTCAGGAATATCATTTGGATCTCTCATATCACCTTTAATTTTTGAAACCCAAATTCTTCCATCGTTACGCAAACTTTCACTCATCAATGTTAATTTTGATTGCCCTTCCCCGTGAATTGGCAAGCATGTTGGATGGATTTGTGTGTAGCATGGATTTGCAAATGCTGCACCTTTTTTATGTGCTCTCCAAATTGCAGTTGCATTGCAATTCATTGCATTTGTTGATAAGAAAAATACATTTGCATAACCACCTGTTGCAAGAATAACAGCATGAGCAGAATATTTTTCAATTTCGCCAGTTAAAAGATTTCTGCAAATAACGCCTTTTGCAGCACCATCAACAACTACAACATCTAACATTTCTCTTCTGTTAAATACTTTTACTTTGCCAAGTGCAATTTGTCTGTTCATCGCTGAATAAGCACCAAGAAGAAGTTGTTGCCCTGTTTGTCCTTTTGCATAAAAAGTTCTTGAAACTAATGCTCCACCAAAAGATCTATTATCAAGCAATCCACCATATTCACGAGCAAAAGGTACTCCTTGAGCAACACATTGATCAATTATATTATTGCTAACTTCAGCTAAACGATAAACGTTTGCTTCGCGTGCTCTAAAATCTCCACCTTTAATTGTATCATAAAACAAACGATAAACTGAATCACCATCGTTTTGATAATTTTTTGCAGCATTAATTCCACCTTGTGCTGCAATACTATGTGCACGACGTGGACTATCATGAAATGTAATAACTTTTACATTATAACCAAGTTCACCTAAACTTGCAGCGGCAGATGCTCCGGCTAAACCACTTCCTACAACAATAATTTCATATTTACGTTTGTTTGCTGGACCCACAAGTTTCATGTTGAACTTGTGATTGTTCCATTTATCTTGAATTCTTCCTTCAGGAATTTTTGCATCGAGTTTTATCATAAACCACCTCCAGATAAAAAGTAAATAGGAATAAGAGCAAATAATATTGCTGTAATCCAAGAATAGAAGAAACCAATTTTTTGAATTACAGGGAAATATTTTTTGTTATTCCAACCGAATGTTTGGAAAGCACTTTGAAAACCATGATTAAGATGAAATCCTAATAAAATCATTGCAATAATATATGCAATAGAATAAACTGGATCTCTAAAAGCTGCAGAAACATATTCATAATAAGTATGATTATGATGGACTTCAGGGTTAAAATTAAAAGCAACCCACATTGTTCTTAAATGAATAACTAAAAAAATAAAAATTATACTTCCACTGTAAATCATGGTACGAGAAAACAAAGTTGAATTTTCTGATGAAGCATTAACTGCATAACCTTGCGGGCGTGCTTGTTTGTTTTCCCACCATAGTTTTACACCATTAAATATGTGTAGTACAAAAATTGTAACTAAAATAATTTCAATAACTCTTACAAATGGTTTGATGTTATCTAAATTTTTTACAACAGTGTTGAATAGCTCAGGACCAGCGAATAAAGAAAGATTATTAATTAAATGAATAATTAAAAAAAGTATCAAAGAGATACCAGTTAGAGCCATTACAAACTTTTTACCAATAGACGAATTTAAAGCTCTTGTAAACCAGCTCATTAAATTACTCCTATTTTTTTATAGTTTGTTTTAAGATAAGTTGTTTAGTAATGATATTTTGAAAAGTTAATAACAAGATGACCACAAAATTTTTAATTTATCTTGTTTGCAAAATAAAGCTATTGAATATTTTATACAAGACTTAAAGAACTTTTGATAATGATTTTAATATTTATAAATTTGTTTTAGTTCTTTAACAATTTGTGGTGATTAACTTAATAGGGAAACCGGTGACTAATTAGTAATCCGGTGCTGTCGCGCAACTGTGATAGACGCTTTAAGCAATCAACAAAGACCACTGAATAATTGCCAATTAATAATCTAACTATCGGTAGACAGGTTGCAAATCGCAAATTAATTGTTGCAGATCTTGCCTGTCGGAAAACAAATTGATGATTAAAATCAGTGAATTAATATTTTGATTGGCAAATACTTTAGTTTATGCTGATTTTTATTCCTGATAAAAAGTAAAATTGCTATTCTGATAAATCTTTTAATTTGCTTTTTTTGCCTTTCAAAATGTCATTAATTATCAATTGTCAATTAGCAATTGTATTCGGGAAGGTGTTGATTGTAGTCTTAAGCCAGGAGACCTGCCACAAATTTCTTAACTAATCAGTCTTCGCGGGTGAGATTTTGATTAACGAATTTACTTTCGTTTCAAAGCATTCCTTTTGGAATTTATCCCACGAAGTTATTCTTATACAAAACTTAATAAACAAAAAAAGGAGTAACTTCTATGAAATACTTTTTAAAAACATTTCTATTTTTTTTCTTTTTTTCAATATCAATTTTTTCTCAAACAGATTCTGTTAAAACTATATTAAATGAAATTGTAGTAACTGCAACAAAATCTGAAACGCCTTATTATCAAATCGGTAGTTCAATAACAATTATTAATTCGGATTTAATTCAGCAAAAGCAATTAAAAACTATTGTTGATGTTCTAAAAGAAATTCCCGGATTATCAATTACACAACTTGGTGGACCAGGAAAACAAACAAGTGTTTTTATGCGAGGGACAAATTCTAACCATGTGCTTGTAATTTTAGATGGTGTTGAATTAAATGATCCAACATCGCCAAGCAATGCTTTTGATTTTTCATCTCTAAATGTTTATGATATTTCTCGAATTGAAGTTGTACGTGGTTCTCAAAGCACACTTTACGGAAGTGATGCAATTGGTGGCGTTATCAATATTATCACAAAAAAGGGAAATGGTAAACCTCAATATTATTTTGAAGGTGAAGCTGGTTCTAACAATTATTACAGAAGTAGTTTTTCCGCTTTAGGTGGTTTTGAAAAACTAAATTTTTCATTATTTGCATCACGTGCTGCAAGTAAAGGAATTTCAGCTTCAAATTCACTTTATGGTAATAATGAAAAAGATGGATTTGCTAATACAAATTTTTCATCTAACCTTGAATATAATTTTTCTGAAAATTGGAAAGCAAGTTTCTTGTACAAGTTTTTAAAATCAAATACTGATTTAGATCAAAATAATAAACTTGGTGATGATCCTAATTATACTTACAAACAAGAAGAACATATTTTTAAAATAAATTTATCATCTTTGCTATTTAATGGTTTGTGGAAACAAGAATATTCACTTTCACAAATTAGAAGATTTGCTAATGCAGTGGACTTACCAGATGCTGTTCGTAAAAACACTTCTTCAGATTCTTATAACAATGGTTCTCGCTTTAAATTTGATTGGCAAAATAATATTTATTTAATTCCTCAAAACATTTTGACTTTTGGTTTTGATAATGAAACTGAAAAAGCAAATTCAACTTACAACTCAAATAGCGATTGGGGTCTATTTAATTCAGTTTTTCCAAGTGAATCAACAAACACTTTAGGAATTTATATACAAGATCAATTTGAATATGAAAAATCAATTTTCCTAACCGCTGGCTTTAGATACGATTCGCATAAAAAATTTGGAAATGTTACAACATTTAGATTTGCACCGGTCTATTTTATAAAAAACACAAATACAAAATTCAGACTTTCTTACGGCACAGGTTTCAAAGCACCATCTTTATATTATTTATTTGATCCGGCATTTGGTAATCCGGATCTAAAACCGGAAAAATCTAAAAGTTTTGATATCGGGTTAGAACAATTTTTTAATAATGGTAATAACGCAATCTCGATAACATATTTCGTTAACAATATTCAAGATATGTTTGGTTTCGATAAAAACTTTAAAACAGTAAATATTGCAAAAGCAAAAACAAACGGTGTTGAATTGAATACATCATTCAAAATTGATGATTTAACTTTAACAGGAACTTATACTTACACAAATGCAATTGATGATTATGAACAAAGCCCTGAATACAAACAAGAATTATTGCGCAGACCAAAAAATCAATTCTATCTTTATACTAATTATTACATATACCAAAATTTTGATGTCAATCTTTCAATTAAATATGTCGGAAAAAGAATTGATAAAGATTTCTCTTCATTCCCGGCAAAAAGAATCACAATGCCAGATTATACATTGGTAAATTTATCAGCAAGTTACAAAGTCAATAATTTGTTTACTATTTATGGAAGAATTGAAAATCTATTTGACAAAAAATATGAGGATGTTTTGTACTATGGTACTTTAGGCAGAAGTTTTTATGTGGGTGTGGATTTTAGTTTATAAAAACAGAAAAAAATTAAAAATCAACTAAAGACGCAGCATGCTGCGTCTTTTTTTTAATAATCATTTGTGAAAATCTGTGGTAAAAAAATAAACCACTGATAGCATAGATTAACACAAGTAATGTTATTTTTAACCTATCTACCGACAAACAAGATTATCATCTATCAATTATCAATTAGCTATTATAAATTATTAACACCAGCTGTATGTATTGCATTAAACAAAAATTTAAATGTTCCAAATGTTTGATGTCGATTCTGAACTTTGAATCCCAATAAAATTACATGTTCTTTCTTTTGTTTTACATCAACTATTGCTGAACGACGAAATAGATAATCTTCACCTAAAAGAAAGCCTGATTTTAATATGTTTGATGTTGGATACCGAGCTATCACACTTCTATCATAATCTGCATAAGGCACTGTTGTGGAAAAAGCAATGTTATCACTTAAGTATCCAATTACTTCTTTATCAAACCCATATCCAATTGGATGTTGATTGTTAACTGTCATTCTTACTAAAGAACCGGGACAATAAAAATCATCAGCTTTAACATTTTTTAATACGTTTGTTATTTTAAGTCCCAAATCTTCGATTGCAAAATTGCATGCCTGACCAAGTGTAATTAAATAACCTCCATCTTTTTCAACAAATGTTTTTAAATTTTCAACTCCTTCTTTTTCAATACCGCCTTCAAATTCTGCAGGTTTGGGTCTGTAAAATCTTGCATTGTCACCACTTGGTTTTCCATTTTTAATTAAATCACCTGATATATCAGGAATAATTATTACATCGTAAAGATCTTTTAATTTTTTATTCTTGAAATCTTTGTTATAGATGTTCTTAAAATCGAATTGATAATTTTCTAAAAGCAAACGTGTCCAACCTTCATCCATATTTGCTGTGTAAGGTTGATAAAGTGCAACACGTACTTTTTTCAATTCCTTTAAAGCAGTTTGGTCTTTGATATCTATAGAATAAATTTTAAGATGAAGTTCTTTAGCTATTTCATTAATTACTTTTTTACTGATTTCATTTATTGGAATAAAAACAGAACCTTCCTGAAATTCATTAATTGCTTTGATGTTCCAAAACACCTGAATATTTTGTTTTTGTAATTTATTTATCAAAGTAGAATTTATATTTAATCCAGATGGAGATACAAAATAATTTCCATTTGAATTTTCTACTGAACCCTCATAATAATTTGGATTAGTTAAAACTTTTGTTTGTAATTCAAATGGTTTTTCTATTGTGTAAAATTTAACACCCATCAAATAGGGAAGTGTCCAGCCTGCAACATCATAAGGACGAATTGGAGTTTCACTTCTTGATTTTCTTAAATCAGGATAGCGCTGTTCTTCAAATAAGTCTTTAACATATTTTCCATTCGGTTGAGCTAAATATATCACATAACTGTTTGCAGGATAAATTGTATTGTCAAGTTTAAATTCTTTTTCTATCCAATTAACTTCAACAGCGCCAAGTTGTAACACTTCAATCATTTTAGATGTTGTTTGTGGATCATTTTGATCACGAGGAATTACATAAGCAAACGGATTTCCTTTTTTGCCATCTTCAATTGCTTCTTTTGCCATTCTGTAATAATTCAAAAGAAGATCGGTTTTATATGCAGAAGCAGTTTCCAAAAGACTGAAAGTCAAACCAAGTTCATAATCAACAATATCACGTAAACGCCACCAGCCGCCGCTCCATGGTGAAACATAATTTGTTCTTATGTCATATGTTGTTAATTCCGGATTTACTCGAACTTCAGCCGAATCGATATAAATTGGTGAAGCTATATTACAGCTTGCCATTTCAGAAAGTAATGCAATTTGATTATGCCACAAACCACAATCGCTTGCCGGGCCTTCCCACCAACCTTCGAATAATGCTTGTGTTATTATTCCAGTTTTATTTTGCTTTTGTAAATCGAGTGCACTCATTCCTCCAATTATTGTTTGCCATCTCCAAATTAATGGATTTACATTTGGATTTATTGGATCTTTATATGGAACAACAAATAATCTTGCACCAGTGCTGCCCATCTGATGTTCATCTAACCATATTTGTGGAATTAAATCGTGAAACGCTACTTTGATTACATTTTGTGTTTCTTTCAGATTGAACATAAACCAATCTCGGTTGTTATCATGTCCAGAATAGATATGATACAAATATGGCATTTGAGAACCTTCAAACTCAGTCCCTAAATATTTATTGTACCAGTTTACAATCATTGTTGTACCATCAGGATTAATTGATGGCATTAGTATAAAAATAACATCGTTTAACGCATTCAAAGATTTTTCTGATGCTTTGCCACTCACTAAATCGTAAGCAAACTCCATTGACATTTGAGCTGATGCAATTTCATTTGAGTGGATGTTACATGTTACAAGCACAATAATTTTTCCATCTTTGGCTAATTGAAATGCTTCTGTTTCATTTGTTTTTCTTGGGTCGGAAAGTTTATGAATTATCTCTTTGTATTTATTAAGGTTTTTAAGATTTTCTTCAGAACTGATGATTGACATAAACATATCTCTGCCTTGAGATGTTTTGCCAATATTTTGAAAAAGAATTTTGTTTGAATTTTCTGAAAGATGTTTGAAATATTTTGTTATGGTTTCATAGTCTGCAATTTTATAATCAGCGCCAACTTTATATCCTAAAAAATCTTCTGGTGATTTGAGTGATTGAGAAAGATTAATTTGTGTTGAGATTAAGCTTAAGATCAAGATTAAGGTTTTTATAGAAGAGGAAAAGTTCATAACACCTCCATAATAATTAATTTTTGAAAATGATAATAAAGAAATGAACAATAAATAAAAAACAATTATTTCTTTTTGGGAACAAATAAACCTTCAGGAATAGAGCCGCTGAAACATAAATCAACAACTTCTTTATCGGCAATACTTAATTTTCTTATTAACTTTTTTGGAATGATAGGATGATGATAAATTTCAAAAAGATAATCGCCGATAAATTCTAAATCTTTTTCTGTTGTCATCCAATTGTATTTATCTAAGATTGTTAAGTCAATTGGATTAGAATAGCTTCGTAAAGATTTTTCTCCAAGTGTATTGAAATAAAATTCAAAGTAGGAAAGAACCAATTCGCGCAAAGTTTTATAAACAGGTTCACGAAAACGAAGAAGAGTAGTATTGGATTTTGCAACTGCACCATAAAAATTATCTTGTTTGAAAATTGCTATTACATGGTCATCATCATTCTCTGCCATTAAATCAACAATTAATGGTTTGTAACCTAAGAATCTTAATGCAGCCGCAGCAAATAATGCGCCTTCAAAACAATTTGCTTTTTTATGCTTTAAAATTTCTTTTGGCGATCTTGTTATGTATTCAGGATTGTAATCAATATTATTCAAAAAATGTTGTATATCAATCGGAGACTTAAAACTCTTTAAGGTTTTTAATTCTTTATCGTTAAAATTTGAAAACAGATCATTTTTTTCTTTTCTTTTCATGAAGTTTACCAAGTTCAATTCTGTTCAATCCATTTAATGCAGCTACACGATAAGCTTCTGCCATTGTTGGATAATTAAATGTGGTTGTTGTAAAATATTTTATTGTATTACCACCATTTTTTTGAGACATAATAGCTTGCCCAATATGTATAATTTCAGATGCTTCATAACCAAAACAATGAATTCCCAATATTTCAAAAGTCTCTCGATGAAATAAAATTTTTAACATGCCAACAGTTCTTCCTGTTATTTGAGCACGAGCCAAGTGTCTAAAAAATGAATGACCTACTTCATATGGAATTTTTTTTGCAGTCAATTCTTTTTCTGTCAATCCAATAGAGCTTATTTCTGGAATTGTATAAATACCGGTTGGAATATCTGTTGATCTTAAAGTTGAAGTTTCTCCGAGTGCTAAATGCCTTGCTGCAAATCTTCCTTGATCATAAGCGGCACTTGCTAAACTTGGAAAACCAATTACATCTCCGACTGCATAAATATTTGGAATTTTAGTCTGATAAAATTCATTAACAGGAATTGAACCACGAGTATCAGTTTCAATTCCTAATTTTTCTAATCCCATTCTATCAGAGTTTCCGGTTCTTCCTTGAGCCCAAAGTAAATAATCACTTCTAATTTGTTTGTTTGATTTTAAAAAAATTGTTACACCAGTTTCATCAGCCTCTACTTTTTCATATTCTTCGTTATGACGAATTAATACACCATTCTCTCTTAAATGATAAGCAAGTGCATCAATAATTTCATCATCAAGAAATGATAACAATTGATGACGTGTATTAATTAAATTTACTTTTATACTTAATCCACGAAAAATTGATGCATATTCGCAGCCAATAACACCTGCACCATAAATCGAAATTGTTTTTGGATTATCTGGAATTTTAAGAAGTTTATCGCTATCTACAATTCGAGGATGAGTAAAATCAACATCTGGTGGATGATATGGACGTGAACCAGTTGCAATTATAAAATTTTCTGCATGATATTTCTTTTTCAATCCTGATGGTTCAGTCACTTCAACAGTATGTTCATCTAAAAATGATGCTCTTCCAATAATTAATTCAACATCATTTCTTAAATAAAAACTTGTACGTAATTCAACTTGTGAGTTAATAACATTTCTTGTTTGAACTAATAAATCTTGATAAGTGGCGTTTTGAAGTTTTTTATTATCCATCAGGATTTGACTTGCATGTCTTAATGCTTTCGATGGAATAGTTCCTTTGTGAGTATTGCTTCCACCGACTAAAGAAAATTCATCACAAACAGCAACTTTTAAACCTTGTTTAGCACAAGTCATTGCGGCACCTTCGCCGCCTGGTCCACTGCCAATTATAAATACATCAAATTTATTGTGCATAACTTTTTCTTTTTATTAGCAAATATATGGAATGAAAACAATTTTTTTTTAGTTTGCATAAATCTTCCTATCGGCAGACAAGCCTGCCTATCGGCAGACAGGCCTGCCTGCTGCAAGCAGGGCAAATTGCAATTGAAATCTTATAATAATTTTCATCTTAAATATTGCAGTTGGATTTATCCAACTGATAAAAAAATTATTCTCAAAATATTTCAGGCTTTAGCCTCATATATTCTTTGATGTGGCTGAAGCCAAAATGTTTTTTCCCTTTGCTGTTATCAGTTCACTGAAGTGAACTGCAATATTGCATTATTCTGATTATCTATTGCAGTTTGCTTTAGCAAACTGAAAAAAATTTATAAAAAAATCTGAGGCTTTAGCCTCATTGATTCCCCAACTGAGTAATCTTTAGCTGAAAATGCATCCTTTCTAGAAAAGATTATGTGGTCGAGTGCTTTTCTGTCTGGCAGCGGGTTTGGCTTTTGTGTGCGGATTGGTTTGGTTTTGTCGAAGTCTGAAATTTTGTAACACTTATGAATTACTAAATCAAAACTAAATGGTATTATGGTGTTTTGTAAAATGGTAATGTTAACGGTGGAACATTCATTCTTGAAGTAGTTTGATTTACAAATTCTCTCAAATAAGGCCAGGTATTCAAATGAAGACTTATATTTTTATATACATCAAAAAATTCTTCTGTAAAGTTTTCCTTGGAAAATACTTTCACCAGGAAGGTTACTTCAAGTTGGAAAAAACGAGTTTTAGATTGAGGTTTTCGTGCATCTATCTGATACTTTTGAAAAACAAAAACAATTCCCTCTTCTTTGACTTTGTAGTTTGCTTCATCTTTTATTTGAATGTTTAATTCTGTTGGCGGATTTATATCGGTATTTAAAAAAGTTTTTGATTCTTTTAGTGAAATACTAATAAGATCTAAACCTTGTAAAATTATTTTATAATCTTCAGGAGAAATTTTTGGTTTTTTAATTTCTTTATTCATAGTTATCCTGCTTTTGAATAGTTAGCGTATTCATTATCCTTTTTCTCCCCTAGAAAGAAATGTAAATTTGAAGCGGTAAATTCTTTATAGATACTTTTCTCTTGAATTTCATATTCAACTTTTTTCATCTCAGTAAGTACTTGCTCAAATTTGTTACAATAAGTTTCTGTAATGTCTTCGAATATTGTAAAAGAAAAACCTTTAGTGATTATATATTGAACATATTGATTCAGGCTAATTCCATTTTTATTAGCATTATGAGCCAATTCTCTATGCAATTCTTTTGGCACTCTGACAAGAAATTTACCACTAAATTCCTCCTCAGTTTGCTCTTGAGGTTCAGGAATTGGTATTCCTTTTTCTAACATTCTTGAAAAATTTTCTTCTTTTGTAATCTCAAGGTTTTTTATTGCTTCATCAATAGTTTCTCCATCAGAAAGGAAAGCGTTTCTACCTAAAAGTGGAATACAAGCAGAATAACCGCCGCCTTCATCATCGGGAATTTTTGTTATTTCTATTGGGTAATTTAAAGTGAGATAATATTTGAGATCTTTTTTCACGGCTTATTCCTTAATTAACTTTATTGCTTCACAAAGCATTCGCAGATAAAAGAATTTAATTTTCTTTCCATCAGATGTTGGTATAGTTAACAATCCTTCATTACCATACTTTTCAGGATATTCTTTAAACTTTTCGTGCCAAATTCTGTAATTATGAGAACCTCTCGTATCACCAAATGACCAAGAATTAGGGAAAAAATGATTCAAAATAGGTTCTAAATCATCTCTTGGAATTTCTTGTTTGAAATTTGGGTTACAAAATTTCTCTAATCTTTTTTCAATTCTTGACATTCTAAAATTGACGCCTCAAAGTTACTATATATAGTATCACTTTGTCAAGGCATTTCTTGTGTTATTTTCGAATTATTTTGAAATTTGTTTAATAAAATTATTATTTCAGTAAATTTTTCTCCTTTAATATAAACATTTCAAGTATAATTTACTCATCTCACACACTCCTCGCTTTATTCAATCTGTTCCGCCAAAGGCGGACAGGTTTGCACAAGCCTACCTTTCGGTAGGTAAACTCGCAGACGGCGTAATAGACTTCTTCACGCTCGGCTTGAGTTTCCGCCAGAGGCGGATCAGCCTTTGGCTGAAAGCCGAGTGCATCTGCAAATGCATCCCTTCGGGAGAAGATAATGTCGTCGAAGGCTTTTCTGTCCGGCAAAGGGTTTGGCTTTTGT
>CAZVBT010000203.1:0-3391 GCA_964625385.1 uncultured Melioribacter sp. | reverse complement strand
TATTATAATAATTCCTTAAACCGTATTACAAGCAGAGTTTTTATTTCTAATATTCCAATAGAAAAAACAGAAAAAAAGTTGAACTCTAATTATTTGAAACATATTTCATCACTAACAAACGGTAAATATTTTTACATTGATGAAGCAAAAAGCCTGAGTAATTATTTTGTAAGTTCGAAGCCAACAAAAAATGAGACATTAATTAGAAAAGATTTTGAATTGTGGTATAATAAATATGTAATCATTATAATAATATTTCTTTTAACCATTGAATGGCTCACCAGAAAATTAATAGGGATGATATAGACAAACTATGGCATATTTAAAATTCACAAAAAATGAAAAAATTA
Source organism: uncultured Melioribacter sp. (assembly GCA_964625385.1). Taxonomy (GTDB): domain Bacteria; phylum Bacteroidota; class Ignavibacteria; order Ignavibacteriales; family Melioribacteraceae; genus Stygiobacter. The sequence goes on along the minus strand of CAZVBT010000203.1, from coordinate 3,041 downwards.
ATTTCAAATTAATTGATAATCAGCATAAAGATTTTATTAACTTAATTAATAAACTTTATAACTCATCAATTCATAAAAATTATAACGATGCAAATAATCTGTTAAACCAAATAGTGAACTTTTTAAATTATCATTTTTCTACTGAAGAAAAATTAATGATTGAAACAAAATATGAAGGTTACTACTCACATAAACTTGAGCATGACAGATATTTAAAAAAATTAAAAGAAATGCAAAAAAATTACTTTAAGGGAAATATTATACCAGATTTAGATTTCTTTGAAGGTATAAAAAACTGGTTCGCAAATCATCTTGAAATGAATGATAAAAAGATGGGAAATTATTTTGTCAAAATTGGGATTAAGCAAAACAATTAAAATACTTTTTGATTTTATTTTTCCAAGAATTTGTCTCTCATGCAATTCAATTCTGAATATTGAAGAAAATGTTATTTGTAATTCATGCAAACATTCTATTAAAATCATTCCTCAAGAATTTCTTAAGCTTGAATATCTAAAAAAATTTAAACATGATTTATTAATAGATGATTTTCAATCATGTTTTATGTTCGAAAAAGAAAAAGTAATACAAAAAGTTCTTCACTCATATAAATATGAAAATAAAATCTATGTCGGTAAATTTTTAGGTGATTTGATATATTATAATTTAGATAAATTTATCAAAGCATGGGATGCAGATTTAATTATACCAGTTCCACTTCATTCATTAAAAAAAGCTGAGAGAGGGTATAACCAATCATATTACATAGCAAAACAAGTTGCCAAAAAGTTGCAAATTACAATTGAGAAAAAGCTTCTAAAAAGAAAAGTATATACTCAATCGCAAACAAAAATGAATTTAATAGAAAGAAAAGAAAATGTAAAAAACGCTTTCATACTTAAAGATGGAAAAAAGGTAAGTGGTAAAAAAATAATCTTAATTGATGACGTGATAACAACAGGAGCAACTATTCGTGAATGCGCAAAAGTTTTAAAAGAAAATCGAGCAGCTAAAGTATTTGCACTTTCTGTTGCAATACCGATTGATTACATTTTATCGGGTGCAGAGAGTCCTAAAATTGATAATCCGTTTTTCAACACAATTTGAGTTGCAATAGCTAATGAAATTCTTGCTTCTGCAAGATTTTTTTCACTTCCTATTATTCTGCATTCAGTGTAAAATTTGTGAAAAGTTGCAGCAAGTTCTTCTAAATAATTAGCAATTTTATGTGGTTCATAATTTTCAGCACTAATTAAAACCACTTCAGGAAATTCAAATAATTTTTTTAATAAATCTTGTTCAACATCGGTTATTAACAAATTTAAATTTTCTAAAGAAGGAATTAAATTTTCATCTTTAGTCATTCTCAGAATTGAAGAAATTCTTGCATGAGCATATTGTAAATAGAAAACAGGATTTTCATCAGAGTGTTTTTTTGCAAGCTCCAAATCAAAATTTAAATGACTTGTCATACTTCTCATTATGAAAAAGTATCTCACTACATCAGAACCAACTTCTTTAATTAATTCATCCAAAGTAATATAATTAGCTTTTCGTGTGGACATTTTTACAACTTCACCTTTTTGCATAATCGTAACAAATTGGTGAATCAGAACTTTAACTTTGTTTGTGTCGTAACCCAAGGCACGTAAACTAGCAAGTACATCAGGATATGTTGCATTATGATCTGAGCCAAATAAATCAACCATTAAATCGAATCCCCTTTCAAACTTAGTAATATGATAAGCAATATCTGGCAAGCGATAAGTTGGTTCACCACTTGATTTTACAATAACTTTATCCTGATCATTTCCAAGTGCAGTTAATTTTAACCAAACTGCATTATCTTTTTCATAAGAAAGATTTAGTTCAGAAAGTTTATTTAAAAGCGATTTTATTTTCCCTTCTTCGTAAAGAGAATGCTCATTAAAAAAATTATTCATTCTTATTTTAATTGATTGCATCGTTTTGATAATATCTTCAAAAATTTCTTTTTCAGCTCTTTGTTTAAAAACACCTTCTGCATTTTCATTCTTTAAACTGTCACCAAACTCATCAATTAATTTTTGAGCTATATCTTTAATATATTCACCCTGATAATAATCTTCCGGAAATTCAATTTTTTCACCAAGCAATTCTAAATAACGAAGGCGAACTGAATCACCAAGAACACGCATTTGTCTTCCAGCATTATTGAAATAGTATTCTCTTTCAACTTTATATCCAATCCACTCTAATAAATTTGCAACTGTATCGCCGATAACTGCATTTCTTCCATGTCCAACTGTAAGTGGACCTGTTGGGTTTGCAGAAATAAATTCTACCAACGCATTTTTACCTGAATATTTTTTTGATTTTCCATAATCTTCTTTTTCATTTAAGACATTTTTTATTATTGATGGTAAATAATTTATTGTGAAAAAGAAATTTATAAATCCAGGTCCAGCAATTTCAATTTTATCAACTACAGATTTATCATAATCAAAATTTGAAATTAATTCTTCAGCAATTTCTTTTGGATTTCTTTTTAGTTTTTTAGATAGTAACATTGCAACGTTAGTTGAATAATCACCATGACTTTTTTGTGTAGGAATGGTAAAAATAAAATCAACTTCATTTAAGTAATCTAATTTTTTTGCTGTCTTTTGAAATAATTCAATTAAATACTTTTTCAATTTTTCACCTATTAATTATCCGTAATGTTAATAATCGGAGCGTCACCCCAAAGTTTTTCCAAGTTGTAATAATTTCTTGATTCAGCTCTGAAAATATGAAGAACAACATCAAAGTAATCCATAATAATCCAATTCAAAGTTTCATAACCTTCGCGATGTAAACATTTTATTCCACGCTCAATTAAATTTTTGTCAACTTCATCTGCTATTGCTTTTACTTGTTTGTCTGAATCGGCTGAACAAATAACAAAATAATCTGCTATGTTCGATACATTTTTAAGATCAAGAATTTTAATGTTATATGATTTTTTAATTTTTGTTAATTCTGCTATTAACTTTGCAAATTCTAAAGATTCCAATTACACC
>CAZVBT010000202.1:0-2754 GCA_964625385.1 uncultured Melioribacter sp. | reverse complement strand
CGGTTGTTCATTAAAACCTTGATGCAATTCTAAAACAGCAAGCATTCTTCCTGCAGAACGAACATTATTAGATCTATTTGTCCAAACGATTGCAATGTGAAGAGCTGTTGCCATTTCAGTTTTTAACGAACTAATATATTTACCATTATTTTTTCCGGTTAATCTTGAAGTCAATGTATCAATTTGTTCTTGGTCTGTAATATCATCAACATAGATTGGTGCGTTGGAAGAAAATTGTGCGACATCATTTTTCCAATCAATTGAGCCAATATCAGTAATTGATAAAGCAACTGAAATTGATTCATTAATTTTTGCTGCAACACCAAAGTCAAAACCAACACCAGTTCCAGATGGCTCAGGAAAAGCTGTGAATGAAAATTCTTTTTTTGGTTTATTATCAAAATTATATTTTACATTAAAATCTTTAGAGAATGCTGAATAAGCTAGAAAATCTCCTTTACCCGTAATAACATTTGCTTCGCCAGTTTTTAATTCTGTATTTACTTTTTCAACTCCAATATAAAAATAGCCGCTTACAAAGTTTACAGAAGCACCAATTGAAATTCCCTTGAATAAATCAAATTCACGCGAATATGTAATTGAAGTTTTTCTTAACCACCAAGCTTTGAATTTGGTATCGCTGAAATTGTAAACTTGATTTGGAAGGTTGCCATCAAGTCCGAGGTCAATTAAACTTTTGGGTAAAGTTAAGTTTGATGAAAATCTATCCGTAATTGAAAATGCAATAGCTCCAAATTTTTTAGATGGTTGAATTTTAACTCCAATAAGTTGAAATGAAATATCAGAATAAATTGAACCGCCATTTTTAAAAATTTCTTTTAGATTTTTCTTATCTGTTTCTGTTAATTCTCTTCCATAAGTTTTACCATCATTGCCTATTACTTTTGTGCCAAAGTAATAATTGTAATCATCAATTGAAATAAAATTTGAACCAACACTTAATGAAATATTTGGAACTGGTATTGGTAAAATAAATTCTGTAACAGAAGATGTATCTTGAAAAACATTAGCAGGATTTTTTCCAATAGACATTAATCCAAATGAAGAAGCAAATGATTTCCCCATACTCATTGAACGTGCATCTGTAGAACCTTGTGAACCAATTCCTTGTGCTATCAATAATGAAGTTGATATTAGTAAAGCAACTGAAAATAAAAATAACTTTTTCATTTTTTCCTCCTATTGCTTTACTTTATAATTTGTTGAACCAAATGCGTTAATTATTACATCATCTTTTGTTTTAAATTTAACAGGTGAATTTCCTGATGCACTTGTATTTATTTTAAGAGTTACTTTCATATAAGCAGCATTTCTAATTTTATCAATTTCTTCTTTTTGTGTTTTAACTTTAATCGTTTGTTCATTTTTAGTTGTAACATTTCCACTTGCATCAGTTGAAGCGCCGTTAATTGTCAATATTGTATCTTGATCAGCATATTTTGGTGGAAAATATGTTAGGAATTTATTTTGTGCATCAAACATTTTTCCTGTAAATGAAATTGAAACTGGTAATCCATTTGTTAATTTAATTCCCGCTTCAAGTGAATTTATATCTTTTAGTCTATCTCTATCATCATTTGAAAGATTAACTTCGAGAGAATCTTTCAACACAGCATTTTGAATCCCTAAATCCATTGGTAATTCGATAATTGATTTCCCTGTAATTAAATCAGTGTTTTTAATATTTACAATTTTATAATTTGGGTTTACAATACCACCAGCATAAATTATTAATGAATCTGGAAACTGTGTGAACTTTTTGAAAAACAAACTTAGACTATCTGCATTTATTGAAATAACTGAATCTGTAGGAGAAATGATTTGATTGCTCAAGGTTTTATTATTTAAACCAAGAATTGCTTTTTGACCTAAGCTATTTTTCCCTTCGATTTTTCCATCAAGTTTGAATTCAAATTGTGCTGTTGTTTTAAATTTTATTTGAGCTAATGGATTTTTGAAGTTTATCTGTTGGAATTGAAGTTTAGTTTTTAAATCTTTTAAGTCAAAGGAAATAGAACTTCTTTCTGTTGTAATAGTTTTAGGCTGAAGTTGCCCGTTAAATTCTTTAATCTTTAATTCACCAATATTAATCAATCCGTTTATTCCGTCGCTACTTTTAATTGTTCTTAAATCATTCGATTCTAAAATCACAAAATTGACTTTATAAGAGACCTGGTTTGTTGGTGAACCATTTAAGCTCACAAGTGAATGATCTTTTAAGGAATAATTATTAAAAATGTTTATTGTTTGTTTTTTACCAATAAATCTTGTTTCGGTGAAAGTTTGTCCTGAGGGATTTTTTAAGTTATTAATTGTAATTGTCATTGTAGCATCAAGATCAAGATTATTTACAATTTTAAAATTCATTAAACCACTTTCAATTTTTATTAAATTAAATTTTGTGGGTTGCGATATATTTTCTTCAAAAGAAAAAGAATTATCAATTACAATTGGATCTTGTTTTGGAATTTTAGCTTGAGCTTCGGAAACATTTAGTTCTTTTATTATAGCTTTGAGTGTAAAAGAATTTTCAGGCAATGTAATTGTATTGCCATTGCTTCCATTTGTGGAAATAACACATTCAAACACAAATTGGTTTTTAACAACTAATCCTTTTGTTAATTTTAATGAAAAAATTTTACCAGTTGATTTTGGAGCAATGACAAGGTTGTTATTATAACTAAAAACAATTTCTCCAGTACCAATATTTTTCAAAGCAATATTGCTAATTGT
>CAZVBT010000201.1:0-4412 GCA_964625385.1 uncultured Melioribacter sp. | reverse complement strand
ATTAAATTGTAATCAAGCCTTTACTTTGAAAGCTCTTTTAATATAATTAAAACTAATTTTACTCTGTTTTCTAAATCCTGTTTAGACGAATTATTTTCAATAACGAAATCAACTTTATCCTTTTTTTCTTCATCAGGAATTTGATACAACATTCTTTTTTTTATTTCATCTTCAGTTAATTTACTTCGTTCAACTGTTCTAGCAATTCTTAAATTTTCATTTGCATAAACTAAAATGATATAATCAAAAAGATTTTCTAAAGCAGATTCAAACAGTAGTGGTATCTCAACAAAGACTAAATTATTTTTATTAAAAAGGAATCCAGAAATTTCATTAATTTTTTCAACAACCATTGGATGAATAATTGCATTAATTTTATCAACATTATCATCATTATTAAAAACTTTTTCAGATAAATATTTTGTATTTAACTTTCCATCAAGATAGGATTCATCACCAAATTCCTTTTTAATCAATTTGATAACTTGAACATTAGATTGCATTATTTCTTTTGCAATATCATCAGAAAATAAAACAGGAAAACCCTCTTGTTTTATAAAATTTGAAACAAGAGATTTTCCTGCACCAATTCCGCCAGTAATTGCTACTTTAATTTTATTCATTTAAAATATACAGTCTATTTAGCATAGGCAATTTTTCTTAATTCACGAATTACAGTAACTTTAATTTGTCCAGGATATTCCATTTCTTCCTGAATTTTATTAGCAATATCATTAGCCAAAGTATCAGCAAAAAGATCATCAACTTTATCAGGTTCAACAATAACACGAACTTCTCTACCAGCTTGAATTGCATAAGTTTTAGCAACACCTTCAAAAGTCTTAGCAATGTTTTCAAGATTTTCTAAACGTTTAACATAACTTTCGAGAGGTTCTCTTCTTGCACCAGGTCTTGCGCCACTAATTGCATCAGCAGCTTGAACTAAAGCAGCAATTGGATGTTCCATTTCAATATCTTCGTGATGTGAACCAACTGCATTTACAACAATTGGATGTTCATTATATTTTTTTGTTAAATCGTAACCTAAAAGTGCGTGTGGACCTTCAACATTTTTATCAATGGTTTTACCAATATCATGCATTAATCCTGCACGACGAGCTAGATTGGTATCAAATCCTAATTCAGCTGCCATAATTCCAGTTAAGTAAGCCACTTCAATACTATGTTGAAGTAAATTTTGACCATAGCTTGAGCGATATTTCATTTTCCCAATGTGCTTAACTAATTCAATATGCACACCATGAAGACCAAGTTGAATAATTGTATTTTCACCCTCTTTAAGAATTTCTTCATCAAGTTCTTGTTGAACTTTAGTAACCACTTCTTCAATTCTTGCGGGATGAATTCTACCATCAGCAATTAATCTTTCAAGTGAAATTCTTGCAACTTCTCTTCTAAATTGATCAAACGCAGAAAGAATCACAGCTTCTGGAGTGTCATCAACAATAACATCAACACCTGTAACAGCTTCGAATGCCCGAATATTTCTTCCTTCGCGACCAATTATTCTACCTTTCATTTCATCATTTTGAATTTGAACTACAGAAACAGTAGATTCCACAGAGTGATCAACAGCAGTTCTTTGAATAGCTTGAACAATAATTCTTTGAGCTTCTTTTTTAGAGTCAACTTTAGCTTGATCTCTAATTTCTTTAATCATTTGAGCAGCATCAGTCTTTGCTTTGTTAATCATATTTTCCATTAACATTTTCTTTGCATCTTCAGATGTTAAACCAGCAATTTTTTCTAAACGTGTATTTTGTTCAAGTATTAATTGATTAAGTTCAGTATGTTTATTTTCAATTTCAAGTTTTTGTTGAGTTAAAGTCTTCTCAAGGGTTTTTAATTCCTTTTCTTTTTGAGTAATAACTTCATAACGTTTATCAAGATTTTCTTCCCGAGCTTCAAGTTGTTTTTCATGATTTTGAAGTTTTTGTTTTTTGTTATTTACATCGTTATCAAATTCTTGTTTCTTTTTTAACCATTCATCTTTGACTTCAAGAAGTTTTTCTTTTTTAATATGCTTCGCTTCTTTTTCAGCTTCTTCTAAAATTGATTTAGCTTTTTCTTTAGCAGCGGTAATACTATTTTTTCCAATTTTAGAATTAAGAAACCAACCTAAAACAAATGCTAAGACAATAAGAACTGCTGAAATTACAATAATAATGATCATATTCATTTCCATAAACTGAATCCTCCATAAAAGAAAATTAATACGCACAAGCTGGATAATTATCACTAAAGAACTATAATGCACCTACAATGTGGGAAATTGCCCGGCGCTTTTTAACGTCCACTGTCCCGAGAAAAACTCGAGAACTCCGACAAGTCGGAGTTGAGGCCTGTAATACACGCCGCGAGTCAATAACCCTTAGGTTATATAATTTGTTAGTTCTTTTGTATAATTTACCAGCTGTGCGATAAATTATATTTGGTTGGAAGTTAATTTAGATTCGTTTAACAGAAGCTTAATTTTTTTGACTTTATCCGTAGCTTGAATGCTAAATTCACGAAATCTATTTTTTTCAACAAATAAATCATATGCTATGTTCAAAGCTGCAATTATTGCTATTGTATCTTTAGGTTGATCTGGTAATTCTTCTCTTGTTTCTTCCATTATAGAATCAACATACTCTGCAAGTTCAACAGCAATTTCTTGATTATCAACAAGCAGTGAATATTCTTTATCAAATATTTTTACTTTAAGCTTCTTTTTTTCGTTCATTTTTCCAACCATTAAACCAATGATTTTAAGAACGTAAATGATAGTCTATTTTAGCTATCAGTTCTGTTATTTTTTTTTTTACAGCTTCTTTATCTTCAAAATTAAATGAATTGTTAAATAAATCCTCGTTACCAACAAAAGTTCTACTTAATTTTGATTCAATTTCAGCTAATTTTTTTTTTAGTTCGTTATTTTCTCTTTCGAGAAGTGCAATTCTGTTACTGAGACCTTGATTTTTCTCTTCTAACTCATCAGCTTTTTGGACAAAAATATAAATTTGCTTTTCAAGCGAATTCAATTCATCCAAAAATATATCATATTTAGAAGTCTCAGCCAATCAAACTCCTCTTAATTGTGCGTTAAATTTTGTTTCAATTACTTTAATTAGATTTCTAAAATCTTTTTCTACCTCTTCTTCGGTTAAAGTTCTTGTTTTATCATAATATTCTAACTGAAAAGCAAGGCTTTTTTTCTCTTTACCTAAACTTTCACTTTGGAAAATATCAAATAAGTTTACATTATGCAATAGTTTAGAGCCAAATTGTTTAATTAAATTTATAACTGATTCAGCTTCTATTTTTTCATCTAATGCAAAAGCAAAATCCCGATATACTTTTGGAAATTTTAGCAGTTCATCAAATCCAATTTGTGGTATTTTTATTTCTTTTAATTTATTTAAATTAATTTCAAGTGTATAGACATTCTGGTTAATACCAAATTGTGTTAATAAGTTATTTTTAATTTTACCTATTTTTCCAATTTCATTTTCGCTCTGGGTTATTTTAACTCCATATTCAAAATGATTATTGTTTAAATTATTTACGAAATTTATTTCAACATTTGGAAATAATTTTGCAAAAAAAGTTCTAGCTAATCCAGATAAATCATAAAAATCATAATCTCTTTCTTTTTCATACCACACAGCCCTTGAATGTTTTCCAGTAATTGCAGCAATTAGAAATTCGTTTTCTTCAAAGTCTTCAAATGAATTAATTATTTCATTTTTTTGATTGAAAATTTTTCCAATTTCAAAAAGCATTAAATCTTTTTCATTTACTTTTAAGTTATTTGATATTGTTTGTAATACTCCAGGTATTAATGATGGTCTAATATGTGACATTTCGCTACTTTGGGGATTCATAACAGCAATTGGATGACCAAATTGTTTTGCAATTTTTTCAGGCAACATTGAATTGGTAATTATTTCATAGAATCCCAAAGCATTAAATGTGTTTCTGACTTTGTCATCGAAAAGTGAGTTATCAACTTTTTCTTCTAATGTTATAGAAATTTTATTTACTTCAGGAATATTGTTATATCCATATATTCGTGCAACTTCTTCAATTATATCAATTTCTCTTTCAATATCATTTCTGAATGAAGGAATTTTTAATTCAAGTTTTTCATTGTCCTTAGATAAAATTTCAAAACCGAGATTCAGAAGAATATTTTCAATTTTGTTTTTATCTATTTCATAACCTAAAATTTTTGTTACACGATTAAATCTTATAAAAGTTTTCTTTTCAGAAATTTTATTTGGATAAGTATCAATTTCACTTACTGCAATTTCACCACCAGCAGTTTCTTGAATTAATTGTGCAGCTCTCTTAGCCGCCCAGCTTGTTATATTAACATCAGTTCCTCTTTCAAATCTGTACGAGGCATC
>CAZVBT010000200.1:0-5079 GCA_964625385.1 uncultured Melioribacter sp. | reverse complement strand
TATCATGGTTTTAGTGTAGAATTTGCAGAATATCGTCCATATATTCAGGGTGATTCTATTAAAAATATTGATTGGAAAGTTTTTGCTAAAACTGAAAAATATTACTTAAAAAAATATGAAGATGAAACTAATTTGATTTGTAATATTTTTATTGATTGTAGTCAGTCAATGAATTTTAAGTATTCATCAAAAATTTCGAAGTTGGACTATGCTGTAAATTTAGCTGCAGCTTTATCTTATATTTTAATTAATCAACAAGATTCAGTTGGTTTAGTTGTTTACTCAGATAATGTAAAAAAAATATTACCACCTAAATCAAATAAATTTTATTTAAAGACAATTCTTACAGAATTAGCTAATATTAAAACAGAAGGGAAAACAAATACATTTATTGCACTTAATTCTGTTGCAGAAAAAATAAAAAGGCGTGGACTTACAATTATAATATCAGACTTTTTTGATGATGTAGATTCAGTAATTTCTGTAATTAAAAAAATTCATTTTAAGAAAAATGAAATAATTATTTTTCAAATTTTAGATCCGATTGAAATTAATTTTGGTTTTGAAAGTGATTCAACTTTTATTGATTTAGAGACAAAAGAAAAATTATCATCACAACCGCATCATATTCAATTAGCTTATCAGGAAGCGATGAATGATTTTTTAATGAAGCTTAAAAGAGAATGTCTAAATTTAAATATAGATTACAATCTTATTGAAACAAATCAAACTTTTGAAAAGGCATTATTAAGTTATTTTGCTAAAAGAGAAAAATTACATTAAGAGAATAATTGCATTGAGTAATTATGAAGCATAAAATTATTGGCAAACAGCATAATTCAAAATTGTGCTTTGTGTGTGGATTAAAAAACAAATTTGGTATTCATGCACATTTTTATATTACTGAAAAAAAAGAATTAGTTGCATTATTTACACCAAAAGAAGAACATCAAAGTTATCCAGAGAGATTACATGGTGGAATTGCATCAGCTATTTTAGATGAGACAATTGGTAGAGCTATTCTCAATCATTATGAAGTTGAAATTTGGGGTGTTACATTAGAATTAAATGTGAAATTCAAAAAGCCAATTCCACTTAATCAAGAATTAAAAGTGATTGGCAGAATCACTTCTGAAAATTCAAGAATGTTTGAAGGCAGTGGAGAAATAATTTTACCAACAGGTGAAGTTGCTGTAACAGCTGAAGGTAAATATTTAAAAGTGCCGCTTGAAAAAATTACAGATTTTGATAAAGATGAAAATGAATGGAAAATTATTCATCTTGAAAATGAACCGGATGAAATTGATGTTTAAATAAAATGTCAGATAAGTTTCATATCATTTAAGAATGGAAAATTTTTCCGGGTTTTTTCAACTTCGTTAATATCAATTTCTGTTACAAAAATTCCTTCTTTATTTTCTATTGATAATATTTCCTTTCCAAGTGGATTATAAACTGCACTAAAACCTGAATGTTCAAAACCATTTCCATCTTTACCAACTCGATTTACTCCGATAGCAAAACATTGATTTTCAATTGCACGTGTTTTTAATAAAGCTGTGTAATGTTCAATTCTATAAACAGGCCAATTTGCAATGTTTATAATTACATCAATTCCTTTTTTTGCATAATGACGATATAATTCAGGAAATCTTAAATCATAACAGATTGAAAAGGCAAATCTAACATTATTAATTTTGGTTGTTATAAATTCATCGCCAGCAGTATAATTTTTATCTTCATCTGCTAAACTAAATGGATGAATCTTTCTATATCTTGCAGTAATTAATCCATTTTGATCAACGTGAATCAGTGAGTTGAAAATTTTATCATTGTCTTTTTCAATCACACCAAAAAAAATGTTTGTTTTTAATTTTTGAGCCAACTTCATAAAAAACTGAAATGAAATTCCATCAATATCTTCTGCAAAAATTTTTGAATTCATTGTAAAGCCAGTTAAAGTCATTTCAGGAAAAATTAAAAGATCAACATTTTCATAATCTTTAATTAACAAATTTATTTTTTCGATGCTTGCAGCCGGATTTTCCCAAACAGGCGAGTATTGAAATAATCCAATTTTCATATTTAACTCAAAATTCTTTTTTTAAAGATAAAAAAAATGTGTTTTTTCATTTCATAATATTTAATTTTATTATTAACAAAAATCATGTGTAAATATGTTAAATAAAATATGGCTTGCTTTGATTGTTCTTGGAATTATAACCGCAATCTCCGTTGATGTTTATAACACCTCTTCAAATAAATTTCAAAACAATAAACCTCTTACAATTGAACTTAAAAAATTTAATAATACAGAAAGTTTTGATACTGAAGTTCTTATACTTAAAGAAAATTTTTCAAAGTTTTATAATGAAAAAATAGAAAATGATTTAATACAAAAAGCAAAACTTTCTAAAAATGAAAAAGAGGGCAGTTATAGTCTTTTCATGATAATTGAAAATGATGCCCCAAATATTTGGAAAGAAATGGCTAAATCCACTGGAAAGGAAAATGACTTATACGGCACAGTTTATTTAGGGAAAAAAAATGATGATGGCTCTTATCAAGCATGGCTTGTTTTTGAAAATGTAACATTTACAAAATTAAAAGATGTTACTAATGCTACTATTAGTTATGTAAGTAAAGCTGTTGAAATAGCTCTTGGTTTAGTTGGTATAATGGCATTGTGGCTTGGAATAATGAAAATTGCTGAATCTTCCGGATTAATAAATATAATTGCAAAAACTGTAAAACCATTCACTAAATTTTTATTTCCCGAAGTTCCTCAAGATCATCCTGCAATTGGCTCTATGATTATGAATATATCTGCAAATATGTTAGGACTTGGAAATGCAGCAACACCTTTTGGTCTAAAAGCTATGGAAGAATTAGATAAGCTAAATGAAAAAAAAGGAACAGCAACAAATGCAATGATAACTTTTCTTGCAATAAATACAGCAGGATTAACATTAATTCCTGCAACAGCAATAGCAATTCGTGCTGCCTCAGGAAGCAGTAATCCAACAGTAATTATTGGAACATCAATATTTGGTGCACTATGTGCAACCACAGTAGGAATTCTTTCCGCAAAGCTTTTAGAAAAATTTCCGATGTCATTTTCTGATTTTTTTCAATTAATAAAATCAAACTTGAAATTATTGATTGGCATAATAGTTTTAATCTCTTTTTTTGTTTTAATGATTACTGGAGGATTATTTTCAAATCAAAATTTTATAAATGGAGAACTAATAAAAAACATAATTCAAATAATTTCATTACTTGCAATACCAGCAATTATTTTTTCATTTGTTTTATATGGGTTTATAAAAAAAGTAAAAGTGTATGAAGTTTTTGTTGAAGGTGCAAAAGAAGGTTTTAATGTTGCCATAAGAATAATTCCTTATTTAGTTGCAATGTTAGTTGCTATCGGAATTTTCAGAGCTGGTGGTGCAATGGATTTTTTAATTTTGCTAATTTCTCCAATCACCAATTTAATTGGCTTTCCAGCAGAAGCTCTTCCTATGGCTTTAATGCGTCCACTTTCGGGAAGTGGTGCATTAGGAATTATGACTGAAACAATTTCTGTTCATGGCCCGGATTCTTTTATTGGAATTCTTGTTTCAACTTTGAATGGAAGTTCTGAAACAACTTTCTATGTTTTAGCACTTTATTTTGGTTCAGTTGGAATTTCAAAAATGCGACACGCAGTTACTGTAGGAATACTTGCAGATATTGCTGGTGCAATTGGTGCATTTATAATTACAAAAATTTTATTCGGCTAATATGAAAGTTTTTATTACCAGAAAATTACCAGGCGAACCAGAAAAATTTATTAAACAGCACGGTTTTGAAGTAGAAGTTTATAATAGCCTCGAACCAATACCACGTGAACTATTTCTAAAGAAAACTAAAAATGTAAATGCTGTTCTTGCATTAATGAGTGAAAAAATTGACAAAGAAGCAATTGATAATTTTGCTAAATGCAAAATTGTTGCTAATTGTGCTGTTGGTTATAATAATATAGATGTAAACTATGCAAATAATAAAAAATTAATTGTAACAAATACTCCTGATGTTTTAACTGATGCAACAGCTGATATTGCATGTGGATTAATTCTCGCATGTGCTAGAAGATTTCATGAAGGAGAAAAATTAATTCGGGATAAAAAATTCCTTGGCTGGAAACCAAACATGCTTCTTGGTTTTGATTTGAAAAATAAAATTCTTGGAATTATTGGTGCTGGCAGAATCGGCTTTGCAACTGCAAAAAGAATAAAAGCTTTTGGAATGAAAATAATTTATTATGATAGAAATAAAAGAGAAAATTTTAAAAAAGAATTAAATGCAAAAAAAGTTTCTTTAGAAAAATTAATGAAAAATTCTGATGTAGTTTCAATACATTTACCATTAACAGAACAAACAAAATATTTATTAAATAAAACCAAACTTGATTTACTAAAACCTTCAGCAATCATAATCAACACAGCTCGTGGCGAAATTGTTGAAGAAAAATATTTGATTGAATTACTTAAAAAGAAAAAAATATTTTCAGCCGGCTTTGATGTTTATGAAAATGAACCAAATATCAATCCAAAATTGCTGAAATTGGAAAATGTATTTTTGCTTCCACATTTAGGAAGTGCAACAGAGGAAACAAGAAAAGCAATGTCTTTACTTGCTGCTAAAAATATTGTTTATGTATTAAGCGGTAAAAAACCATTAACGCAGGTAATTAAATAAATTCAAATTGTTTAATCGTTCATCTATAACTATTTTAACAACAAAAATTTTAATAAAATTATGAGAATTGGAATATTAAAAGAACCACACAACGACGAAAAAAGAGTATTAATTGTTCCTGCCGGTGTAGATGCTCTTGTTAAATCTGGTCATTCTGTTTTTATTGAAACAAATGCTGGATTAGGAAGTCATTTCACCGATGAAGAATACCGAAAAGTAGGTGCTACCATTGTTTATAATCAAGATGAAGTAATACAACGCTCCGAATTAGTTTCAAGAATTACTCCATTTACCGAAAATGAAATTGAATTATTACAGGATGAACAAATTTTATTAAAT
>CAZVBT010000199.1:0-28089 GCA_964625385.1 uncultured Melioribacter sp. | reverse complement strand
TGAATTTTCAGGAAAGTGTGGAATTAATTCTTTTGCCTTTTCTTCTCCAAACTTTTGAACTAATTGTGAAAATACAATATCTGTCCACCAATTTATATTTAATTCCCAACCCATTAATTTTGCAATTACTAAACTGTGTTCTGGTTTCCACAATTCTGGATCATAGCTAAGTATGTCAAATTCAACTTGATATTTCCCTTTTGAGTTTTTTATAAATTCATTAACACCGTTTGAATATGCGATTAAAATTTTTTGAGATAAAGAATTTAATTTTGGGAAAGAGGTTTTAGCAATTTTATAAATTTCCATTACTCTAAACATTTTATCAATCGGAATTAATTTCGAACCAAAAATTTCACTTAATCTTCCCTCACCTGCTCTTCTGGCAATATCCATTTGAAATAATCTTTCTTGCGCATGTATGTAACCAATTGCAAATGCAACTTCTTCATCATTAGTTGCCTTAATTAAAGGAATTGCATTTTCATCTCGATATATTTCAATTTTATTTTTAATAAATGATACTTTTATTTCATCATCATATTTTGGCAATGATTTTTTCAACATTAAGTATGATATGATTGAACCAATTATTATTACACTAACTAAAACAATTGAAATTCCGATAAAAATTTTTTTCCAGCTATTCATTTTTTATTTCCTGATAATTAACAAATCTAATTTATAAATTGATTTGGTCATTTAGAAAATATTTTATAAATAAGTTTATATAATTATTCATTTTAGGTATTACATGGAAGCATTATTAATCATTACTTTGGTTTTAGTTATCATATTATCTTTTTTAATAGTTAATCTAAATAAAAAAATTAATTCAATAGGACAGATAACATACAAAGAAGAATTTGAAAGGATAGAAAAATCTTTTCGTGATGAAATTTCAAGAAGCAGAGCCGAGATAAATTCTAATTCAAAAGAACAAAGAGAAGAAATTAGCGGAGCTGTTTTAAAGTTTGGCGAGCAACTTTCAAAAAATCTTTCTAACATTTCTGAAATGCAAAAAAATCAACTTGACCTTTTTGCAAACCAACTAAAAAATTTAACACAAAGTAATGAAGATAAATTTAATAAGCTGCAGGAAAAAGTTGAAAATCAATTAAAAGAAATTCAAGATAAAAACGAAAAGAAACTTGAGGAAATGAGATTAACCGTTGACGAGAAACTACACTCAACTTTAGAAAAGAGATTAAGCGAATCATTTTCATTAGTCAGCGACCGACTGGAAGCCGTTCGTGAAGGTTTAGGTGAAATGAGAAATCTTGCAAGTGGTGTGGGTGATTTAAAGAAAGTTTTAACAAACGTTAAAACCAGAGGAACTTGGGGAGAAATTCAATTAGAAAATCTGATTGAACAAATTCTAACACGTGATCAATATGAAAAAAATATAAACACAAAAAAAGAAAGTAAAGATCGGGTTGAGTTTGCAATCAAAATGCCCGGACGAAATGATCAAAATAATGGATACTGTTATTTACCTATAGATGCAAAATTTCCTATTGAAGATTATCAAAGACTTATTCAGGCACAAGAAAACGGAGATGTTAATTTAGTTGATGAAGCATCAAAAGCAATTGAAAACAGAATAAAAACAGAAGCAAAATCAATCAAAGAAAAATATATTGAACCACCATACACTACTGATGTTGCAATTTTATTTTTACCTGTTGAAGGTTTATATGCTGAAGTTTTAAGAAGACCAGGATTGTTTGAAAAAATTCAAAATGATTTCAAAGTTATTATTGCTGGTCCAACTACAATTTCTGCAATACTAAATAGTTTGCAAATGGGTTTTAGAACTTTAGCAATTGAAAAACGCTCGAGCGAAGTCTGGAATTTGTTAAGCGTTGTAAAATCTGAATTTATAAAGTTCGGTGAAGTGCTTGATAAAACACAGGAAAAACTTGAACAGGCTAGTAAACAAATTGATAGTGCTAAAACAAGAACAAGAGCTATTGAAAGAAAATTAAAAGATGTTGAAATAAATCCCAATGATGAAATAAAACTAATTGAATAAGCTGATTATTAACAGGAAACCCAAAAGTGATTGTAAGGGTTAATGGCTTTAGTTTTACCACAGATTGCACAGATTACCACAAATTACTGTTAATAAAATATGATTTTATTTTTTGAAGTTCAGCACTACTCTATTTATATTTGATTATTAAAAGAATGGTATTAGAATGAACATCGACAAAGATTTACAATCAATTCAAGAAGCAAGAAACTTAGCAAAAGCTGCTAAAGAAGCTCAACTTGAATTTAAACATTTTAACCAAGAGCAAGTTGATAAAGTTGTAAAAGCAATAGCAGATACTTATTATAATCAGGCAGAGCATTTAGCAAGATTGGCACACGAAGAGACCGGATTTGGAAAAGTTTCAGATAAGATTATTAAAAATCAATTCGGCTCAAAAGCAGTTTGGGAATCAATTAAAGATTTAAAAACTGTTGGCGTTATTGATGTTTTAAAGAACGGAAAAATTGTTAAAATTGCAGAACCAATGGGGGTTGTTGCGGCATTAGTACCATCAACAAATCCAACTTCAACAGCAATATTTAAAACTTTAATATCATTGAAGTGCAGAAATGGAATCGTAATTTCACCACATCCCAAAGCTTTAAAATGCTCTTTAGAAACTACCCGAATTATGTCCGAAGCAGCAGAAAAAGCTGGTGCCCCAAAAGGATTAATTCAATGTTTGCCTATTCCAACTCTCGAGGCTACTAATGCTTTAATGCACGATAAAAATATTGCACTAATCTTAGCAACAGGTGGAATGCCAATGGTATATGCAGCTTATTCTGCAGGCAAACCAGCATATGGAGTTGGTGCTGGTAACGTTCCTGCTTACATTGACAGAAGTGCTAATATTCAAAAAGCTGTTGCAGATATAATTTACGGAACAACATTCGATAACGGTGTTTTGTGTTCATCTGAGCAAGCTATGGTTGTTGATAAACCAATTCGCGAAAAAGTAATTGAAGAAGCAAAAAGAAACGGTGCATATTTTTTAACTAATGATGAAAAAAGAAAACTTGAAAATAAAATTGCTCAAGGTGCTAAATTAAATCCTGACATTGTTGGTAAATCTGCAAAATGGATTGCTGATTTCACTGGAATAAATGTTCCGGAAAACACTACAGTTTTAATTGCTGAATGTGAATCAGTCGGAAAACAAGAACCACTTTCCATCGAAAAACTTTCTCCAATTCTTGCATTTTACACTGTAGAAAATTGGATGGAAGGTTGTCATCGTTGTATTGAATTATTAGAATTCGGTGGAATTGGACATACACTTTCTATTCATGCAAATGATAGAGATATCATTATGAAATTTGCTTTGGAAAAACCAGCATTCAGAATTGTTGTAAACACACCATCGTCTGTAGGTGCGGTTGGTTATTCTACAGCATTAACACCATCAATGACATTAGGACCCGGAACATGGGGTGGTTCAATTATCTCCGAAAATGTTTCTGCTGTTCACTTAATGAATGTAAAAACTTTAGCTTTCGAAACTTTGGAAATTAACAAAGGTGTATCAGTTTCATCATTCGATGATAAATCTACTGGCGTTGTAAAAAACAATTATGAAGAGAAAAATTTTACAAAAGAAATTGAAGAGAGATTAAGAGCAAGAGCCGGTAATCCTGTTGTTAAACCTTTTGTTAAAAATGATGGTTTAAAGACAAGAACTTCTCGCGATTTCGGAACAGGAATAAGTGAAGAAGAAATTCAAAAAATTATAAAAGAGTTTTCAAAATAAATTTGGTGATAACTATCAATCATGCTTGTTAAATTGAATATTATTTTGGATTAAAAGTTTTAGAGGGTTTATGTCATTTCAGAACAAATGGTCCATTGACAAAGGGGATTATAAAAGAGACGAAGAAACAACATGGTCTTACTTCAGAAAAAAACAAAGAAAGAAAAATATAAAACTTTTTTTCCTGATTATTTTATATGCAATTGTTGTTTCTTTTTTAACTTATTTTCTAATTGAGCTATTTTAGTTATAACGGTCTAACTTAAATTTTTCTCCTAAATAAAGTTTGCGAACATCTTCATCTTCAGCAAGGTGATTAGCTGTTCCTTCTTTAAATATTGTTCCATTAATTAAAATATAAGCACGGTCAACTATACTTAATGTTTCATGAACATTGTGGTCAGTTATCAAAATTCCAATACCACGATTTTTAAGATTTGCAACAATATTCATAATATCTTCAACTGCAATCGGATCAACACCAGCGAATGGTTCATCAAGCAGAATAAATTTTGGATCTGTTGCCAAAGCTCTAGCAATTTCACATCTTCTTCTTTCACCACCACTTAATTGATAGCCCATATTTTTTCTCACTTTTTCTAAACCAAGTTCATTTATTAATTTTTCCAATTTTTCATTTCTTTTTTCATTTGTTAAATTCAAAACTTGAAGAATTGCCATAATATTATCTTCTACACTTAATTTTCTGAAAACCGAAGCTTCTTGAGGTAAATAACCGATCCCCATTCTTGCTCGTTTATACATTGGTTCATTTGTAATTTCATTTTTTTCAAGAAACACTTTACCTGAGTTAGGTTTAATCATTCCAACAATCATGTAAAAAGTTGTTGTTTTGCCAGCACCATTTGGACCAAGTAATCCAACAACTTCACCTTGTGTTACATTAACAGAAACTTTGTTAACAACGGTCCTTTTTTTATAAATTTTTACGAGATCTTCACTTCTAAGGTTTAGATTTTCTTGCATAGTATTTCGAATCCTTTTCTAAATAGAATAAAATATTTTCCCTTTTTGAAATTAATTCTTTTTTTGTAGGGCGGTTTTCAAAAAGTTTAAAGGTTGGAATTGTAAAATCTTTTTCTTCCCCTTCAATTTGATTTTCAGGATAATAATCGCTTTGCGGCTTTCCATAAAGTTTAACATCATTAACTTCTTTATTATTAAAAAATATTTTTGCTGATTCGGAGCTAGATTTTATTAACCCATTCGGTTTCCCTTCATCAAACACATAATAGATACTCAGAACATTTCCAAAAACTTCTGTTTGTTTAATTTCATCATCTTTAAAAAATATATTAATGTTCTTTCCTGAAATTTGATCGTAACGATAATCTAAATCTTTATGCCCTGAAATAATTGAAGAATTATTTTTTAGTTGAATTTGATCTAACTTTTTTTCTTTGATTTTTATAAAGACTGAATCTCCAACAAGCTGTGTGTTTTCATTCCATAAAACTGGAGGCATTAAATCATCTTCCTGTTTAATTATTTCAATTGTATCATCGTTCTGATAAAATACAGTTTTAGAATTAACAGATGAAAACAAATTTCGATTAATTTTAACTTCATCTTTTGCAATTAATTTGTTTGTCGAATCGTTATAAGCTTCCATTGTAATAGAAGAAACAATTAAAGTATCAATATTATTAGCTGTGGAGTCAATTCTAACTATAATTGGATTTTCCCAGATAATTGTAATTTTTTTAATTCCATCATCTTTTAATCTATCACAAAAAACTGACACTTTGTTTGTAGAATTATAAAGTCTAATATTTTTATATGCATCAGTGAATTTTGTTTGACGGAAATAAATTAAACTATCTGCAATTAATGTTGAAGAAGTATCTTGAATTACAACATTGCCATTTGCAACAGCTTTATCTTCATTATCATAATAATTTAATTTTTCAGTAAAAAGTTTTGTAATTCCTTCTTCTAAAGAAACATCTTCGTAAAAGAGAGAACGTTTTTCATCAAAATAGTAATAACCTTTTTTTGATTTTAATTTTACATGTCCATCAGTTAAACTAATTCCCGCATCTGAAAAAGCAATTTGTGTATTTCCAAAATATCTTCCGCGTGAACTTTTAATTTCGATACTATCTTGAGTTACAACAACTTTTCCTATTAATTCAGCTTCATTTTTTGCAAGATATTGAATTGCTTTATCGCATGTAATTCTAACATTACCTTGAGTCAAAACTACATTGCCGTGAAGTTCACGTATAGATTCACCATTTACAACTTTGCCAACTAAACTATCTCCGATAGCAATAACTGGGTTTTCACGCTGAGCGTAAATAGTAACAGAAATCAGAATTAAAAGAAAAAAATTTTTTATCATTTTTTATTTTCTTGAAAAGTTGCTGTATAAGTTGGATTAAATACAACATAGTTATTCAAACTTTGATCAGCTTCTAAACCGTAACCTTCAATTAATTCTTTTTTTGATTTGATTGAAACAAACTTATCTGTTACAATTTTTTGATCAGCATTTCTCCATTTAAGCATTTCAGTTTTTAAAACTACACCGCTGTCATTTTGAGCAATTACATTTTCAAAAGCGTACATATCACGTGTTAAATCATCTACCTTTCCTCTTTCAGCAACAAGTTGAGATGCATTTTTTTGTTGTTTGTCATAGAATTGAATTTTAATTTTTTCCAAAAGAGTTTCTTTTTTTAATTCAAACTTTTGTAAATGTTCTGAGTAAAGAATTGCTTTTAATTTTCCATCTTCAGAAAAGTACACTTTTGAATTCCAGCTTTCATGAGATGGAATTTCTCCATTTACATTTGCATCAGTTACTTTAGGTTGAACTTTTTCTTCTTTGCAGGAAATGAGAATTAAAATTAAAATGAAAAAAAAATTTTTCATCTTTCACGTAAACCTAATTTAACTAAATCATGAAGATGAACCATTCCGATTGGATATTTTTCTTTATCAACAACTATTAATGCTGTGATGTTAAATTGTTCCATCATTTGAAGTGCAAACGAAGCAAGTAAATCTTGTGAAATTGTTTTTGGATTTTTAGTCATTACATCTAAAGCCTTGAGGTCTTTGATATCAATTGTTTTTTCAAGTAATCTTCTTAAATCGCCATCAGTTATTATTCCTGATAATTTACCATCTTTGTTTACAACACAAGTAGTACCTAATCTTTTCGAGGTTATTTCAAGAATAGTATCTTTAAGAGATGTTGTTTCACTTACGATTGGAACATCTTTTCCGGAATACATAATTTCAGAAATTTTTAATGCTAAACGTTTTCCTAAACTTCCACCAGGATGAAGAAGAGCAAAATCTTCTGCGGTAAAACCACGCAATTCCAAAAGAGAAATTGAAAGAGCATCTCCCATAACAAGAGCAGCTGTGGTTGAAGAAGTTGGAGCTAAATCAAAAGGGCATGCTTCTTCTTTTACTGAAACATCTAAAACTAAATCACAATCTTTCGCAAGTTTAGAATTTTTGTCTCCTATCATTCCAATAATTGGAACATTAATTCGTTTAAACATTGGAAGTAAATTTAATAATTCTTCTGTGTAACCACTTTTTGAAATCAAAATTACGATATCATCTTTTCTTACCATTCCAAGATCACCATGAAGAGCATCAGTTGGATGCATATAAATTGCAGCTGTTCCTGTTGAGTTCATTGTTGCAACTATTTTTCTTGCAATTAATCCAGATTTACCCATTCCTGTAAAAACAACTCTGCCTTTAGAATTAAGAATTATCTCAACTGCTTTCGAAAAATTTTCATCAATATTATCAATTAAATTTTTTACTGCTTCTAATTCAATTCTGATAACTTTTTTTCCAAGTGAAATAATTTCATAGGAGGTCATTAATTATCTCCTTAAGAAATCAAAAAAAGATTTTTTTCTTTGAACCATTTTAGGATCGAACAATGAATAATCTAAATCAATCCTATTCCAAAGTTTGTTATATAAAAGAAATGCCTGACCAAGTTTTTCATTTGAATAGTTTTCAAGATTTTCAAAAAGTAAATTTGGGTTAAGAGCAATTTCAGGATTTTTTTCATCCATCAACAACATTAACTCGTTATAAAAATTTGTAACCGGAATTAAATAATTTACTTCATCCTTAGCATAGAAAGCCCAGATTTTTCTATGCACAGGAGCAATTGCCAACACTAAAGAATTTAAAATAAGATGAATTTCTTTTACAGGTGAATTATCGTAAGGTGCTTTTTGTCCCGGTATCCAATCTGAATATGTCCAACGATATAGTTCTTTCATTTCGTTGATCTTTGGTGTCAATTCAAAATTTTGAATATCAATTTCTATTTGTCCATCAAATTCATGATGAATAGTTACATAAATTTCATGGTCTGTGTAAACAATTTTTGAAATAGCAAAAATTGGTGTAGCCGAAGATTCTATGTCAATTTCAGTACCGGGTGAACCAAGGATAAAATTGCCACCACCAAATCTTCCATTTCCTAAAACAACGGAGCTATTAATTTTATCACGGTAAATTTTATAACCCAATTTATTTTCCGGTAATGCCGAAAAGAGCAAATCTTTTTCATTATCGGTTAATTCCCGTGGGAACTTGTTTAAATTTTCCATTACTTTTTTCTCGAATGTTTTATGTATTCTAAAATTTCTTCTAAAACTGAACCGCTTTCATTTTTTGTTACGAAAGTAACAACTCTTTTTACTTCTCTTCTTCCATCTTTTGGTGAAGCTGATAATTTACATTTTTGAAGAAGCGGTATATCAAGTAAATCATCACCGATATAAAAAACTTCATCGTAAGTTAATTTTTTTTCATTAAGAAGATTGTCAACCATTTCAACTTTATTAATAGAACCATTCAAAATAATACATGCTTTGCTTGATTTTAATTTATTTACAATATCACTGTAACTTGAAGTAACAATTCCTAATTCTACATTAAAAGATTTAAACTCTTTACAAAAAAATTTTAGTTTTTCAATTAATTGTTTTTCAGATGATTCATTATGAACAAAATTTTTAGGAACTACACAACCTTCCAAATCAAAAAGGAATAATTTTATATCATTAAATTTTTGAAGAATTTCATTTTTCATTCTTTATAATTTCATCTATTTGTTTAACAGCAACTAATAACTTTTTAAGATTCTCTAAAGGTAATTGACTTGCTGCGTCGCTTAATGCTTTTGCAGGATCAGGATGAACTTCTAAAAACAAACCATCAACACCAACAGCAACAGCAGCTTTTGCCAATGCAGGTATAAATTCTCTTTCACCACCACTTTCATTTCCTTTACTTGGTAACTGAACAGCATGTGTTGCATCCATAATAACCGGATAACCGAATTTTTTCATTATTTGTAAACTTCGCATATCCACAACTAAATTATGATACCCAAAAGTTGTTCCTCTTTCAGTCAACCATATTTTTTTATTTTTTGTTGATTCAATTTTCTGAATAACATGTTTCATATCGTCAGGTGCAAGGAATTGCCCTTTTTTAACATTAATAACTTTTCCGGTTTTACCAGCTGCAACTAATAAATCAGTTTGTCTGCATAAAAAAGCCGGAATTTGTAAAACGTCAACAATATGAGATACTGGTTCAATTTCTTTTTCATCATGAATATCTGTTAAAACCGGAACTTGAAATTCTTTTCTAACTTTTGATAAAATGTTTAATGCTTTTTCAAATGCAATTCCACTGAATGAGTTAATACTTGTTCTGTTAGCTTTCTTGAAACTCGATTTGAATATGAAAGGAATATTTAATTCATCAGTAATTTTTTTAATTGCTTCAGCTGTTTTCAATGTTGTTTTTTCATTTTCAACAACACAAGGACCAGCAATGAGAACAAAAGGTTCACCATTACCCATTTTGATTTTTTTTGCGTTAATCATATTCACCTTTTATTTATCAAAAAGATTTTCTTGATTATTCAAACGAAATAATTTTTTATTAAAATGTTTATACGCTAATTCTGTTGCTTCTCTTCCGCGTGGTGTTCGTTGAATAAATCCCTGTTGAATTAAAAATGGTTCATAAACTTCTTCGATTGTTCCGGGATCTTCATTTACAGCAACAGATAAAGTATTCAATCCAACTGGTCCGCCACTAAATTTTTCAATAATAGTTAAAATTATTTCTTTATCCATTTCATCTAAACCAAATTCATCAACTTCAAGAGCAAGCAAAGCTTTTTTTGCAATATCAATATCAATTGATTTTTTATTTTCATAATCAGCAAAATCACGAGTTCTTCTCAATAATCTATTTGCAATTCTTGGAGTTCCTCGTGAACGTTTTGCAATTTCAACTGCTGCATTTTCATCAATATTGATGTTTAAAATTTTTGCAGAACGGTTTATAATTTTTGATATTAGATCACTTTCATAATAATCAAGTCTGCTTTTAATTCCAAAACGATCACGCAAAGGTGCGGTTAATAAACCAGCACGAGTAGTTGCACCAACTAAAGTATATTTTGGAAGTTTTATTTGAACAGTTCTTGCATTCGGACCGCTATCAATCATAATATCAAGCTTGTAATCTTCCATTGCTGAGTAAAGATATTCTTCAACAACAGGACTTAAGCGATGAATTTCATCAATAAATAAGACAGACTTTTCTTCAATGTTTGTGAGTATTCCTGCTAAATCACCTGGTTTTTCTAAAACAGGTCCGCTTGTTATTTTTATTTTTACTCCAAGTTCATTTGCTATAATATGTGCTAAAGTTGTTTTACCTAAACCTGGAGGGCCTGTTAAAAGAACATGATCAAGACTTTCCCCACGAATTTTTGCAGCGCCAATGAAAACTTTTAGATTATCGACTATTTTAGATTGCCCTGTAAAATCCTCAAAAGTTTTTGGACGAATAGAGTTTTCTATTTTTTTTTCTTCTTCGTTAGCAAACGGGTTTATATTTTCAGTTCTTTTACTCAATATTTAATTTCTTTGTTTTTTATTAAATGCAAATTTATACTTTTCAAGCAAATGTACCATTAATATCATAAGTAAAATTAATGATACAGCGGCTAAAATTGAACCTTTTAAGCTAAGTGATTTTGGCCAGAACATATAGAAACCGGGAATCCAAGCACTTCCATATAAAATAATAACATGAACAGCGTATATGATTAATGTATATCTTCCAATTTGCTTTATTATTTCAGGTATTTCATTAACAAATAAAGATATTGTTGCCATAATACTATTTAAAAGTAAAACAACACCAACTCTTAGAAAGATCACAAAAAAGTTATCTGTAATAAAAAACTTATATCCAAAAAATTTGTTTTGAATAAATGAAGTAATAAAAGCTAAGACAATAAAAGAGATAGCGATTAATGTTAGTCTGATTACAAATTTTTTTTCTTTAAATATACCAGGATTCTTAGCCAGGAATGTTCCAAGAATTCCCCCAGTAATAACGTAACCAGCCCAAGGGAAAATTGGGAAAAGTGAACCAGTTTTGTGATAAAACCAGGCGGCAAAAGGAATTGGTAAATAATTAGCCCAATTAATTTGCTCTGTTATATTCCACATTGAAAAAAAGAAAAGTGCTGCAAAAGAATAAACAACAAAAATATTTATCTTAAATTTTTCTGAGATATATGAAAGAGTAATTAAAATTAAAATTCCTGTGCCAATTAAATGAAGAGCATCTACTTGAAAGAAAACCATCCATTGTTCAAAAGAAACAATGCTAAATTCAATAACTCTGTGGGTAGGAAATCTTAACAAATATCCAATTAAAACTAAAATTAAAAATCTTTGTATACCTTTAAAGACTCTTGGATTTTCATGAAAAGGTTTACCAGATAAAGCAAATAAATAACTAAATGCAACACCGGAAGAAATCATAAAAATAGGAGCTGTAAAACCACGCATTGTTACCCATAAATTATAGAGTAAAGAATCAGCCGTTCTAAATTCATCGGCAAGAAAAGCATCAATGGTGTGCCCCTGAACCATCATCAACACAGCAAATGCTCTCATTAAATCAATAAAAATAATTCTCTCTGGTTTAGTCATATTATTTAAAAATAAAACCCCACTTTCGTGGGGAAGAATTAAACATTGTTTTGATATTTGAAATTAATTTTTAGGGTGTTCATTAACCCAACTCTCTAAAAATTTAACAATATCCTGAGTTGAAGTTCCAGGTTTAAATAATTCACCAACACCCATTTCTTTTAATTTCTGCAAATCATCTTCCGGAATAATTCCACCACCGAACAAAAGAATGTCGCTTGCATTTTTTTCTTTCATCAATTCTAAAATTTTTGGAAAGATTGTCATGTGTGCGCCTGAAAGAATGCTAATACCAATAGCATCAACATCTTCCTGTATTGCGGCTTCAACAATCATTTCTGGAGTTTGTCTTAATCCAGTATAAATTACTTCCATTCCAGCATCTCTTAAAGCAGCAGCAACAACTTTTGCACCGCGATCGTGTCCATCCAAACCAGCTTTTGCAACTAATACTCTGATTTTTTTATTCATAAATACTCCAATCTTATTGTTACAAAAATAATGTGCCTGAGGTGAAAAGACAATTTGATTTTAAATTCCAGATAATCTTCTATTTAGGTTTTTTATTATCATACTTAATCTGTTTTTCAAGAAACCTTCTTGCAATTTCCAAATCTTTAGGTGTATCTACAGAAAGACTATCATATTCTGTAACTACAATTTTCATTTTATACCCGTTTTCAAGAAAACGAAGTTGTTCTAATTTTTCGATAAGCTCTAAATCGGTTGGTTTTAATTTTGTAAAATTTAACAAAGCATCACGTTTATAAACATACAAACCAATATGTTTATAAATTTCAGCAGATTGAATTCTTTCTAAATTTGTTCTTGCATCTCTTACGTATGGAATTGGGCTGCGAGAAAAGTACATTGCAAAATTGTTATAATCAAAAACAACTTTTACAACTGAAGGAGATTTCATTTCGTCAACATTTGTGATTCTTCTTGCAAGAGTTGATAGTTGAACATTTTTATCGAAAAGATGAGGTTCAATTGCTTGGTCAATCATTTTGCCTTTAATAAAAGGTTCATCTCCTTGTATGTTAACAATTATATCTGCTTCAGGAATTTTTTCTGCAACAATTGCAATTCTATCGGAACCACTTGAACAATCTTTTGGAGTCATAAAAACTTCTGCACCGAAATTTTTACAAACCTGAAGAACTTTTTCGTCATCAACTGCAATGACTAATTTATCGAGCAGCTTGGATTTTTTTGCACTTAAGTATGTATGTTGAATCATTGGTTTGCCACCAATATTTGCAAGTGGTTTTCCTAATAATCTTGAAGAAGCAAATCGTGCAGGAATTATTCCAACTATCATTTTATGGCTGATTAATTACTTTTGGTACGCGGAAAAATTCTTCAGTTTTTGAAGGTGAATTTTTTAGAGCATCTACTGTTGTAACTGATTTTTGTAATTCATCATTTCGAAAAACATTGTTGTTTTCAAATGGATGAGCAAGTGGTTCTACATTTGTTGTGTCTAATTCATTTAATTTTTCAATGTATGAAAGAATTTCATTGAATTGTTCTGTGAACTTTTCAATTTCATTTTCATCAAAATTTAATTTTGCTAATGAAGCAATATATTTAACATCTTCTTTTTTTACTGACATTTTACCATCCCGGATATGTAATGTTTACGCTATCTAAACTTCCTCTTAATCTAATTGCAATTGTATGAGAACGAAATCCTCTTTTTGGACTAGTTACAGTTAACAAATAAAAGCTTTGAGAATAATTATTTAAATAATCTCTTATTCCGGTTAAAAACTGTGTAACGTTTCCATTATTACTATTGAAGTAACCGGAGACTCCAACCATCTTTAAAATATCTTCTCTTAAATCACCAGCATAACCAATTGTATAAACTCTTTTTCCCGAAACTGCATTTGTTGCTTCTGCAAGAGTTCTTTTGCCTGCAGTATCATCACCATCAGATAGAACAATCATTATTGGTTGAGAAACTTTTTTAACTGAATAAATACTGGTTAATTTATTTGCTACATCAGCAACAGCACCATAAAAATCTGTTGAGCGAACACCATTTTGAATTGAATTAATTTCATTAATTGCCTGTTGCGCGTTTAGCCCAGTTGAAGATTCTCCACCCTTTTGTTTTAATGTTTCACTGAATTCATAAATGTAGAAAGATGAAATGAATGCAGCAGGTGTATTTAAATAATTTACTAATGACGATGCATCAGATTTCATTTTTTGCAAAATTGAATTATCTGTAATACTTGTGCTGTTATCTATCAGGATATGGACAGGCATTGATATATTTTCAGCTTTTTGATTTACAAATGTCAAATTTGATTCGCGTAATGGTTCACCATCTTCAAAAATTTCAAAGTCTGTTAACTTTAAACCTGTAACTCCATTACCGGATGCATCAAGAACCTGAAATAATATTGGTATATCGTGATCAACATTAATATGGCTTTCGTAATCATAAACTTTTATAAAATTAGAAGAGGTTTGAGGAATATCTTCAGTTTGAAAATATTGTGTTGGTGAATCGGTCCATGTTCCATTTGGCAGCAATGCTCTTACTCTCCATGCATACCAAGTCAAATATGAAAGTTGACCAGTAAAAAATTTAGTAGAAGTAATTCCATTCCCTTTTGGTAATGTTAACCATGTTGCAGTATTTGGAAGTACACCATTATTTGATGTTGGTTCTAAAAATACCTGAAAGACAGTTCCAATTTGTGCCGTTGATGTCCAGCTTAAATCTACGCCATAAACTTGAATGCCTTTTGTTCCATCTTTAGGAGATTGAATTTGAATAACTGAATTTGTTGGTGCGGTTGGATTATTTGAATTTCCATTGAATGAACAACTATTTAAAATGAGCACAAATAAAGCAAATAAAAATTTTATTTTTCTCGATTTTGTTTTCATTCATTCATCTTAAAAATTCTTGTTCAAATATAAAATTAAAGTTATTGTTCTACAAAGAATTTATATGTTCTATTCTTTTTTTAATTGAAGGATGACTGTAAAAGAACCATTCGATAAATGGATGTGGTTCTTTATCTCCTAAATTCTGATCTGTTAACTTTTCAAGAGTTTTGATAAAAGCTTCTTTTTTGTTTGAAGATTTCACTGCATAGGCATCTGCTTCATATTCATATTTTCTTGAAAGCCAATTTGTTGCCGGTTGAAAAAATAATCCAACTATTGTTGCCCAAAGTATTAAAAGTGGCAGGGCCGAAATCTGATAAATCTCCGTGAAACCAAACCAACTTAATGATATTACATGAAGTTGAGCAATCAAATAAAAAATTAGAAAGCTTGAAGCAGTTCCAATGAAAATATTTTTTTGTATATGCTTTAATTTATAATGACCAAGTTCGTGAGCTATAACTGTTTCAATTTCATCTGTTGTATAATTTTCTAATAAAGTGTCTCCAAGTATAATTCTTTTTGTTTTTCCCAAGCCTGTAAAAGCAGCGTTTGCCTTTTTTGTATTTTTACTCATATTGAACTTAAATACATTTTCAACTTTTAATCCGGCATCTTTTGAAAGTCTGACAATCCTTTCTTTCAGTTCTTCATCTTCAATTGGTGTAACTTTATAAAAAATTGGTAAGATAATTATTGGTAAAATCTGAGCAAGCAAAACTGAAACTATAAACATCAAAATTGAAAATGGTAGCCACCACAAATTTCCAAAAGTTAAAAGAACAAAATAGAATAATAGTAATAATGGAATTCCTATTATTAAACCAATAATTGTTCCTTTGAAGTTTTCCCAAATCCATTTTATAAAAGTCTGATTGGACAAATTGTATTTGTGTTCAAGATAAAAATCGGTGTAGTAATTTAATGGAGCAAAAAGAAGTGAATGTGCAAATCCAATTACAAGTGTAAATAAAACTAATAGTAAATATTTGTTTGACGTAAATTCATTCAAATATTTTTCTAATGATGAACTATAACCTAAATAAATAAAAAGGAACAATAGTATAAAAGAAGCGATACCTTCTGTAATTCCCCAAAAAAGTTTTATGTTGTTATATTTTTTAGCTGTTGAGTTATCCGTCATAATCTTCCAAAACTGTTTTTTTCAATCCAGCCAACTTTGCCATCCGGAAGTTTTATTTTAGCCCAGTTACCAACTTCATCTTCAATTGTAAATTTAATTCCTTCGTGAATAACAAAATTGTCATTGCTTTTTTCATCTGGTGAAGTTTTAGCTGTATAAACCTGCTCTGTTAAAATTCCATAGTTCAAATTATTTTCTCTTGAAATTCTTAAAATGAAAATTGTAATAAAAATTATTAAAACCGCTAACGATATTGAACCAGCAAGAAATGAAATTCTTTGAAATGAAATTTTTCTTG
Source organism: uncultured Melioribacter sp. (assembly GCA_964625385.1). Classification (GTDB taxonomy): domain Bacteria; phylum Bacteroidota; class Ignavibacteria; order Ignavibacteriales; family Melioribacteraceae; genus Stygiobacter. Next base: position 11,901 of record CAZVBT010000199.1, on the reverse strand, counting down.
AAAAGAAATAAACAGCAATGCTTGCAAGAAAAACCCAGAATATTATAACAAGTAAAATTGAAAGAGTTGAAACTGAAAACAAAGTAATGATACTTTCCAACCATTGAATTAAAAATATTTTTGGCACTTCAGAAATTTTGTCAACAGTTCGAGAATTTGCAAGTTTTAAATTGAATTGTAAATCATCATCATTTGGATCGAGCTTAAGACCTTTTTCATAATACAAAATAGCAAAACCTAATTTGCCTTGTTTGAAGTATGCATTACCAAGGTTATAATAAAGTGGTGCACTTTCATATCCTTGAGAAATTATTTTCTTATAATTAGAAATTGCTTCATTATAGTTTTGTTTCTGGTAAAATTCATTTGCTTTCAACATTAGTTCATCGGGTGATTGAGCAAAAAGATTCAAAGCATAAAGTAGTGTAATTAAGAAAATCCTTTTCATTTTTTGCCTCCAATCTTTGAATCGAGCTCAATAATAACTTTAACAGTTTCTTCATAAAGATCATTCGCTTTTGCTTGCATTTCTGCTTGTGGTGCAAAGCGGGCAAATTCACATTTTTCTGCAACACTTTTAACTCTTTGTATTAAATCATCATTTACATTCTTCATTTTTAATTTTTCAATTGTATTTTCTAAAGTGAATTCTGATTTTGGAATTGAAAGTTTATCTTCAAGGTAACCAAATAATGCTGAAGATATTTCATTATAAAATTCAGAAGTTTCTTTTTTATCCAGAGCTTCTTTAGCAAGTTTTAATCTTTTGCGTGCTTCTTTTTCGGCTCTTTGATATTTCATTAATTGGATATCACGATAAAGTTTGTCTCGCTTTTGTTTATAGATTAAAGCACCGGCAAGTAAAATCATTGGAGAAAAAATTGCGAACCAAAACCAGTTTTTTATTAATGTAATTTCCGGTTTCAATTCTAAATTAAAATCTTTCGTTTTGATGTATCTTATATCCTGACTTAAAAGTTTAACATCTTCTTTACTGAAAGATTGCGAAGCGAATTCATCGCCAACACCTTTTTTAACATTTATTCTGAATGCTTCTGATTTTAGTGTAACATATTTTTTTATTGAAGGATTGAAGAATGTAAACTCAACCGGCGGAATTTCTTTTACGCCCGGTGAACGTGGTATAATTAAGTAATCAATAATTTTTTGACCGCTTACGACAGAACTATTATTAATATTTTCAATTGCTTTTGGTTCATATTTTTCTAAACCAGCAGGTAGTTGAAGCTCGGGAATGTTTAGTAGTTTTATATTTCCTGTTCCAGATATATTAATTCTCAATTTTAAAGTTTCATTAGTTGAAACATCTTTTTTATCAATCTCTGTATTCAATGTAAAATTTCCAACTGCACCAGAAAAAGATGAAGGTGCGCCAGCAGGCAAAGGATCAACCTGAATTTTTATAGTATTTGATTTTGCTAAAAACTCAACCGTTTCTGTTCTTCCAAAAAATGAATCATTAAAAAACTCATCGAAAATGTCATTGCCAGTTTTTTTCTTTCTGACTACAACCGGAATATTTAATTCAAAAGGTGTAACATTTAGCGTTCCTGATTTTGTTGGGAAAAGTGCAACTTGTTTGATTTTAGCAACCCTGAATCTTTCACCACGAAACATTTCAATATCAAAGTTAATTTGTTTTATCGGTTGAATTTCTTCAGCCCAAAATCCTTCGTAAGATGGAAGTTTTGAAATTTGTGGTGAAGCAATGTTTAGTTTCGTATAAAGTTTATAAGTAACTGTTATTTGTTCACCTTGCAAAACTCTGGTTTTATTTGCTTCAGCAATTATGAAAACATTTTTAGCAATTTCATCATTTGAATTATCTTTACTTTGAACCGATTGACGTTGTGAGGTTTTATCAACTTTAATTTTTAATGGTTGAGAAGTAAATTTTTTCCCATCATAAACAATTGAAGCAGAGCCAATAGTATATTCGCCTAAATTTTGTGCAAGTAATATGTAAGATAATGTTAACGAGCCACTTACTTTACCATTTATAATTGTCATACTTGTTGATTGATTAGGTCCACTTAAAACTTTAAACCCGTTGAAAGCTGGTGGAATGAAATTACTTATGTTGTTTATATCACCACCTTCAAACACAAAATCAATTTGGAATTGTTCACCTTGGCCAACAATAGTTCTATCTACAGAAACAGAAAATTTTTGTGAAAATATATTACTTGATATAAAGAATAAAAATATTAATAACATCAAAATTTTATTCATCGAATTAACCATTTAGACTCCATCAACAATATTTATAACAATTTCAATTTTCATTTTACATTATGCGTTATACATTATTAATTACACATTTAACTATCAACACATCAATTATCAATTGTCAATTATCAACCTGTCTGCCTACAGACAAGATTTGCAATTTTCAATTAAAAACTACCAATCCTTATCAGTCGAATAAGCCTTACCTTGAATTTTTCTTAACTTTTTTTGCATATCTTTTTCGTTATTCTTCAATGCTTCAAGAATTCTTTGAGCTTCTTCTTTGGAGATTTGATTTTTTTGTTGCTGTTGTTGTTGCTGCTGTTGATTTTGCTTTTGATCCTGTTTCTTATTCTGATCCTGATTTTGATTCTGCTGTTGATCCTGATTTTTGTTTTTATCGTTATTCTTATCGTTTTTGTTTTGTTGATTTTGATTCTGTTGATTTTGTTTCATCATATTCAAAGCGTAAGAAAGATTATACTTTGTTTCAAGATCGTCCGGATTTAGTTTGAGTGCTTGTTTGTAGGCATTAATTCCATCTTTAAATTCTTTCTTTTTAACTAAAGAATTTCCAATGTTATGATAAACAGCGGCTTTTTCTTTTTCGTTTTCGGTTAAAGATAATGAATTTTGAAATGACTGAATTGCTTCATCATATCTACCTTGTTTGTAATATGCATCGCCTAAATTAAAATGCCCGTGAAATGATTTATTATCTTTTTCCAAACTTTTTTTGAATTTAACTTCAGCATCAGAATATTTTTTATCTTTATAAAGATCAACACCATCGTTGTTTAAACTTCTTTGGTTTTGTGCAACAATAAGTGAAGTGAAGAAAAAAAATAAAAATATTTTTTTCATCGAATCTCTCCTTTTCGCAGCGCTTCAAGTTTTTCTATCCATTTTGTTTTCTTCGGTGTTATTCTAAATTCAATAAGCAGAAGAAAAATTGCAGGGATTAAAAACCAATAAAATTTGTCTTCGTAATCAGTAATTCTTTTCGAGCCATATTCACTTTCCTGAATTTTCGCAAGGTCGTTGTAAATTTTATCAAGCTCATCATCTGTATTAGTGCCACGATAATATTTACCGTTAGCTTGTTCAGTTATTTTCTTTAAAGTTTCTTCATCAAGTTTTGTTAAAACGATTTGCCCTTGATTATCTTTTTTATAGCCAATCTGTACACCTGCATCACTATATTGTGGAATTGGTGTTCCGCTTGTTGAGCCAAGACCAATTGCATAAACAGAAACATTTTTAGAATTAGCTTCACTTATTGCACCATCAATATTTCCTTCGTGATCTTCACCATCAGTAATCAAAACAATTGTCTTGTTAGTTTGATCATCATATTTAAATGAACGCAAAGCTAACTCTAATGCTGCACCGATATTTGTTCCTGGTTGTGGAACTGAATTAAAATCAACAGCATTCAAAAACAAATTTGCTGCAGAATAATCTGAAGTTAAAGGAAACTGAATATAAGCCTGACCTGCAAAAACAATCAGACCAATTCTATCACCATTTAATTTTTGCATTAGTTTTGAGATTTCAAATTTTGCTTTTTCCAATCTGTTTGGTTTAATATCTTCAGCAGCCATACTTTTTGAAACATCGAGCAGAATGTAAACATCAATTCCAATTTGCTTTGCTTCTTCTATTTTTGTTCCTATTTGTGGATTAGCAACACCAATAATTACAAATGTTAAAGCAATCATCACCAAAATAAATTTAATTAATTCTTTGAAGTTATTTTTTTCAGGAATAATTTCTTTAAAGAGATTTTCTGAAATAAAATTTTTAAGAATTTCCTTTTGAGATTTTCTATTCCACCAAAAAAGAATAATTAAAAGTGGAATAAAAATTAACAAGAATAATATTTGTGGATGTGCAAAACGTATCATGGAATTCTTTTCAAATAAGTTTTTGAAATAATAACTTGAGATAAAATTAAAGCCATACCTAAAAATGCCCACCAATAATAAAGTTCTTTTGCATGACGATATGAAGTTACTTCAATACGGGTTTTTTCCATTTTGTCTATTTCGTTATAAATCTGAGCAAGTTTTTTATTATTAGTTGCTCTAAAATATTTCCCGCCTGTAATGGAACTAATTTGTTTTAATAAGTTCTCATCAATTTCAACAGGAACCATTTGGTAACGAATACCAAAAGGAGTTTGAAAAGGATAAGGTGCTTCACCAATAGTTCCAACTCCAATTGAATAAATTCTAATTCCAAACTTTGCTGCAATTTGTGCAGCGGTTATTGGATCAATTTGACCAGCGTTATTAACACCATCAGTTAAAAGGATCATTACTTTACTTTTGGCTTTGCTATCTTTCAAACGATTTACACCATTGGCAATTGCATTTCCAATTGCAGTTCCATCTTCAATCATTCCCATTTTAATTTCACGCAATAAATTTTTTAGAACGGAATAATCAATAGTTAGAGGACATTGAGTAAAGCTATCACCTGAAAAAATTACTAATCCAATCTGATCAACAGTGCGACCATTAATAAATTCCTCAGTAACTTTTTTAGCGGCTTCAAGACGATTTGGTTTAAAGTCTTCAGCAAGCATACTTCCTGAAATATCAAGCACCATTGCAATGTCAATTCCTTCGGTGTAAATATTTTCACCACTACTAAAACTTTGTGGTCTTGCAGCAGCAATTATTAAAAATATTAATCCAATTAAAGTTAAGATTGCAGGTAAGTGAATTAATTTTTCTTTTAAAGTTATTGGTGCTTTTCCAAAAAATTGAAGTGATGAAAAATTAAAATTTGCTGTAACTTTATTTTTATTTTTCCAATACCAATAAGCTAAAGCTGCAACAAAAATTAATAAAGTAAAAATCCAAGGATAAGCAAATGTAACATCACTCAACATTTTGCTCTCCATTATTTTGAATTTCTGTTTTTGGTTTTGGAATTGTTTTATTGACAATTTCAAAAGCTTGTTCAAGCATTTCTTCATTTACTTTTGGCATCGGCTCAAATTTGGCAAACTTTACTAAATCCGCATTTGAAAAAAAGCTTTCAGCTGCTGAAAAAATTTCTTTTGCATCTTCAATTATTGAAATTATAGAAAGTATTTCCGATGAGGGCATTTCTAAAGCGCGAAAATTAAATCTGTTTTCAAAGTATTCACGAATTATAACGGTTAATTCACTGTGATATTCTTTTACTTTTCCATTTTGCCATAATTTCTTTTCTTTTAGTTCAATTAGTTTTTGGAAGGCAATTTCATGCGGCGGTAAAATTATTTCAAGTAGATTTACTTCTTCTTTACTTTTTTTCTTCTTTAAATATTTCAATAATAAATATGAAGCTAAAACTAGAATTGCGATAGATAAAATTATCAATACGATTATCCACCATGGCAAAGAAATTTTTATTGGTTCTTTAACATCACGTATATCTTCTTGAGGATTTACTTCAAGTGTTTTTACAAGTATTGAGAAAGGTGCAGTTAAAATAATTTTTTTTTCAGGTGAATTTTTTTCCTGATATAAAATTTTTAATGATGGTATTTCAACTTTGCCAGAATCATATTTGCTTAAAATAAATTTATGAAGTTCAATGATTTTTCCATCAACTTCCTTTCTATCAACCGGCAAAGTTTTAATGTATTCTAGAACTTTTAAACTATCTTTAATATTGGGTAATTCAATTATGATATTTTTATCATGCTTAATTTCGAGAGATAAAGTAATGTAATCTCCAACTTTATACTCTGTAGTGTCCGTCGAAGCAGTAACAGAAATTGATTGTGCTGATAATAATTTTGTAATTAAAAAAAGAATTAAAAAAGCATGAAAAAATTTTACCATCTTTTCTCCCTTAGTTTGAAGAAATCAACAAGTGGTTTTACATACGATTGCGAAGTTTCAATTTCAATTGCATCCAAACGGCTTGAAATAAAAAGTGATTTTCTGTTTTCTTTAATTTGCTTGGAATATTGCTCGAACGCTTTTTTAACTTGTCTGTCGTTTGTATCTAAATATCTTATTTCACCGGTTTCTGAATCGTAAAATTTTACAAGTCCTGCATCAAATAAAATTTTTTCTCTTTGATCCTGAAGAACAATTCCAATCAAATCATGTTTACGACCAACAATTTTCAAAATCTTTTCGTAGCCAGCATCCATAAAGTCTGATATTAAAAATACTATTGCTTTCTTTTTAATTGTATGATTAAAATATTCAAGTGCTGTTTTAATTGATGTTTCTTTTCCCTGAGGTTCGAATGAAAGCACTTCACGAATAATTCTCAGTGCATGAGTTTTACCTTTTTTAGGTGAAATAAATTTTTCTATTCTATCAGTAAATAAAATTAATCCAACTTTGTCATTATTTTTCAATGCAGAAAATGCGAGTATGGCACTCAACTCTGCAGCAATTTTTTGTTTAGTTTTTTCAACTGAGCCGAAAGAGAGAGAGCCGCTCATATCAACAAGAAGCATAACAGTAAGTTCACGTTCTTCTTCAAATATTTTAACATAAGGATGGCCAAACCGAGCAGTAACATTCCAGTCTATATTTCTGATATCGTCACCGATGGTATATTCACGAACTTCAGAGAACTCCATTCCTCTTCCTTTGAAAACGGAATGATATTCGCCGCTAAAAACTTCGTTTACTACACCACGAGTTTTAATTTCAATTTGCTTAACTTGTTTTAATAATTCTTTAGTTATCATTTTTAATTAATTGAAATAACTTTTCATTTCATTTTATAAAAGCAATAGTATTAAAATCACGGTACTTCAACTTGATTTAAAATTTTTGTGATGATAGTTTCAGAAGTAATATCTTCTGCTTCAGCTTCATAAGTTACAGCAATACGATGGCGTAGAACATCAGCACAAATTGTTCTTACATCTTCGGGAATAACAAACCCGCGTCTTCTTATAAATGCAATAGCTCTTGCACCTAAAGCTAAATTGATAGTAGCTCTTGGAGATGCACCATAAGAAATTAAATCAGTTAATTCATCTAAACCAAAATCTTTTGGTGAACGTGTAGCAAAAACGATATCAAGAATATATTTTTCAATTTTTTCATCGACATAAATTTCGTGGACTAATTTTCTTGCTCTTAAAATATCATCAGGAGAAATAACAGCATTAATTTGTGGATTATCTTGAGTAGTGTTTAACTTCATAATTTTTTGTTCTTCTTCACGAGTTGGATAAGTAATTTTTATTTTCAACATAAATCGATCAACTTGTGCTTCTGGCAATGGATAAGTTCCTTCTTGTTCAATTGGGTTTTGAGTGGCAAGGACTAAAAAAGGTTCGTCGAGTTTAAAAGTTGTATCACCAATTGTTACTTGTCTTTCCTGCATTGCTTCGAGTAAAGCACTTTGAACTTTTGCTGGTGCACGGTTTATTTCATCAGCAAGAATAAAGTTTGAAAATATTGGACCTTTTTTAATTGCAAAGTTTCCATCTTTTTGGTTATAAATCATTGTACCAAGTAAATCGGCTGGAAGCAAATCTGGTGTAAATTGAATTCTTTGAAACTTTGCTTTCATTGTTGCAGCTAAAGATTTGATGGCTAAAGTTTTAGCAAGCCCCGGAACACCTTCAAGTAAAATATGTCCGTTACCTAATAATCCAACAATAAGTCTTTCAATCATTGATTTTTGTCCAACTATGGTTTTACTTATTTCATTAAACAAAACATCAATGAATTCGCTTTCCTTTCTAATTTTTTCATTTAATGCTGTAATGTCCAAATTTCATCTCTCCTTTTTTTGTTTGCTTCTACAAATTAATTGCTAAACAGGTTTCTATTTTTTTGAGGTGCAAATATATTGAAATTGCTTTCTACTTTCTTTTATTTAGAAAAAGAGTTTAATTCTTTGACACTTTTAAGTTTTCACTTAAAAAAAATTAATCTGAACTTACTTTTAACATAGCAAATTTGAGATATACAGTTTCTGGCATAAAAGGTAAAATTGGATGATCCATAGATGCATGATTAAAGTGAATCAATTGAATTTTTTTATTTGCTTTAATTGCCGCATTTTTAATTATAGAAAGAAAATCTTCATCATTAATATGATGAGAACAAGATGACGTAAATAAAAATCCATTATCTTTTGTAACCAGCATAGCAAGCTTATTTAATTTTTCGTAACCTTTAATTGCAGTTGGAATTGATTTTCTACTTTTGGCAAAAGCAGGCGGATCGATATTAACAACATCATACTTTTGGTTTAGTGATATTTGATTTACCAAAAAATCGAATACATCACTAACAATGTATTTTGATTTTGTTGTGAAGTTATTTAATGCATAATTGTTTTTTACATTTTCAATTTCATTAGAAGATGAATCAACAAAAGTTACATCAACAGCATTATTATGAATTGCGTGTAAACCAAAACCGCCAGAATTACAAAAGCAATCGAGTACAATTTTATCTTTACAAAATTTTCCAAAGAACTCACGATTATCACACTGGTCAAAAAAAAATCCGGTTTTTTGACCGAGGTTAAAATCAATTTTATATTTTATTAGACCATCATCAATAAGTTCAACACTTTTTTGCCCGTAATAAAGTTTATCCTCAGCATCCAAGCCTTCTAATTTTCGGAAATATGCATCATGTTTTGTGAAAATATTTTTTGCATCAAATTTTTCTTTTAATGTACTGATAATTACATCGATATTTTTTTCGATTCCGAATGAATAGACCTGTAACACATAAGTGTTGTTGTATTTATCTATAATTAGCCCTGGTAAAAAATCACTTTCGCTGAAAACTAAGCGATAAGAGTTTCTGTTAGAATAAATTGTTTTTCTTAATTGATAAGCTTTAATTAATCTTTCAACCAAAAGATTTTGTATTTGAATTTCTTTTTTTGTAGAAATAATTCTAACCGCAATTAACGAGTTTGCATTATAAAAACCATTCGCTACAAAATTTTGTAAAGAATCATATATTTCAACTAAATCGCCATTTTCAATATTGCCTTCAATTTTTGAAATCTCGTTGCTAAAAATCCAAAGATGCCCTTTTTTAATTCTTCTATCTTCATTTTTTTTTAATATTACTTTATTCAATTTAAACTCATTTTTGTTGAATGAAATATAACAAAATGATATTTCATGATAACTATTTATATTGTTCAGTAATAAAAAGTGAATTCTATAAAAATGCTTAATCCAAAAGAAACATTAAAAAAATTTTTTAATTACGATTCATTTCGTGGTGAACAAGAAAAAATTATTAACACACTAATTCAAGAGAATAAACATTGTTTAGTTTTAATGCCAACAGGTGCTGGAAAATCATTATGCTATCAAGTTCCAGCATTAATGTTTGATGGTGGTACAATTGTTATTAGCCCTTTGATAGCATTAATGCAAGATCAAGTTGATGCATTAAAGAAGAAAAATATTCCAGCTGAGTTTATAAATTCAACTGTGAATCCTGAGCAGCGAAAAGAAAGATTACAAAAATTTATTGATGGGAAAATCAAACTACTTTATGTAACACCGGAAAGGTTTCGTAAACAAGAATTCATAAATGAAATACATAAAACAAAAATAGATTTGCTTGCCGTTGATGAAGCACATTGTATTAGCGAATGGGGGCATGATTTTCGTCCAGATTATTCACGCATTTATGAATTTAGAAATTTGATCGGAAATCCTTTAACAATTGCACTCACTGCTACAGCAACGCCAGAAGTTCAAAACGATATTATTGCAAAACTTGGATTTACTAAAAATCAAATCAAAGTTTTTCATCAAGGAATACAAAGACCTAATTTAAGATTAGAAGCTATTGAAGTTTATGACGAAAAAGTATCATTAAATAAAATTTTAGAAGTAATTAAAAATTATAATGGTTCGGGAATAATATACTTCTCATTAATTAAAACACTTGAGAAATATTCACAAAAATTAGAGGACAAAGGAATTAAGCATAAAATTTATCATGGGAAATTAGCCCCATCATTCAGAAAAAAAACTCAAAGAGAATTCATAGAAGGAAAAGAAAATTTAATACTTGCAACCAATGCATTTGGAATGGGAATTGACAAACCTGATATTCGTTTTGTAATTCATGCTGAAGTGCCATCTTCAATTGAAGCATATTATCAAGAAATTGGAAGAGCTGGCCGCGATAACAAACCTTCCCTTTGTTTGTTGATTTACAATCCACAGGATTTATATACACAAATGGAATTTATAAAATGGGCAAATCCTGATGCTGATTTTTATTCAAGAATTTATGATTTAATCCAAACAAAAAATGAAGAGGTAAATAATTATGGTGTTGAATTTTTACGAGAAGAATTAAGCTGGAAAAATAAATATGATTTCAGAGTTGAAACTGCTTTAGCAATGCTTGATAGATATGGTGTAACTGAAGGTTATATTGAAACCAAAAATTTAACAATCATTTCAGAATTGCAATTTGAATTAAGCAATGATGATTTTCTTAAAGAAAAATTAAAGAAAGACAATCTAAAATTACTTTCTGTTGTTCAATATTTCAGAACAGAAAAATGCAGAAGAGTTTTTATATCCGAGTATTTTGGATTTCATGATGAAAAAGATTGCGGCAATTGCGATGTGTGCAAATATTCAAAAAACAATCTAACCACAGATTACACAAATTAACTCAGATTAAAATTTTTGTGATAATCTATGGAATCTGTGGATAAATAAACCCATAAATTATGCTATAAATGAAACAATTTTTTTAAGCGACTCTTAAGCGACTTTAAAGCGACTTTGATACGAATCAGTAGCCTATTTGATAAATATTTATATCTCAAATCAAATGGACATTATATTGAACTTTAATTATTTTGTAAAAAAAGAAAATTTATTTTAACTGCATGAGGAAATAATTATTAAAATTTATTGCAATCCTATTTTACTAAAACGAAGTAAATTTATTTAATATTATTGTTAGTTAACTTATTTCAACTCAGTATATCAAGTTAATCCTTTGTTTTAAGTATATACTGAAAAATTTTTTTTAATATTAATTGCTTATGAACAATTTTATTACCAATCAGCAAACAAAAGAACTTCGTAAAAGAATTAATCAGCTCATCACGAAAAGTAAAGAACTGAAGTTTCTAATTGGGTTTTTCTATTTCTCAGGCATCAGAGAATTGTATGAAGGTCTTAAAGCAAATCAGAATTTTATTCTGAAGATACTCGTTGGTTTGGATGTGGATAAACATAATTTCAAATTAATTGAGTATTCTGAAGACGATAGAATAAGTGATGATGAAAAGATTAATAACTTCCTTCAGTCAGTCAAGAAATCAATTAACACAGATCAGTTTGACATACCTGAGTTTTATGAACAGGTTAACTATTTTCTGCATTTGATCAGAAATGATAAAATAATTATCAGAAAAACATTCAAGCCAAATCACTCTAAAGTTTACTTATTCAAACTTGAAGAAGAGCAAGTTGGGAAAAACAGATTATTCATAACAGGCAGCAGTAATCTCACTAAAGCAGGGCTTACCACACAAAATGAATTCAATGTTGAAATTTCTGATTACGGATTTGAAGAAGCTGAGAAATATTTCGATGATCTTTGGGAGAATGCTGTCAGAATTACTGAAACTTCAGATATAAAAAAACGACTTATTGAG
>CAZVBT010000198.1:0-1633 GCA_964625385.1 uncultured Melioribacter sp. | reverse complement strand
AGTGGTGGAAGTTTATTTAGTGTAACTCCAGCAAAAGTTACAACAGCTTTCCCAATTGATTTTATTGTTTCAGCAGTAAGAGTTTATAACGGATACTTATATGTTGCTGGTAAGTCTTCATCAGAAGAAGCAATTTACCGTTATAAAATTAATTCTAATACATCACTTGGAACAAAAGAAAAATTCTTTGATATTGGTGCTGCTTATGGGTTAAATAGAGTGAATGTAAATGGAATTGCATTTGGAAATGATGGAGAAATGATTTTAGGTACAAACCAAAGTGATGCATTCATTTCGGTTAAGAATGGAACAGCTGTAAAATTTTATCCCGGATTAATTTTACCTGAAGTTAAAAGTATGATGTGGGGAACAAAGAAAAATTTGTTTTATACTCGTGAAGTTTTAGAAACAAGTTCAGCTGGTGCAGTTACAATATATTATCAGTTGATAAGAGTTGACATGCAAAAAAATACAGCACCATACTATGGAAGACAATAAATAACAAAAATAAATTATCAACAAAAAAGTGTATACATGCTAAAAAAAGTTGGATTTTTATTAACAGTAGCATTAATGAATACATCATTGAGTTTTGCACAGTGGGTAAATCAAGGAGCTTGGTCTGTAAATTCAATTCAATTAATTGAACAAGATTATAAGTATTATAATACAATAAATAATAAATTAGATATTAACTTTTCACAATCAAGTCAAATTACTGAAGTATTACATAATAATAAAAAAAAATTTGATGCTCCATTTGTTTCATTAGTAGTAAATTATCCCGGAATAGTAAGTAAATCGATTTCACATGTTGTTACCGAAGAAGACAATCTTGGATTAAATGCTGGTAATAATGTTTGGAGATTTACAGGGGTTAAAAGTGGAGATTTCCCTTTCATTTTTCTTATAAAAATAAATAATGAAACTATCTATCACGGGTTTTCAACATTTGATTTTGAAAGAGTATTAAATGTTGCTGATACTGTAGAATTAATTTTTGATACTATTATAAATGTTTCAAATAAATCATATAATACTTCATGGGCAAAAATGGAAATAAATATTTATTAATCACAAAAATAAACAAGGAGGTAAAAATGTTAAAAATATTTTCTAAATTATTTTTATTATCAACTATTTTTTCAGTTGTAGCATTCGCACAATGGAAAAATATGGGAGTTTTTCCAAGTGCAGATGCTGTTTGGAAAGGTCAGGTTAACAATGCAATTGCAGTTGATCCAGATGGAAAAATTTGGATTGGTAAATATGGAAATCAAACAAAATTTGCTTTGGCAAATGGTGACACTGTTAAGTTGGCAAAAGGAGTTTATTTAACTTATATTTTTAATCCTGATGGAACTCAAGCTTCTTTCTCACCAATTTGGCATATTATGGGAGATACAATGTATAATACTACACAAAGAGGAATGAGAACTAATATTGACGGTAATATTATTTTAAGTACTGGTTGGCCTGCAATGTACCTTATTGATTATAAGACTGGGAAAGGATTAAAGAAAGTTTTATTACCAAGTACAAATGGACCTAATGGACCTGCAGTTGCAGTTGATGGTACTATTTTTATTGGTACAGTTTTTTCAGGTCAAAGACCTGTTGAAATGTATGATCA
>CAZVBT010000197.1:0-3125 GCA_964625385.1 uncultured Melioribacter sp. | reverse complement strand
TAAAGGAATGATTCAGCAAAATTTCTTCGGTTTGACCTTCTTTATGTTTTATGATTAGCTTCAATGGTTTTTCAGGTGCAAATTCATTTAATCCAACTAAACTGAATGTATCATCTTCCTGAATTTTTTCATAATCATTTGGGTCAGCAAAAGTAAGAGGAAGCATTCCTTGTTTTTTCAAATTAGTTTCGTGAATGCGTGCGAAGGATTTTGCAATAATGGCTTTGCCACCTAAAAACCTTGGCTCCATTGCTGCATGTTCGCGTGAAGAACCTTCACCATAATTTTCATCACCAACAACAATCCAACCAATACTTTGAGCTTTGTATTCACGTGCAACTTCATGAACAGGTTGATAAAATTCTGTGAATTGATTTTTTGCTTCACCAGCTTTTCCAGTAAATGCATTAATAGCACCTAAAAACATATTCTTAGAAATATTATCAAGATGACCACGATATTTTAACCATGAACCAGCAGGAGAAATATGATCTGTTGTGCATTTCCCTTTTACTTTTAATAGTAAAGGTAAATCAACAAAGTCTTTTCCATCCCAAGCAGGAAAAGGTTCAAGTAATTGTAAACGATCACTTTTTTCAGGAATAGCAATTTTTGTTTTATATCCATTTTTTGTTGGTGCTAAAAATCCTTTTCTATCTTTCTCGAAACTTTTCTTTGGTAATTCTTCACCAAAAGGAGGATCTAATTTTACTTGTTCACCATTTTCATTTGTTAAATAATCTGTTTCGGGATTGAAAGACAAACTACCTGCAATTGCTAATGCAGTAGTAATTTCAGGACTTGCAACAAAAGATAATGTTTCAGGATTGTTATCATTTCTTTTTGCAAAATTTCTATTGAAAGAATTTACGATTGTATTTCTTTCACCAATTTTAATATCCATTCTTTTCCACATTCCTATGCAAGGTCCGCAAGCATTAGCTAAAACTTGACCACCTAAATCCGTTAATACTTTTAATTGCCCATCTCTTTCAATAGTTGCACGAACCTGTTCAGAACCTGGAGTAATTTTAAATTCGGATTTTGCTTTCAAACCTTTTGATAAAGCTTGACGAGCAATATTAGCCGAGCGATCAATATCTTCGTAACTGCTATTAGTACAACTTCCAATTAAAGCAACACTAACTTTATCTGGAAAATTATTTTCAACTACTGCTTCTTTCATTTTAGATACAGGCCATGCACGGTCTGGTGTAAATGGTCCATTTAAATGTGGTTCTAATTCGTTAAGGTTTATTTCAATTATTTGGTCATAATATTTTTCCGGATTTTTATAAACATCATCATCAGCTCTTAAAACATCAGCATTTTTATTAGCAAGTTTTGCAACATCAGCACGATCAGTTTTTTCTAAATAAGCATCCATTCTTTCATCATAAGGAAAGATAGAACAAGTTGCACCAATTTCTGCACCCATGTTACAAATGGTTGCTTTGCCTGTACATGAAATTGATTTTGTCCCTTCACCAAAATACTCTACAATAGCACCGGTTCCACCTTTAACAGTTAATATTCCTGTGAGTTTTAGAATTACATCTTTTGGAGAAGTCCAGCCGGAAAGTTTACCAGTTAATTTAACACCAATTAACTTTGGCCATTTTAATTCCCATGGCATTCCAGCCATAACATCAACTACATCAGCACCACCAACGCCAATAGCAATCATACCTAAACCACCAGCATTTGGTGTGTGAGAATCTGAACCAATCATCATTCCACCAGGAAAAGCATAATTTTCAAGTATTACCTGATGAATTATTCCTGCACCTGGTTTCCAAAAACCCACACCATATTTTTGACAAATTGTTGCAAGGAAATCATAAACTTCTTTGTTTTCTTCGATTGCACGTTTTAAATCTTCTTCACTTCCATTTTGAGCAACAATTAAATGATCTGCATGAGCTGTTGCAGGTACAGCGGATTCTTTTCTGCCAGCGTGCATAAATTGAAGCATTGCCATTTGAGCAGTTGCATCTTGCATTGCAACACGATCAGGAGCAAAATCCGCAAAATCTTTTCCTCTTAATAATTCACGATCAGGTTTTTCCCAAAGATGAGCATAAAGAATTTTTTCAGCGTAAGTTAATGGTCTGCCAACTACTTTACGCGCATGTTCAACTTTCTTTTTAAAGGAAGAATATACCTTTTTAATCATGTCAATATTTGCTGTCATTATTTTCCTCGTTTTTATTTCAATACAAAAATAAAAAAATGTAGATGAATTTATTTTATCATACTTAAAGAAATTCTTTGTTTAGGAATGTCAATTCCAATAATTGTTACATCGATTATATCGCCAACTTTTAAAAGTTCTAATGGATTTTTTATATATCTATTAGCTATTTGAGAAATATGAAGCAGACCATCCTGTTTTACACCAATATCAACGAATGCACCAAAATCGACAACGTTTCTAACTGTCCCTTTTAATTTCATTCCTTCTTTTAAATCTTCAATCTTTAAAACATCATTTCTTAAAATTGGTTTTGGTAATTCTTCACGTGGGTCTCTTCCGGGTTTTTTTAAGTTTTCTATTATGTCAATTAATGTTGGTTCACCGACACCAATTTCTTTTGCAACTTTTTCTATCCCTTTTGTTTTTACAAACAACTCCACAAGGTTACCTTTTTCATTAACGTGAGTTGTAGAAAGTTCACAAAGTTTTAAAAGTTTTTCAGTTGCCTGATAAGATTCAGGATGAATAGAAGTATTATCTAAAGGATTTTCACCGTTTGGAATTCTTAAAAATCCTGCGCATTGTTCAAAGGCTTTTTCACCAATTCCAGCAACTTCCAGAAGTTGAAATCTGTTTTTGAACTTGCCAATTTTTTCCCTATGCTTTACAATATTTTTTGCTATTCTTTTATTTAATCCTGAGACATAATTCAAAAGTGATGCCGAGGCTGTATTAACTTCAACTCCAACATAATTAACACAACTCAAAACAACATCATCTAATTTTTTAGAAAGTAATTTTTGATCAACATCGTGCTGATATAAACCAACACCAATTGATTTTGGATCAATCTTTACAAGCTCGGCAAGTGGATCTAAAACTCTTCGTGCAATTGAAATATTACCACGCTGACTTGCCTCAAGTTCAG
>CAZVBT010000196.1:0-3634 GCA_964625385.1 uncultured Melioribacter sp. | reverse complement strand
GTATAAAAGAAATAACTTGCAAATGGTTTAATAATTGTAGGTAGTGGGTTTGCAGTGAACCAATAAATTCCAAACAATGCAATTTGAAATGGCAATAAAAATAAAAATGCTAAAATATTAGGGATTGAAGAAAATATAATTATTGAAAAATTATCTTTTATTCTTGTTTTTAATTTTTGGTAATTTGAAATTAAACTTATTAGAAATGAAATGATTAAAATGACAGCAAGAATAATAATGCTCGTTAAGAAAAAATTATTATAATTATTTTGAACATTATTGAATAAATGAAATTTATAATTATTAATAATAAAATCCATTGTTGAAAATCTTAATAAGAAAAGAATTAAAATTATGAATAAGTAATTCTTCTTTTCAGCTTGAATAATTTTAATAAAGGTTTTTCTTGGTTCATAAAATATTTCCCATGTTGCATCCCAGAAATCAATGTTTGGAATTTTTGTTCTTAAAAATGAATTACATTTATTGCATGTTAAAGAATAAAGTGGGTTTTCATTTTTACAATTAAAACATATTTGTTGGTTTTTTACCATAATTTCACTTTAAATTCTATCATATAAATATTCAATTGAGAATTTTCAGTAACATTAAAGTCAAATAAATGAGAATCTACATAAGCATCAATTAAATTTAGCAAGTAAGCTAATCCGATATAAACAGCAAATAAATCTCTTTGGTCTCTATAAAATTCACGCAGTTTGTAATAATTATAGTTTGATTGATTATTATTAATGCTATTTTGAAATAAACTTTTATAATTAAAGTAATTGTCATTATTTATTTTCCATTGATATCCAAGATAAGTAAATGCTCCAAGAATTATTGGAATTTTCCAATATGACTCATTGTAATATTGTCCTAATCCAGGTATTAACATACTTCTTAACACTGCCTGCCAAGGGGATTTAGTCATTTGAAATTTTAATGTATCTACCTGTTGTGTTTTGTTAATCGTATCATTTATTTCTGAAATATTTAAAGATTTAAAATCATTTTGGAATGATAGAATGTTTGAGTAGAGAATCAAAAAGATTATGAAAACAATTTTCAAACTACTTTCCAATAGATTCAAGTAATTCATAAAGTCTTTCAAATTCAACTGAAGAATAAAATTCTATAATAATTTCTCCTTTACCTTCTTTATTTTGAATCATAGAAACTTTTGTCCCTAAAATTCTTTGTAACCTCTCTTCAAAATCTTTTTTCATTGTTGAAGAGAAAGAGCCTGATTCCAAAATTTTTGATATTTTTTTCTTAATTGGTGGTTTGAAAAAATTACGAACCATCTCTTCAACTTTTCTTACAGATAAATTGTTTTTTATAATCTTATCATAAATTTCAAGTTGCGAGAGTTCATTGGGTAAATTAATTAGTGCACGTGCATGACCAGTTGAAATAATATTTTTGGCAACCCCATCTTGAATTTTTTCTGGTAGCTTTAATAATCTTAATGTATTTGTTATTGTTGAACGATCTTTTCCTACTTTTATTCCTATTTCCTCTTGAGATAAATTGCACTCATCAATTAATTTTTTATATGCTAAAGCAATTTCAATAGGATTTAATTCTTCTCTTTGAATATTTTCAATCAAAGAGAGTTCAATCATTGCTTCTTTTGTTTCAACTTTAATTATGTACGCTGGAATTTCTTTTAAGCCGATTTCTTTACAGGAGCGTAATCTTCTTTCGCCGGATATTAATTCATAATTATTGTTTGATGTTCTTCTTACGGTAATTGGTTGAATAAGACCATTTTCTAAAATGGATTTTTTTAATTCTTCTAATGCCTGCGAATTAAATTCAGTTCTGGGTTGATACGGATTAGGTACAATCTTATCTATTGGTATTTTTACTAAAACATCAAATGATTCACCATCATCTTGTTTAATTTCTGTTGAAGATAATGTTACTGGTGAATCAATTTTTTCTTTTACTTTAGGATTAATTAGTGCCTCTAATCCTCTTCCCAAACCAGTTTTTATGTTATTCACACATTAACCTTTTTTTCTAAATTGTTTCTTTCAATTAATTCAGAAGCTAGAGAAATATAATTTTGTGCACCAACTGAACTTGCATCATAAAGAATTACAGGTTTAGAATGACTTGGTGCTTCCGATAATCTTACATTTCTATGTATTAGGGTATCGTAAACTTTATCACCGAAATATTTTTTTACTTCTTCAACTACTTGATGTGATAATCTTAATCGAGTATCAAACATAGTTAAAAGAACGCCTTCGATTGTTAGTTCCTCATTCAAATTTTTCTTAACAATATTTATTGTATTAAGAAGTTGACCTAAACCTTCTAATGCAAAGTATTCACATTGAACAGGTATTAAAACTGAATTTGCCGAAGTAAGTGCATTCAATGTTAATAACCCAAGGGATGGTGGGCAATCAAT
Source organism: uncultured Melioribacter sp. (assembly GCA_964625385.1). GTDB lineage: Bacteria > Bacteroidota > Ignavibacteria > Ignavibacteriales > Melioribacteraceae > Stygiobacter. The sequence goes on along the minus strand of CAZVBT010000196.1, from coordinate 1,209 downwards.
AAAAATAAAATCATATCGATCCTGAATTTTAATTATTGCATTTTTCAGTAAGTACTCTCTTTGTTCCAAAGAAACCATTTCAACTTCGGCCCCAACTAAATTAATATTAGATGGCAGTATATCAAGAAATGGCATGTAAGTATTTTTAATGCAATTCTCAATTAGTTCTTGACCAATCAGCACTTGATAAACGGATAAATCATTGTTATCAATTCCAATTCCTGAAGTTGAATTAGCCTGTGGATCAATATCAATTAATAGAGTTTTAAATTCCGCAGCAGCAACAGATGCTGATAAATTAATTGCAGTTGTAGTTTTTCCTACTCCGCCTTTTTGATTTGCTATAACAATTGTTTTTGCCATAATTTGATTTTTTTAAATTTCTATTTCTTCACCAAAATTTAGTACGATTGATTTTTTTCCTAAAGCTTCCACCTTTCTCTTAAATTCATATGGATCTGCCTGAATTATTGGAAAAGTGTTATAGTGCATCGGTATTGCAACTTCTGGATTTGTTAATTCAACTGCTTTAACAGCATCATCAATACCCATAGTAAAATTATCACCTATTGGAAGCAACATATAATCAATCTTAGTCATTTCACCAATTAATTTCATATCGTAAAATAATCCTGTATCACCAGTATGATAAATTGATTTTCCATCAATTGTAAGAACAACACCACTTGGCTCGCCTGCATAGTAATTATCAGGTGTCATAGAACCATGATGAGCAATAGTTAATTTAACTTTTCCAAAATCAAACTTGTGTGAACCACCAATGTGCATATTGTGTGCTTTGAAGCCTTTGGCTGAGCAATAATTAGCTAGTTCATTTAAACAAATAAATAAAGAGTCACATTTTTTTGCAATATTAAAAGCATCTCCTAAATGATCTCCATGTCCATGGGTTAAAATTATATAATCAGCATCAACTTCGGTTGATTTTACTGGTGAATTTGGATTTTGATCTAAAAATGGATCAATTAAAATTTTTTCGTCACGATTTGTTGTTATTAAAAAAGCTGAATGTGAGAAATATCTTAATTTCATAAGAACCTCACTTTTTTTTAATTAAAAAATTAAATTCATTTTTTTGATAAACAAATTTAATTAATTCTTTTTTGATTGTTTGTTGAATATTTTCTTTTTCAATTAAAATATTATCTCTGAGATTTACACTACCAGTATTATCAAAAAGATTAATTT
>CAZVBT010000195.1:0-2736 GCA_964625385.1 uncultured Melioribacter sp. | reverse complement strand
TTTTCAGAAGCTTCAAGAAAAGTAGGCTCTGTTTATGTAAATGTTACAAGAATGATTTTTGCTTTTATCTATCTTTCAACTACTTTGATTATTTCTCAGGTATCATTTAATCTTTCTTTAAACCAAATTACATGTTTAGTTATAAGTGGTTTTATTGGATTAGTTTTTGGTGATACATTTTTATTTAATGCTTATCGATTAATTGGGGCAAGATTAAGTATGCTAGTAATGTCATCTTCGCCAGCTTTTGCTGCACTTTTAGCTTTTGTTTTTTTAGATGAAAAAATTTCTATTATTGGAATTTTAGGTATAATAATTACTATTACTGGTATTGCATTAGTTGTTCTTGAAAGAAAAGAAATTCCAACATCAAAATATAAAGTTGATTGGAATGGTGTTTTTTATGCTCTGCTCGGCTCAATTGGTCAAGCGGTTGGATTAATTTTTGCAAAGTTTGCTTTTAATCAAGGAGAGATAAATGGATTTGTTGCAACGTTTGTAAGAATTAGTGCTGCACTAATTTTAATTTTACCCATGACTATTTTAACAAAACGTTATTTACATCCTATCAAAGCTTTTAAAGAAAATAAAAGAGGATTATTTTATACCTTAATTGGTTCTTTTATAGGTCCATATTTAGGAATTACATTTAGCCTAATTTCAATATCACACACAAAAATTGGGATAGCTTCAACAATTATGGCAACGGTTCCAATTCTTATGCTTCCGCTGGTTTACTTTTTTTATAAAGAAAAGTTATCGTGGATTTCAATTTTGGGTGCATTTTTTGCGGTTAGTGGTGTTGCTTTATTGTTTCTATTCTAAAATTTTTTACAAAACTTGCTATCTACAAGAGGGTTGAAGTAAATCACATAATATATCAATTAAAGTTTATTATTTTTCTTTAGTATGAAAATGAATAACGTATCACTTTGTAACAATTTCCCAAAATGATACTAAATAAATTATAATAAGTTTTTTTAAAAGAATAATTTCAATATTTATTTGGCATTTAAATTGAATTGAAAGTAAAAAAAAAGAATACATTTATGGAACTAATAGAAATTATAATAAATATTTTGTTTTTAAGTGGACTTTTGTTTTTAATAGTGGTTACTATTTCTTATTTAATTTATAAAAGTAAATCAAATTATAATAACCATTCAAAAGTAAAGTTTGAACAAGAACCAATTAAAAATATAAATCAACAAAGATTTGAAAAACAAAATACTTTGAGAGAAAAATACTCATCTGAAATTATTCAGAGAGAGTCAAATGTAAATAAAGTAAACAATGCTCAAAATTCTCCTAAAATTATTAAAATAGCCACCTCTAAAAATTTATCACTTACTATAAAAGAGATTGAAGAAAGAAAGAAAAGTGGTAACGGTTCTAGGTACACAATAGTAAATGACAAGATTAATAAGCTCAAAATTAAAGCAGCTAATTTTTATTTGTAAACATATTATTAAAAAAGTCATTTTAACTTTTTAAAGACTGGTAGAACTACCAGTCTTTTTTTGTAATATATATCAAAAAAGTGAATTTTTGTTGTAATCCTACCAGCAGTATTCAATATATTATAATTTATATTTACAAATAAAATTAATGTTTTGATAAAGTTTGATTGTTTAAAATTTTAGGATCACTTGGGGGATGATCCATTTAATAGCTTTTGGGCGAGATATCCAGAACTGCTGGGGTAATAAGTCCCACAATCATTTAACTGATGTGGGACTTTTCTTTTGTTAAGCTTTCATTCTTTCTCCTTTTTCTTCTTTAATGAAAATCCAGCCAACTACTTTGCCGATATCAATTGTCTCAAAGTTATTCCAATATTTTTTGGTTCTAACATGCATAGAACTGGTATCATTAGGATTGATTGATTCAGCTTCTTCAATAATAGCTTTTAATCTTTGTTGCCAAATAATCATATTTTTTACTCTTAAATCAACCCAGCCATCATTTGCCCATAAGTTAATGTTTGTTTCATTTAATTCTATCTCATTTTCACCTCTGAATGGGGGAATTTTTATTTCGTTACCTCGTAATAATTTTTTACCATCTGGTAAAAGAATAGGAATTCCTATGGAAATAATTTCATTTCTTAATTTTTCATTTTTCTTTAAGTATTCAAAACACTCTTCAGATAATTTCTCCGGATTTTGATTAACGATATTCTTCATCGAACCGAATACATTTTTTAATATGTTTATTTCGTGCAATAGTTTAGAAAGTCTTGGTGGTCCAAGTAATTCAAATGCAACGCTGTTAACATTATGAATTTTTTCAAGTTCATCGAGTTTATCAACAGCCCAATGTTGTAAATATCCAGCTCTATAAGTTGGTTCTAATGTTGCATTATCGAGTGCGTTAATTATATCGTGACCAGTATTTCCACCTTTAATTTCAAAAATTACATCATCAGCAATTTCTTCGGGTGTAACATATTCCATTTGTCCTTGAGCGGTAATTGCTTCAAACTCTCCGCGAGAGAATGTGCCATTTTCACCTGTATCAATAAAAACGCATTTTAGGTTTTCGCCTGTTGTTTGAAATTTATTTTCAAGTTTAAGTTGAAGTTTATTATCAAGTTTAATTGCATTTTCAAAAGGAACATCAACTAATTCAATAGGCTTTCCGCCTTTTTTTATTTCACCGAATTCAATTCTTTTCCAGGCAATTGCAGCAGTGGGTTTAATTTCTTTGGTTATTGGTGCATCGGGAGTTCTTCCC
>CAZVBT010000194.1:0-2484 GCA_964625385.1 uncultured Melioribacter sp. | reverse complement strand
TTGTTTTGAAGTAACCTTTTGATTGATAGTAAGATTTTATTGCATGAATGTCAGATTCGATCAACAATGAATCAAAATAAACTGGTTTACCACCAATACTTGAAAATTTATTGAAGAATTGTGAAATCCAACTTGGTGATTCTTTTGAATAAATAATTGTAGAAAGAATTGAAGAAGGTATTGCTTTATTTCCAACAAATTTAATTTCTGTTAGTTCATATTTATTTTGTTGAGCATAAGAAATGATGCTTACAAAAAAAATCAATGTAAAAATTCTAAAGTAGTATTTCATTTATAGATTATTTTAACTGGTGTACCAATTTTTGTAACTGAATATAATTCATCAATACTTTCGTTGCTAATAGCAATTGAACCATTAGTCCAATTGAATGAAAATGGAAGATTGCGAAATATTATATCATAAGTCCCAATTCCATGAATTGAAATTTCAGCTCCTAATTTTGTTTCTCGTGGTGGACAGTCATTATTTTTTTGAGCAAGTATAATTGCATCATACTCATCTTGATTGATATAATTTCTAGCTAATGCTTCTGCCGCATCACTAATGCTTGGGTAGTTTAGTTTCAATTCTTTATGATATTGTGTGTTAGTATCTTTTGCACAAATTTTATATTCACCAATCGGAGTTACATTATCTTCTTTGCTAATCTTAACTAAACTTTGATTTTTACCAAAGACAGCTTTATAACTTTTTACCAATTTATTTTCATTAAAGAGTTGAACGAGATACTTTTTTCTATCAACAATTAAAATTGGATTTTTGATTTCAGAAATTCCATTTTCTCTCATTGCATCAGCAAGTTTGACTTCTTGCAAATTCAATATCATTCCATAAAAAACCATTCCAGCAAAGAAGAGAATGACACTTCCTAATATGTAAAAAATATTCCTTACCAATTTTATGCTTCTTTTACTTCCTAAATATAAAAAAAGGTTATCTAATTAAATTGAGAATGAAAATGTTATTATTGAAAAATTAGACGAGGATTTTTAGAATTTGTTATATAAAAAGAGGCTGCAATAATTACAGCCTCATAATTTTCTATAATTGAAAACATGTTTTTATGTATATACTAAAAAAAATCAAAACATTTACCATTGGGGCGTCAGATAATAAGCAAATAAATAAGATAAGCATTGCGTTACGTTTTATTGAAACTAATGCAGTGCGCTCTTTTTCTTCAGTTGCATTGATAAAGAGTATTATTGTTCGTCCAACTGGTTCGTATGACAATATGTTGTTTCCAGAGGAGGGAGTATATGTGTGTGAACCAAAGACAATTCTTGAATCATCAAGTGTGTATCTTGCCTCATTATTCATTCATGAGGGAGTGCATATGCTTCAATGGAAGCAAGGAAGAAAATATATTGGAGATAGTGCGGAGCGAGACGCATACAAAGTCCAGAGGAATTTTCTAAAAAAATTTGGAGATAAAACTGAGGTAGCGTGGTTAGACAAGTGTCTTGAAGAGCAGTGGTGGAAAAAGAACAAGGGAATAAAAAAAGAAACAAATTTTGTTCAGAGCGATCAAAAGCTTATAAGGTTTTGTAAGAGATATATTGAAGGAAGATTATACAAATAACCCCACGAATTCATGGACTTGTGTGGTTTTTAATATTTAACAACTATATCGTTTAGTAAGGAACATAAAAGCAAAGCGAATCCGTATGAACACGTAGATGTGTATTGAAAAAATTCAGATTCAAATAGGTCTGAAAAATTTGCCACCGTTCAACTGAATTGAAAAACGTTCCGATAAATAAAAAATAAATCCCTATATAGGGATTTTTGTTATAATGCGGACATGGAACAGAATCAGTGGACAAAACAGGAGTGGAATTTAATGAGAAAAAATTGGAACAATTAGATGAAGATACGCTTGCTCTTTTGGTAAAAAAACTCGGTGTTGAGTTTACTGGGGGCATTGAAGCGCTTACCAATAGGAAAGGACTTTCAAAAAGGAACAATTAATTCTCGTGCTTGATAAGGTGGACAGAAATAATCTAGAAAAAGAATATAAGGTAGTAAAAAAATAAACCGCCCATAGGGCGGTTTTTATTTCATTAGAATCATCTTCTTGGTCTGGACAAACTGTCCATGACCAATAGTGATTTGATAGAAGTACATACCGGATGAAAGGTGAGAGCCGTTGAATTTAACTGTGTGTTCGCCAACGGATTTCTCTTCATTCACTAATGTCTCAACTTCTCTTCCAAGGACATCGAATACTTTCAAGGTTACAAATGCGGATTTTGAAAGATTGTAACGAATAGTGGTAGAAGGATTGAATGGATTGGGATAATTCTGAGATAGGGAATAAGTGGTCGGAATGACAACTTCTTTTTCTACATCAGTAATTGTGGCGTCTTCAAAGTCGTCAATTACGGCAAACACAAAAAGATCCCACGGATTAATAAATACTAGATAATCAATCTGAATTACTGTTACTTTGAAACTCCCCG
>CAZVBT010000193.1:0-2852 GCA_964625385.1 uncultured Melioribacter sp. | reverse complement strand
TCATTAGCCATATTTTAACAAAGAAATCTCGCAAAAGAAAAAGGAATCTACGCCAATCCACGCTAGTTCATCCAACGAACGAAGCTGGAATCAAAAGAATGTTGGCAATGAAATAAACAAGATTTATTTCACAAAGTTCTTTAAAAATCAAATATGTTTTGAGGTCAGATGCTCTCCTCAATCATAATGTTAAACAAATTTTAGGAGTAAAAATGCCACGTGCAACCAATAAAGTAGCATCGCATCGCAAACGTGTACGCTTTCTCAAATTAGCGAAAGGCTTTTGGGGAAGGAGAAAGAACGTTTGGACGATTGCGAAAAATCACATCGAAAAAGGTCTTTCACATGCCTATGTCGGCAGAAAGTTAAAGAAACGCAGTTTCCGCAGCTTATGGATTGTTCGTATTAATGCTGCTGCAAGAGCTAATGGTACAACTTATTCAAGATTGATTGACGCATTAAACAAAAAAGGTGTTTCTATCAATCGTAAGTTACTTGCTAGTTTAGCTGTTGATAATCCTCAGGCTTTCGCTGAAGTAGTTAAATTTGTTACAAACTAATTTATTTCCCTTCTGAAATTATTTTAAAATTTTAGAAGGGAATTTTTTTAAATTGTCGGATAAACTTATGTTAGAAAAAATTAATGAAATCAAAAAAAATTTTGATGATGATATTAAAAATGTAGTTGATTTATCTTCACTCGAGGATTTCAGAATTAAATATTTAAGTCGTAAAGGAATTGTTACTCAAATTATTGATTCTCTTAAAGATGTTCCTAAAGAAGATAAACCAATTATCGGCAGGGCTATTAATGAATTAAAAAAATATACTTTTTCCATTTATGAGGAATTAAAATCAAAACTTGAAAATGAAAAAAAATTTTCAGAAAATTTTATTGATTTAACTCTTCCCGGTAGATTAAAAGAACTTGGAAGCAAGCATATTATTACACAAACTTTAGATGAAATAAAAAACATTTTTAAAGGATTAGGTTTTTCAGTTTATGAAGGGCCTGAATTAGAAAGTGATTATAACAACTTTGAAGCACTTAATTTTCCTAATGATCATCCGGCTCGAGACATGCAAGATACTTTTTTTATAACTGAAAAATTTTTATTAAGAACTCACACTTCACCAGTCCAAATAAGATTAATGCAATCTAAACAACCTCCGCTAAGAGCAATTATGCCCGGAAAAGTTTTTAGAAACGAAGCAGTTAGTGCAAAAAGTTTTTGCCTTTTCCATCAAGTTGAAGGTTTGTATGTTGATACTGATGTAACTTTTGCCGAATTAAAAGGAACATTAGTTGCTTTTGTAAAACAGTTCTTCGGTCAGGATGTTAAGTATAGATTCCGACCAAGTTTTTTCCCATTTACCGAGCCAAGTGCTGAAATGGATATTTGGTGGGAACCTAAAGGTAAAGAGGGTAGATGGATGGAAATTCTTGGTTGTGGCATGGTTGATCCAAATGTTCTTTCTAATGTTGGTATTGATCCTGAAAAATATGTTGGTTACGCTTTTGGAATGGGTATCGAAAGAACTGCTATGAGAAAATATGGAATTGATGATATTAGAATTTTATTCGATAACGATAAAAGGTTTTTAACTCAATTTTAATTATAAAATATTAAGGTGTTAAAGTGAAAATTTCTCTTAACTGGCTAAAAAATTATATTGACCTAAATGGAATTTCTGTTGATGAAATTATTGAAAAAATTACATTTGCTGGTTTAGAAGTTGAAGAAGTAATTGATCAAAAGAAAAATTTTGAAAATATTGTAATAGGTTACGTTAAAGAAAGCAAAAAGCACCCAAACGCAAATAAGCTCTCTTTATGTTTAGTTACAGATGGTGAAAGAGACTATAATGTTGTATGTGGTGCTCCTAATGTTGCAGCAGGGCAAAAAGTTCCTTTTGCAAAAGTTGGTGCTGTAATTCCAAATGGAAATTTCAAAATTGAAAAAGCAAAAATTCGTGGAGAAGTTTCGGAAGGAATGATTTGTTCTGAAAAAGAACTTGGAATTAGTGAAAATCATGAAGGCATTATGATTTTAGATTCATCTCTTAAAGAAGGATTAAATTTTTCTGATGCAATGAATTTTAACGATGTTATTATGGAAATTAATATCACTCCAAATCGCTCTGATGCTTTAAGCCATATTGGTATTGCAAGAGATTTATCTGCAATTTTTAATCGATCATTAATATTACCTGAAATAAAATTATCTGAATCTAAAATTAAATCAGAAGAACTTGCTGAGGTTGAAATTAAAAATTCAGAATTATGTCAAAGATATGTTGGAAAGGTTGTAACAAATGTAACAGTTAAAGAATCCCCTGAATGGCTAAAAAACAGAATTAAGAGTATTGGACTAAGACCAATAAATAATGTTGTTGATGTAACTAATTTTGTTTTATATGAAATTGGACAACCACTTCACGCATTTGATTTAGATAAACTTTCTCAAAAGAAAATTATTGTTAAAACTGCTGATGAAAATGAAAAGTTTGTAACACTTGATTCAAAAGAAAGAATATTAAAATCAACAGATTTAATGATTTGTGATGCAGAAAGACCAGTTGCAATTGCTGGAATAATGGGAGGAGAAAATTCTGAAGTAACAAACAATACAAAAAATATTTTAATTGAAAGTGCATATTTCAATCCATCATCAATAAGAAAAACTGCTAAAAGATTAGCGCTTTCGACTGATGCCTCGTACAGATTTGAAAGAGGAACTGATGTTAATATAACAAGCTGGGCGGCTAAGAGAGCTGCACAATTAATTCAAGAAACTGCTGGTGGTGAAATTGCAGTAAGTGAAATTGATACTTATCCAAATAAAATTTCT
>CAZVBT010000192.1:0-2362 GCA_964625385.1 uncultured Melioribacter sp. | reverse complement strand
GCTGGTTAACCAAATTATTTCATTGGTTATTCTGAGGTTTAATATGAAAGTAAAAATTTTAATATCATTTTTATTAGTTTTTTTTGCAACATCAAATGCACAAAGAATTAAAGATGTTGCTTATATCGCTGGAAAAAATTCGGAACAAATAATTGGTTATGGTTTAGTTGTTGGTTTAGCTGGAACAGGAGATAGTTATCGTTCTGCTTTTACAATCCAATCTGTTACAAGTATGTTACAAAGATTCGGCATAACAGTTCCTCAAACAGATTTGAAAACAAAAAATGTTGCAGCAGTTATTGTAACTGCAACTCTAAATGGAAATCTAAAAGCTGGTGCTGAATTCGACGTTGTTGTTTCTTCAATGGGTGATGCCACAAGTCTGCAAGGTGGAACTTTATTAATGACCCCACTTTCTGGTATGAACGGAGAAGTTTATGGCTTTGCTCAAGGTGCTATTTCTGTTGGTGGATATGATATTAATACCTTTACGGGAAGTAGAATTGCAAAAAATCATACACTTGCTGGTCGTGTTCCTCGTGGCGGTACTTTGAAAATTTCAATTCCAAATAATATGATTGATAATAATGAAATTTCTATCTTCTTAAAAGAACCAGATTTTACTACGGCACAAAATATTGCAACAGCATTAAATACTAAATTTGGTAACGAAATTGCAAAAGCTGAAGATGCTGCTTTCGTCAAAATTAATGTTCCTCAAGATCGTCAGAATAATATTATCGCATTTTTAAGCGAAGTTGAAAATTTAACCGTAGCTGTTGATGATATTGCAAAAGTTGTATTGAATGAAAGAACTGGAACTGTCGTTTCCGGTCAAAATGTTAAAATTCTTCCAGTTACAATTACACACGGAAGTTTAAACATTACAATTAGAAATTATCCTATTATTTCACAACCAGGTGCATTTTCACGCGGTAATACAGTTGCAATGAATAATCAAATTCCTTATGCTCAACAAGATTCAACTAAAACAATTGCAATTCAAGGTGCAAGCAACGTGCAAGAAGTTGCTGCTGCATTAAATTCTTTAAAAGTTTCTCCGCGTGATATTATTTCAATTTTTCAAGCTTTAAAAGAAGCTGGTGCATTAATGGCTGAACTTATTATAATGTAAAATTAATAATGTAAAATGTATAATTATGAAATCAGTCCTTTAAAAAATTAATTGAAAATTATAAAAAATGAATTATTCAAATGGAAGAAATAACATTAAAAGCAAGTAACGATAAACACTTTACAAAACCGATTGATATAAAATCGCATTACGATGAAAAGCAAAAAGAAAAAATTGCTTCAGCATCAAAACAATTTGAAAGTGTTTTAACTGCTATGATGTTAAAAAGTATGAATAAAGCAACCAGTGGTTTATTTGGGAGTGAAGATGGTTATGGCAATGATATGTTTGATACAATTTTCGAACAGGAAATTGCTCAAAAAATGTCCGATACAAAAAGTTTAGGAATAGCCGAAATTTTATATCGTAAAATAACTGGTGAAAGTATGCCGGATGAATTTAAACTTAGACTTTCATCAAAATTAAATCCAGTTAAAGTTAATAATACTCAAATTCCAGCTGATGTTACTAAAGTAAAACCAAGCAATTCATCACTTGAAAGACTTGATAAATTTAATAAGCATATTGAAGAAGCTAGTAAAACTTTCGGAGTTGATAAAGCTATTATAAAATCAATAATTCTTGCTGAATCTGCCGGTAATCATAAAGCTGTTTCAAATGCTAAAGCAAAAGGATTAATGCAATTAATGGATTCAACAGCAGTTGATATGGGCGTAAAAAATGTATTCAATCCAAAAGAAAATATTTTTGGTGGGACTAAATATTTTGCCCATTTACTTCGACAATATAGTGGAGATTTGAAACTTGCTCTTGCTGCATATAATGCTGGACCGCAAAATGTGGAAAAATTTAATGGCGTTCCACCTTTTGCTGAGACAAAAATATACATTAACAAAGTACTTAGTTACTTAGAACATTTTAGCGAGAATCAATCATGAAACAAAAAGAATTAATTGAATCTTTAAAATCACAAAACAATAATTTAAGTGAATTATTAAACTCACTTGAAAACCAAAAGCAAGCAATCATTAATAATGATTTCAACTTGCTTGAAGTTTCATTAAGTGAAGAACAAAAATTTTTAAGTAAAGTTGAAAAAGAAGAAGCAAAAAGAATTAAAATCATTGACGAGTTAGTTAAAGAATATAAACTCAATATAAAAAAGTATTCATTAACAGAAATTATAAAGAATTCACCGAAACTATTTCAAAGTGACATGAAGGAAATTCTACAGTTAAGAAAATCATTAAAAGAAAAAGCTGAAAA
>CAZVBT010000191.1:0-2688 GCA_964625385.1 uncultured Melioribacter sp. | reverse complement strand
ATTTTTTCTATGTTTCAAAAAATCATATAGCGATGTAAATTTGGCGATAGCAAGTGCCGTAAGAGTTTCGCTTAATAATTCGGCATTAACGCCAAAGGTTATGCCATATTCGCCAAGTTTTTCGCTTCCGTTTTTAGCGGCTAAAAGCGAAAGAGCGTATATAACAATATTTGTTATTACTTTTTTTACGCCTTTTTTTATCAAATAACCGCCTAATATTTTAGCCCGCATATTTTACCTCTCAATGAATTTTTCGCTTGAAAATTTCATAACTTCGAAAATTAATTTTCTTAATTCGCAAATTTCGTTTTCAAATCTTTTTAATTCGAAAAAGAAAAAGGCCTGAATAATTCCGATTAAAATTAAAATTAAATTTTCGTTCATAATTAAAATTTAGAACAAGACGCGTTAATACTTATAACGCCAGTTGTTGCTGCGGTTCGGTCCGACGTTATAATTAATCCTGTTAAATTATCGGTCGAGTCAAACGTGCTTGTATAGCCCGCGCGCGTTTCAAATGTGATATTACCGCCGACATTATGAGATATAAATTGAATAAGTTTAGTATTATAAGAAGTTTTAGTCCAGAATACTTCTAAAACCGAATAATAATGGGCAGGGCCTTCGGCTACAAATGCTCCTCTTAGGCTTGATATATCATACAGTAATGAATTAGTATAGGAGGTAGTATAATGATATCGGGTATTCCAAGCGCTCGTATATGTAGAATAATTGATAATTGGTTCGAATAGTAATGAGTTGGTACCGCCCCCCGAATGCGTATAAACGCCGAAACGACAATAAATATTATCGGGAAAAGGATAATTGACTACAAAAGGGCTATTTTTGAATAATCCCGTACCAGACGACGACCACGTAAAAGTTGTCGTAAAGAGCACAGGCGAATTATTCGAAATATTTGAAACCGAATAGGTCGTAATTATAAGTTGGTCGTTAATATTCACAACGCCGTAAGATGAAATTGATATAATCGGCTTGCCTGAATTTAAAACATTATCGTTATAAATTTTAACCGAGTTTGTGTCTGTATTGACGGCGTAATTTGTCAAATTTCCTTGACCGATAGTAATCGCGTTGTTTGCCGTAGTTTTTAAATAATTGCCGTAAGTATGCGAATTATAGCGCGAGGTGCTAACGCTTGCGCCGTATCCGATACAAGAGGAGTAATTACCGCATTGATTATACGAGCCAAGATTTATAGTATTTGCGACGTCTTTAACATACCAAGAGTTTGCGCTATTAGTAAATCCAGCATACAAAGACGATTTGGCGGGATAATAAATGAAATTTGAGCCCGTTGCGGGCGTCGAAGGCATTACGATATTTCCTTCGTTATTTCCTTCGATAAAAAAATTGCCCGTAAGTTTTAAGGCCTGAATACTTCCGCCTTGGCTGTCGCCGCTGTGATTATGTTTTTTTAATGCCGACGAGCCGATACCTGCTTGTTGGCCGAAAGATAAGGCACAAAAAATAAAAAGAAAAATTGATGTGTAAAATATTGCGGTAAAATTTTCGTATATATAATTTTCAATTTTTTCTTTCATAATTTATATACCTAATTTTTTATTAATTTCTGCTATTGCTTTTCTTTGGTCGTCGGGGCTTATATATTTTTGTGACGAAAATAGATTTGAAAAAACGTCTTTCCACGACGACGGGCTTGTAACTAAGTCGAGGTCGCTTTTATATTCTGCGGCCTTCTTTTCGACGTAATTAATTGCCGATGTTACTTGTTTTTTCGAATACCAAATCAAAACTATAATCGCGATAACTGCGATTATAAAGAGGAATAAGTATTCTTTAATAATTTGATTCATAATAACCTTCGATTAGAACGCCAAATTTATAAGTATTAGTCGCCGAATTATTTTTTGCCACGCATTTAATAGATGCATTAGCGATTATCAATCCTTCGGGTATCGGTCTTGGCTCGCTTTGACTGCCGATTTGGTCCAAAACGCTTCCGAATTCTTTATCTTTCATTCCGTCGATTATTAAAGAAAATTCCATATCCCCCCACGCCGCGTCGTCCGAGGCGTAAGTCGCTATTTTTGTAACAACGGCCTTTGTTCCGCTGCCAAAATAATTGTCCTCTAAAAGCGTGGCGCTTGTGCCTGCGCCAATGTATTGAGAGCGCGCATATTGAAAGGGTATTCTCATATTAGCCCCCTATTCCAAAAATTTTGTCAAGCCAAGCGGCCAAAAAGAATTTTTGCGGAGCGACGGCGGTCGCGGGCTGTTGTTCGGGCGTTACATTAGCGGGCTCTGCGGGTGCTTGCGACGCGGTGTTCTCGCCCGCGCTTTTAAAAAGTCCGCCAAAAGATTTCGCTTTTGACGCCAAGCCGACAACGCCAATCTTGGCCGTAGCCGCCGTTTTTAAAGTATTTGCTTTTGCGGTTATAGCCGCCACGGACGGCGCGCTTGTAACGGCTTTAAGCGCGGCGCCGCCTGCCACGGCAACGCCTATTTTCCCGCCTATTTTTGCAAATTTATTTTCGCTTTTAGAATATCCGAACGAGCCGCCTATTCCCGCGGCCGCTTTTTCGCTTACTTGTGAAACGGCCATTTTCGTCGGCACGACGACGGGAGCGGTCAAAACTTTCGCGACCGCTTTTAAAGGATTTTTTATTTTTATTTTCAATTTCATAAAATTATTTCCTCGCCCAA
>CAZVBT010000190.1:0-4285 GCA_964625385.1 uncultured Melioribacter sp. | reverse complement strand
GTTTCTTCAATTCTTGAAATAGGATCTGGATGAGTAGATAAAAATGTTGCTATACCAGCTCCACCTTTAGAAACTTTACCATCGTCTCTTAATTTTTCAAAAAAGAATTTTACGCTGCCGGGATAAAATTTTGTGTATTTGAGATAGTTAAAAGAATATTGATCACTCTCTGCTTCATCACTTCTGCTGTTTGCAAGTAATGCTAAACCAGAAAATAAATTAGAAAAAATTTGTGCTGTTTGAGATGGATTTTCTCCAAGGACTAAACTAGAAAGTATTTGCATTCCATAAGCTTTGGTTATTCTTTGCGTTGCATGTCTTCTTTCTGCGTGAGCTATTTCATGTCCTAATACTCCTGCAAGAGCCGCTTCAGAATCAAGATATTTAAGTAAACCAGTATAAACATAAACATATCCTCCTGGAAGAGCGAATGCATTAAGAATTGAGTCATTATCCACTACATCAATCTGATAATTGTATGTTCCTCTTTTCTTAACCTCAGGTGAATTTATAATTTCACGAAAAATATTTTTATCAATATAATCTCTTATCGCAGGATTTTTTTTATAGATAGGATATTCTTTTGGATTATTTCTAATCTCTTTATCGAATTGCATTCCAAATTGAACGTCATCTTTATCACTGTAAATATTTAATGCAGTTGAACAAGCAACAATTAAAAGAGTTAATAGAATACTTAATAATTTTATGTTGTACTTAAATATTTTCATAATAACCTCTAATATTGTTCATGATTTTTTTCTTAATAAATAAATAAATATTGGCGCACCAATTAATGCGGTGATAGCACCTACAGGAATTTCAATAGGTGCAAATAAAGTTCTTGCTAAGGTATCTGCAATTGTTAAATAAATTGCACCTGTAAAAAAAGAAGCAGAAAAAACAATTCTGTTATCAGTTCCGAAAATCATTCTACAAATATGAGGAATTATTAAGCCGACAAAACCAATAATTCCAGAAACAGAAACCAATGTTCCGATTAATATACTTACAACAATATATGAAATATTTTTTAGCTTATTTACATTCAAACCAAGTTGATGCGCTGTTTCTTCTCCGAGTGAAAGAAGATTATATTTATAAGAATTTATTACTAAAAAAGTAGTTGCAAATAAAGTTACCGGTACAATAAAAATTAAATTTTCTTTTTTAGCTAAAGATAAATTGCCGATAAGCCAATAAACAGCCATTCTTAAAGAATCATTAAGTAATAACATAAGAAGAAGAATTCCGGCAGAAAAAAATGCACCTATCATTACACCAGAAAGTAAAAGTTGATTAGGCTCCAATTCCCCGAATCTTTTACCAAATAGATAAACAAGAATTATAACAATCAAAGCCCCTGCAAAAGAAAAAATTTGAGTACCTATAAAAGTTAATCCAATTATAAAAGAAAGCACAGCGCCAAAAGTTGCACCACTTGATATACCTAAAATATATGGTTCAGCTAATGGATTTAACAGCAATGATTGAAAAACCGCACCTGAAATTGATAAGCCACCACCAACAAATATTGCAAAAAGAACTCTTGGAATTCTGATTTCATAAATTATTTGAGTGTAAATAGAATTTGAAAACAAAGAGTTAAAAAAATAATTTACAGGAATATTCGTTTGCCCAATTAAAATGCTGATTATGAAAGTAATAATTAGTAAACTAAATAGTAATAGATTAATTAAAATAAATCTGGAAAAATTTAGCTGTTTATTTGCGTCCATAGTTCATCTAATAATCGAGGAATGTTAAAGTTTGTTGCTGAAGAAAAAATTATAATATTTCCTTTATAACCTTTGATTTTTCTTTTAGATAATTTTTGTAATTCTTCTTCGTTAAGCAAATCAGCTTTTGAAAATGCAAGTAATTTCTTTTTTGAGTTAAGAACTTTTGAAAAGGAATTAAGCTCGTTAATTAAAGTATCAAAATCTTTTTGGTAAGATTCAGAAGTTGCATCAATCATAATTAAAAGAATTTTTGTTCTTTCAATATGACGTAAAAATTTTAATCCTAAGCCTTTACCTTGATGTGCACCTTCAATAATTCCGGGAATATCGGCAACAATAAATGATTTATAATCTTTATATCGAACAATTCCTAAATTTGGTTCAAGAGTTGTAAAAGGATAATCAGCAATTTTTGGTTTTGCTTCGGAAATAGTAGAAATCAAAGTTGATTTGCCAGCATTAGGAAAACCAACTAAACCAACATCAGCAATTAATTTTAACTCAAGAATTACTTCGCGTTCTTCGCCTGGTTTTCCATTTTCTGCAAAACGTGGTGTTTGATTTGTCGGTGTAGCAAAATTAGCATTACCTTTTCCACCTTTTCCACCTTTGGCAGCGATAAACTCTTTTCCATTTTCATCTAAGTCAAATATTAGTTCTTCAGTTTGAGCATCTTTAATCAAAGTGCCAACAGGAACTTTGATTAAAATATCTTTTCCATTTCTGCCATCTTTTAATGATGAACCACCGGGTTGACCATTTTCTGCTTTGTAATGTTTTTTATAACGAAAGTCTAACAGGGTGTTTAAATTTTGGTCTGCAATGAAAATTACATTTCCGCCGCGACCACCATTTCCACCGGCAGGCCCACCTTTGGGTACATACTTTTCTCTTCTAAATGCAACAGCACCATTACCACCGTCTCCGGCTTTGATAAATATTTTTGTGTAATCTATAAACATAAATTTTATTGGTTGAAATATTCTGTTATTATATCTTTCAGTTCTACTGCTTCTTTTGAATTTGGATTAATTTTTCTTTTTGATAGTATATTATTAAGTGATAGAATTGCGTCATCAATATTTTTACACTGCGAAACTTCATCTAATGTATTTGAAAAATCCTCGAAGTCAAAATCGAAAATTGTTTCAATTATTTTTGATACATCTCTATGTTCAATAATTTCTATTAGTTCTAATTTTTTATTTTGATAAGAAGAAGATTCTATATTTATATCAGATACATTTTCAAGTTCAGCTTCATTTTCTAAAACATCATTTTTAAAAAAATTATCATTTTGCTCATCAGCAATGTTTTCTCTTTCGGTTTGTTGAATATCATCTTCAGTTATTTCTGATTCAAAGCTGTTAGCTTCTTCAATGTAAGATTGTAAATTTATTTCATCTTGAACTTGTTCTTTATCTTGCTCTTCGAATGTAGTTCCTTTTTCTCCATCATAAGTCAGATTATCATCATTTGTAAGTTCGGCAATTTCTTCATTTGTAAAACCAGCAAACTCTTCATCTTGAAAATTAATTTCATCAATTTGTTTAAATTCAGAATTATTAATTGTTTCAATGAAATTAATATTTTCGTTATTACTAAAATCTTTTTCCTGAGTAAGTTCATCTTCATTATTTATGGTTTCAAAAAAAGGTTCTTCATCGCTTGTAGTAACAGTTTCATTTTTATCTTGATTGAGAAAATTATCGTCGTTTGATTCGTTTTGTGTTTCAGCAGTTAAATTTTCTTGCTTAGAATTTTCAAGCTCAAAAATTTGTTGGTCAGTTTCTTCAATAACTTCATCTTTAAAAGTAATAACACTATTAAGAACACGCATATAATCTGAAATATAATAAGTAGCATTTTCATCAGTTCCAAAAACTTCTGTAATTTTTTGCAAATGTTCGGGAAGATTTTTTTCTTCTAAAAATAGTTCAACAGCTGTGAGAGGAATTTTTGTTTTTTGCATTTGACCAATATTAAAAAATTCTGCCATTGCATTTAATGAATGTGAAATTATACCATTAAAATTACTTTCAATACTTAATTTGTCTGATTTAGTGATTAATTCTTCAAATTCTTCAACATTCATTGAAAGAATTTTTTTTCTGCTTAAATATGAAATTATAATTGTTTTTAAGTATTGATAATAATATACGTAATTGAGAATCTGTTTTATTTCATTTGTTGTTTTATGTTTTGAATCATCAAATATAAATCTTGTAATTGTCCAACTAGGTCTAACTAAAAAATTCACAGTAAAAGAAGTTGCATGAAGAATTAATTTAGCTATGTATTCTAAAGAAAATCTTTTATTCTTTTTTAATTCTGCTGTAATTAAAGTAAAATAATGAGAAATTTTTTCTCCGGAATAATCAAAAACAGAATTTTTTAAGAGTTTTTGTCTATCTTCAAAAACTAAATAATCAATTTCTGCTGATATATAATGTAAAATGGCAGGGTGTAAATCGGAATTTTGTAATTGTTCAAACGTAAAATATGGACCAAGTTTATTGACCTTGTTTAGATTAAAATCATAA
>CAZVBT010000189.1:0-2079 GCA_964625385.1 uncultured Melioribacter sp. | reverse complement strand
GAGTGTATATGCTTAGCTAAATAATTAATTTCAATAAAATCATTTTTGTTAAATTGAACAGCAACGCTGCATAAATCTGATGTTGTTTCGATTGCTAAAATAGGGAATTGATTATTCATATTTCGTTAAGATAAATTTTCGTTTGTTATCTTTTAATATTTCAATATTAAATTCAATTCTTTTTTTAGGTAAAATTTCAGGGAATAAATTTGCCCATTCAATAAAAATTATTACATCTCTATACAATAGATATTCTTCAAAACCAATATCAAATAATTCTTCTATTTTTTTTATTCTATAAAAATCGAAATGATAAATTTTTTTTGTTCCGTTATATTCATTCACAATTGCAAAACTTGGACTGCTTACATTTTGGATATTCAAATATTTACAAAATTCTTTTATCAAAAAAGTTTTACCAGCGCCAAGATTACCATTCAAACAAATTATATCACCAAGTTTAATAACTTCAGTTAGTTTTTTGGCAAAATCAGAAGTCTCATTTTCAGATTCAATTAATATTGTGAAAGGAAATTCCATTAAAACTTTTTCTCCAAAGTAACAATTGGTAAGATCATTTCTTCCATAGATATTCCACCATGTTGAAAAGAATCTTTGTAATAACTCAAATATTTATGATAATCAGTTGGATATACGAAATAATAATCTTCTTTTGCGATAATATAATTAGCAGCTACACCACGTTTTGGTAATTTATATTCATTTGGATTTTTAATGTAGATAGCATGTTTATCATCTACTTTTAAATTCCTTCCATATTTAAATCTTAAATTCGAAGAAGCTTCTTTATCGCCTAAAACTTTAGCACCTCTTTGTGTTCTAATGCTTCCATGATCTGTAGTTAAAATAATTTTTGCATTTGGTATAGTTGCAATTGCTCTAAAAGTATTCAGTAAAGAAGAGTGCTGGAACCAGGTATTTGTCAAAGAACGATAAGCTGATTCATCGGGAGCAATTTCTTTTAATATCTCCGAATCACTTCTACCATGTGCAATCATGTCAAGAAAATTTACAACAACTGCCATAAAATGAGTTTTTCGATGCGATACAACATTTTGTTCGAAAGCTCTTCCTACATCTGGATCAATTATTTTTATGTACTTTAAATCGGTTTTTAAATTTACTTTTTTTCTATTTAATAAAAGCTGTAACAGGTCTTTTTCATATTTGTTCATTGAATTTTCATCATCACTCATAGAGTTCCATATATCTGGATAATACTTTTCAATTTCACTTGGAAATAATCCAGAAAATAATGCATTCCTTGAATATGTAGTTGCAGTTGGAAGAATCGAATAATAATAATCTCTTTTTATTGTAAATAAATCTGTGAGATGCTTTTCAATAACAAGCCATTGATCAAGGCGTAAACAATCAAGCACAAAAAAGAAAAGTGGACCATCATAATTCCTTAACTCTGGTATTACATATTTATCAATAATATTTACAGATAAAAATGGTACATCTTCATTTTCTGAATTATCAATCCAATATTTGTAGTTTTTCTCAATAAATTTTGAGAATTCCTGATTGCATTCTTTTTTCTGTTCATATAACATTTGACGCAAATCTATTCCGGGATGAGCATCAAGTTCAAAATCCCAATTGACAAGTTTTAAATAAATTTCTATCCATTCATCATAAGTTGGACCAAGATTTACAAGTCTTGAAATTTCGTTGAAATCGTTCAAATAATCTTTTTGAACATACTCACTACTAATTTGTTTACTTTCTAAAAATTTTTTACAAACCAATAAAATTTGAGAAGGCAAAACAGGTTTAATTAAATAATCACTAATTTTACTACCAATAGCATCATGCATTAAACTTTCTTCTTCACTTTTAGTAACCATAACAACAGGAACATTGGGATTAATATCTTTAATTTGAGAAAGAGTTTCTAACCCACCTAAACCGGGCATCATTTCATCAAGAAAAATTAAATCATAGTTTTTGTTTTTAATTTCAGAAATTGCATCTTCTCCATTTGTAACTGTATCAACTTCATATCCTTTTTCATTAAGAAAAATTATATGCGAACGAAAAAGTTCTATTTCG
>CAZVBT010000188.1:0-21562 GCA_964625385.1 uncultured Melioribacter sp. | reverse complement strand
ATCATAAATATGTATTGAATCAACAAAAGCTCCAAAGTTTTCCAAACCTTTTTTTAATTGGTTCGTAGAAAGTTTAGAAGTAGGAATTAAAAAATATTTTTCTTTTATATTAATCTTGGAAAAATAAGTGATTAATCCTTCTGCACTGAAACTATCTGGAACAATATCAACCTTTAAATTTAGTTCCACGCATTTTTTTGAAGTTGCATCACCAATTGCTACGATAATTTTTTTATTTATTAATTCAATCTCTTGTTCTAAAAAATGAGAAAGTACTTCAACAGAATTTTTTGATGTAAACACAACATAATGATATTTATCAAAATTATTTTTTAATTCTTTATAAACTTCATCGTTGATTAATGATTTAATCTTAATTGTAGGTGAATAAAAAATTTTATTACAATAATTTTCGAGCAATAAAAATTTAGGTGTAACTTCTTCTTTGTTTTTTGTAATAAAAATATTTGAACTTTCTAAAGGTTTCAATTTTATTTGTTATAAATTTCTTTTAGAATATTTGAAGCACCGGCTTTCAAGAGTTGAATAGCTAATTTTTCTCCAAGTTTTTCCGGATTGTGTTTAGAGCCACGAATTTTGTTGCGAAAAGTTATAGAACCATCAAGCGATGCAACAACAGCATCCAAAAACAAACCATTTTTCTTTAACTGAGCATAAGCACCGATAGGTACTTGACAACCGCCTTCTAATTTTTTTAATAAAGCTCGCTCAGCTCTAATCTCAATAAAAGTCTTTTCATCATTAATTGCTTCTAAAATTTTCTGAGCAAAAAAATTATTCTCTTTTATTTCTATTCCTAAAGCACCTTGTCCAACAGCTGGTAAAATTTCTTTTGTTGGTATATATGATGAAATATGCTTTGATAATTTTAGTCTTTCAATTCCAGCCCGAGCAAGAATAATAGCATCCCAATCTGATTCTATAAATTTTTTAATTCTAGTTGGAACATTACCTCTTAGTTCAACAGTTTTAATATCGGGACGTAAATGCAAAAGTTGAGCTTTTCTTCTCAAAGAACCGGTTGCAACAGTTGCATTTTCTTTTAGTGAAAAAATTGTTGTATTCTTTTTTTTAGAAATTAAAACATCTTCAACAGGATGACGATGAGTAACTGCAGCTAATTTAAGTCCATTGGGAATTTCTGTTTGTAAATCTTTCAAACTATGAACAGCAATATCAATATTTCCATTTAATAATTCATTTTCTAATTCTTTAGTAAATAATCCTTTATCACCAATTTTAGAAAGTGCAACATCTAAAATTTTGTCGCCTTTTGTATTAATAATTTTAATTTCAACAGAAAGATTTTTGTTTTTTCTTTCTAATTCTTTCTTTATAAACTTTGCTTGCCATAAAGCAAGTTCACTTCCACGAGATCCAATAATTAGTTTATTTTTTTTCATTATGATTTGAATAGTTTTGATTAAAATGATTATCTAAATTAAAAAGTTGTTTCAATATTAAAGCATTAGAAGAAGCTTCATTAGCGTTAAACCCTTTTTCTGCAATTTCTCTTAATTTAACTGTAGGATTATGAAGCAATCTACCAACCATTCGTCGAGTCATATCTTCAATTTTTGAAAAGTCTTCATCGGAAATTTTGTTTTTTATTTTTTGTAATTCATCATTTCTTATTTCTTCAAAAAAAGTTCTTATTGCTTTGATTGTTGGGACAATATCTAATGTATTGTACCAACTGAAAAAGTTAGTCATCTCTTCAAAAATTATTTTTTCAATAAAAGGAATTTGTTCTTTTCTTTTTTGAAGATTTTGTTCTACAATAACTTTAAGAGAATCCATATCGTGGTAAAAAACATTTTCAATATCACGTACTTTGGGGTCAATATCCCTTGGAACTGCAATATCCATCAAAACGAGTAATGAACCTTTTCTTTTTTTGATAGCATTTTTAATATCATTATAAGATAAAATAAAATCATTTGAACTTGTAGCACTAATTATTATATCAAAATCATGAAGATGTTCTTTTAAAAATTGAAATGGAATAATTTCTCCATGGACTTTTTCAGCTAATTTTTCTGCACGTTCGAGGGTTCTGTTTGAAATAGCAATTCTTTTAATGGCTTTATCCTTTAAGTGAACTGCGGCTAATTCACCAGTTTCACCAGCGCCAATTACAAGAGCGGATTTTTTACTTAGGTTGGAAAAAATTTTTTCAACAACCTGAACGGCTGCATAACTAACGGTTACTGCACCTTCACCAATTGCAGTTTCATTTATAGCTCGTTTACCAACTTTGATTGCAGTGTCAAAAATTCTTTGTGAAATTGTTCCTGTGAAACCCATATCACTTGAAATTTCAAATGCTTCTTTTACTTGTCCTAAGATTTGACTGTCACCAATGATCAAAGAATCAATTCCACTTGCAACAGAAAAAAGATGTTTTACTGCACCACAAGAAAAATATGTTTTAAAATATTCATCTTTTGTTTCTTTTATATTCTTGAGTGAAATTAATTCACTAATAATGGGCTTGCTATTTAACGAATATGAATTTGGAAAACCAAAAATTTCTGTTCTATTACAAGTTGATAAAATAACAGGTTCATCTAAAAAATTTTTTAATGTAATAAGTGAGTTTGTTATTTCATCATGATTTAGATGTAATGCTTCTCTTATTTCAAGTGGAGAAGTTTTATGATTTAAAGAAATTCCGAGAAAATTCATTTTATTTCTTTCTCAATAAAAAGAATGAAATGTTATTGCAAATGTATTTGTAATTATTAAGGAAAGTATTGCAAAAGTGTAACCAACCAAAGTATAATAAATAATGTTTTTACCAGTTAATTCTGACAAATATTTTTTAATAATTACATATGAATAAACAAACCATACTAAAATTGTTCCTATCAATTTAGCATCTAAATAATTAAAATTTGGGAATGCTTCTGGCAACCAAACAATTCCAACTATTATAGCCATTGATAATAAAATAAATCCAATAACAGTTGAAAAAATATTAAGTCTTTCAAGTGTTTCTAAACTTGGCAATCGGTCAAATAAAATACCGAATTTGTTTGAACGCAAATTCTTATAAAGTAATAAATATAAAAAACCATAGACCGCAGAAATTGTAAAACTAGAATAACCTAAAATTGCTCCAAAAACATGTACCCCTAATAATCTATTTCTTAAAATTTCAGGTACAATAAAATTATTGGGAATAAAAAGGGAAGAAATAGTTTGAAAAATAAATGAGAATAAAATTATAAATGAGCCAGTCATTCTAATATCAGTTAATAATTCAAGAATGAAATAAGAAAAAGCAATAGAAAAAGAAATTATTGAAAAAATTTCAAATTTATTAGTAATAGGAGGATGATCAAATTCTATCATTCTAAATATTAAATATGTAATGTGTGTTAACGAAACAATAAAAAGAATTACTCTTTTTGAATTTGAAAGCATTGCTTTGGGTTTGAAAAAATCAAAAATGTAGATAACCAATGTAATAAAGTAAAATAGGGGCAAAATTATTTTTAGGAAATTAATTGTAATTAACATAAATAACTTTTTTTGTGCTGTATAAAAATAAGGAATATTAAAACTACTTGCTTAAATTAAGAAAGGATTAATGGGCAAATTCAATTCTGTTAAAGTGGTCATTAAAAGAACTCATTATTGAATCCAATTTTTCATTTTTCGAAGAAATACTTTTAGCTTTTTTGAAATATTCATAAGATTTATATTTATCACAAAATGCCCACAAAATTGCTAATGTAATATAAAAGTCAAATGAATTTTCATTTAATTTTTCTTTTGTCTCAATCAAAGGGATTAATTCAGGACATGGGCAATCATCTTGAATAACATCTGTATTAAATATAATTGATAAATCTTTTTGTGAAATAAAATAAAATAAATCCAATGCTTTTTGGACTTTCCCAACTTGAGTATACGATACAATTAATTTTTTTTTAATTTTATCATTATTGGGATGTTCTTTCATTGCTATTTCAAATTCATTTACTGCAGAAAGAAAGTTTCTAACCATAAAGTATTGATTTCCTAACATTTCATGCATAGTTCTATTCAATTATTTTAAAGGTTGCTTAAAGTTATAACTTTAAGCAACCTAAAATAATAAATTATTGTGGATTTGGACCAGTTACGAATGAATAAGATTTAACATCAGTAGCAGGATTAAACCAGCTTGCAATACCATTATTTTTCATCCAATCATAATTCATTATATTAACACCGTATAATAATGATTTTGCATCATAACCTAATACTTTTAATATTGCAGCAACATTTGCTGATGTTTGTCCGGTATAACAATAAACTACAATGGTTTTATTTGTCGGTAAAGTCTTTAGATATGTAGATAACTTCAAATCAGCTTTTGGTGTATATTGAATTGCCCCAGGTAAATGACCTTTGTCATAATCTGTTTTTGGCCAATAGTTTACTATATAGTAATTTGTTAAAGCCCCAGTTACAGTATTCCAAGCAATTTTAATATCTCCGAATGGATCAGCTGAAGAAAGTAAAGTATTAATTCTTGCTTCAAGTATTTCTTTGCCTGTTTTTTTACCTGTATTTAATGTTGGTAAACTACCTGCAGTTGCTTTTTCTGTTGCAGTAGTAACAAAATTAGTATAATTATTTCCATAACCAGTGCCTTGATTCCAAGAAGTTGCGCATGAAGCATTCCAAGAAGACATTCCAAATTTTAAACTTGATACATTATTGTAGCCTAATAATCTTAATAATGCCGTTGCGTAGCCAGCTGTTTGTCCTGAATAACAAGCAATAACAATTTTTTCATAAGATGTTGCGTTAGTAAGTCCTTTCATATAAGTCACAATATTTTTCAAATCTACTCTTAC
Organism: uncultured Melioribacter sp.; assembly: GCA_964625385.1. Classification (GTDB taxonomy): domain Bacteria; phylum Bacteroidota; class Ignavibacteria; order Ignavibacteriales; family Melioribacteraceae; genus Stygiobacter. The sequence continues at coordinate 16,688 of CAZVBT010000188.1, read as the reverse complement.
AGCACCTTTGATATGTCCTTTAGTTTCATAATCAGCTTGAGAACGAATATCAATAACATGAATTTTGTCTGGTTTTGATAAAATATCTGTATTAAGCTGTTCTGCAGTAGTAATAGCTGGTGCAACTGTGTTTAAATAATCACCATTGGCTTCTAAATATTCAGCTAAAAGTTGTGCTTCGTTAATTTGTTGTTCAGGTACTGTAGGGTTTTCATCTTTTTTGCAGCCAACAAAAAGTATTGGCAATACTAATAAAAGATAAAATAACTTACGTGTGCTCATAATTTAACTCCTTGTTTTTAATTAATTATTTAACATCCCATTTACTTGGTAGTTTTCCATCAACAGTAATAGGTGAAGTTGCAGTTACTTCCCAAGCTTGTAAATCATTTTTAAATAAATACAACTCCTTATTTCTATAACTTCCATCTGAATTTTTAATAATATGACAAGCATCGTAGCAAGGTTTACCAGCTTCTACTTGTGTTCTGCTTGTCCATTTTTGAATATTATGAGGTGTAGCATACTTAAATGTAGGTCTGACAGCAAAATTAGAAAGAATTGCAACACCATAATTTTGCCAGCTATCTGGTGCCATTAAAGATCTTCTTAACACTGCATACTTGAATGGTTTAATATCAGGTATTGGATTCATACCAATCTTGTATCCAAGATAAGAAGGGATTCTTGCCCCTTCGCCACCAACATGACAACTTCCACAATTATTATAATCTTGAGAATGACAAGTATTACAAGAAAAAGTATTTAGATGTGCAGTATGATAATTATTTTTATTTTCCATTCCTTTATGACAATCAGTGCATTCAGGCATTTGAGGCATTTTATATCTTTGATCATAAATTTTTTCATCACCATGAACTTCATCAGCTTTATGACAACTCATACAAGTGAAGCCACGTTTTGTCAGATGAATATCTGGAACAGTTCCAGCAGCTTGACCAAAATAAGCATGTCCGCCTCTACTTGAATGGCAGGTAACACAATGATCTCTCATATCAGGTTTTACAAATTGATGGCCACTTATTAATCCACCACCGCCAGCAATTGGTCTGTTAACATGACAATCGCCACAACCAGCATGGCATTTAGCACAATTTTTTTCATAACCTTCTTTCATTTTAGCTGACAACTTATCAAAACCAGTTGGAATGTTTTCTAAACCGCTTCTTAAACAAACCATTGATTTTTGACCCCAACCTTGTTCATGTAAACTATTGTGTGCTTTTAAATAAACATTAGTATGACAACTAGCACATTTTTTATCTGCCTGTGTTGATGGCTTTTTGATAAAATTATTTGAATGAGCTTTGTTTTTATCTTCTGTTCCATCAATTCCATTATGGCATGCAGTACATGGCATTTTTCCATGAACTTCTTTTTTAAATTCTTGATATCCAGCTCCAGAAAGATAAACTCTGTCGTAAGGTTCATAATGAGGAGTTTCACCACCACAGCCATGAGATGCGCCACCTTCATCAGGTGGATCCGGAGTATAAACCTTTTTCAACATTTCATAATTTGTGTGGCAACCTTCACAAGAAGCAACTGATTTTTTTACTTCTTCATTTGGAGTTACAGGTTCTTCTTCTTTTTTAGTACATGAGGAAATTAAAATTCCAGTAAAAATTATGATAAAATAAATAAATTTTAATTTTTTCATTAGTAAATCCATAAATTTTTTGATAATAATTGCAAGTAAAATGCCAGTTGATTTTATTTAAAAAAAAAGAGAAAAAAGTCTATAATATGAAACAAATAGTTTCATAATTAAGATTTAATGTGAAACACTAGATATAATGAATTGAATAAATTTAAAATTATGTTTCACAATAATGAAACAAATGAAACATTATTAATTAATGAGGTCTAATTTTTTAAGTTTTCTCCAAAGGGTAGTTCTACCAATGCCAAGTGCCTTTGATACTTTGCTTTTATTCCATTGGTATTTTTCTAAAACCATTAGCATTTCAGTTTTTTCTTTTGAACTTGAGAATGGAGTATAAGTAGAATTGTTGTTTTTTTCAATTAAATTAGATGGAAGTTTATTTATCTGAATTTTCTCATTGGAATTAGTTCTTACTAATGCAAATTCTATTACATTTTCTAATTCACGTACATTACCTTTCCAATCATAATCAACTAAAACATTTAAAGCATCAGAATCAATTTCTTTAATTTCTTTTTTATAGATTTTTGAGTATTTATTTAGAAAATGATTTATAAGTAAAGGTATATCTTCTTTTCTTTGTCTTAATGGTGGAATTTCGATTGGGATTACATTTAATCTATAGAAAAGGTCTTCACGAAATTTTCCATTTTGAAGAGCAATTTGAATATTAATATTTGTAGCAGCAATGATTCTAACGTCAGTAGTTCTAGTAAGTGATTCACCAATTCTTTCAAATGTTCCTTCTTGCAAAACTCTTAAAAGTTGAATTTGCATTTGAAGAGGCATTTCAGCTACTTCATCTAAAAAGATTGTACCTTTATCAGCAAGTTCAAATCTTCCTGGTCTATCTTTTATTGCATCTGTAAAAGCACCTTTTACATGTCCGAACAGTTCACTCGCTAATAAATTTGGAGGGAAAACTGAACAATTGATTTTTATGAAAGGCTTGTCTTTTCTATATGATAATTTTTGAATTGCATTTGCCACAAGCTCTTTTCCTGTTCCAGATTCACCATGTATAAAAACTGGTGCATCGCTTGTTGCTATTTCGGATATAAGCTTAAATATTTCTTGCATTGGTTTGCTATGACCAATTATTCCATGAAAATTTTGTGAGGTTTCTATTTGATTTTGTATTAGTTGATATTGACTCATATCTCTAAATGTAACTATACCACCAGTTGCAAAATTATTTTCATCATATAAAATTGCTGAATTTAGTTTAATTGGGACTTCTTTCCCATTTTTATCAAAAAATTTTGATTCATAATCAAATAAATTCTTTTGATTCTTTAAAACTAATGCTATGGGACAATCTGATAAACAAACAGGAGATTTGAAAATATGTTTACAGAATTTTCCTAATACATCTTCTCTTTTGTGTCCAGTTATATTTTCAGCGGCTTTATTAAAGAAGTTTATTTTAAAATCTTTATCTACAGTGAAAACCCCTTCTGCAATTGAATCTAAAATTCTATCTTTTAATTTATCATTAAGATTTGTCATAATGTTTCATTGTTTCAAAAATGTTTCAATCAAATATAAAAAAAGCCGCTTTAAAAGCGGCTTATAAAAAAATCAAGTTTCTATTAAAATTCTTGCCCAAAGACGTTTTTCTTTCCATTCATATGTTTTGAAGGATCAATAATTTTTCCAGTGTTATCAACAATTCCACTATGGCAAGTGGAACAAGCAGTTAAACTTGCAGCTTGATGACCCGTTGGTGGTAATCCATGACAAGTACCGCATGCTGCTTGTGTTCCATCAACTTTGTTCCATTGTGGTGAAAAATTGTTTCCGGAAATTTTATCAGCAGTATAAACAAAAGAATAATTAGATGTAGATTTTGAAAATTCAAAATTACCATGGCAATATGTGTTGGAACATTTGAATGTTGTGAAATCATATTTTGAATTTTTTGGCTGTTCTTTAAAAATTACTTCTGCTTTTGGTGAAGAATCAATATGGCCTTCTGTTCTAAATGTTTTCGGTATAATATGACATTCTTCACATTTAACATTAGCAGGAGCAATCTTTATTTGTGTAAGATGTAATGTATGTGCACCGACACCTGGATCTGTTGTTGAAATTGCATTATTTAATGCTCTTGGTGGTGCAATTAAGTTTGTTTTAGTAAAATCTCCATGGCAGGTATTGCATGATTCTGGCCCAGCTCCATCTTTATGACAAGTGTAACAAGTTGGAGATGAGGCACCACCAGCATAGTATTCACCATGACATCTTTGACATTCATTCATATTCCAATTCTTTGATGCAACATATTTACCATGAAAATTTTGTGATGTTGGGTCATTAATATGTTTATTATGAATAGTTAATGATGGATGACAGTTGATACAACTTACTTGCGCTGTTCCTCCAGCTAAGTTAGATGCATGACATTGGCGGCAACCATCAAGTTTGTTTTCACCAAGTAATTTTCCATGGAAAGAGGGAGATTGAATAACTAATGCATCTGTTCCATGAACACCTATTTTTGTCGGGATTGTTATATCATCTTTTAATTCACTACAAGATGAAAAAATAAAACCGACGAATAAAATTAATATGTAAATATTTTTTGCTTTCATAATCATTCCAGAAATTGAGTTAATTATTTATGACAATAACCACAAAATCCAATTCCTTTAATTCCATCAGGACGAGCATTTGCATCTGTATGACAAGTGTAGCAAACAGATCCTTTATCATTATGCCAATCGCCATCATCAAAGGAATTCATAAAACCTCTTTTATGAGTTTTTGGATTAGTACCTTTGATACCATCATTATCGACATGGCAAAGAATACATGTTGCATCTGCGCCTTGTACATCATGGCAAGATGCACATCTTTCAATATCTCTTTTTGCCAAACTTGCATGTTGACCACCGCCACTTCCTACTCCTAATGTTACAAAGTTTGCCATTTTATGAGATTGTGGTACCATACCCGTTAATGCATAATCGCCACCAGTTGTATTATGGCACTCCGCACAGAAAGTTTCAGTTTGATGGCATGTTTGACATTCTGTTGTTTTTCCTTTTAAGTCTATTCCGTGTGTATATCTGTAATTTAAATCATGAACACGTGTAATATTTTGTTGCTTTGTATTATCTATAAAATTATGCGGAGAATAAGGTGTAATAAAATTTTTACTTGTGTTTTTCTCATCAATCATTGTTGTTGAAACATGGCAAGACTCGCAGAAATTATTTTCATGACACATTTGGCAATCAGCATTTGCTTCTTGGGATTTGAATTTATGCATTTTCATAAAAGATACACTTTTATGATCTTGTGGTAATAAATTAACAGTTGAAATATGACATGTTTTGCATTCACTTGATGCAACTGCTTGATCATTATGACAAGTGTAACATGTATTCATTGAGGGTCTTGAATTCTTAGCTTCAATACTAAAATCAACATCGGTTAATCCTTTGTGGCAACTTTCGCAATTAACATTTTGATTTTCTAGGTGGATTTTATGATTAAAAATCAGTTCCGATGTTTTTTTCATCAATGGTTCATATTTATCTTGATAATGACATGTGTTGCATTGCTTCTCATCATTAACATCATGGCAAGAAGCACAAACAGATTTTTCTGGTAAGAGTCTATCTTTTAATGATGTTGATGAAGATGCGTTTGTATGGCAATCAGCACAAGCTGAAACTTCAGAATGTTTCTTGTGCGAAAATTTAATGATGTCCTTATTTGATTTCTCATCATTAAAATTATTTGAATTAATTGCCGCAATTGTCAAAAATACAACTGTTACTAAAGATACGATTGTGTATAAATATTTTATTTTCATAACATTCTAAAAATTAGTATTAAACCAGTGGTTTATTTTAAAGAATACTCTAAAATCATTTTTGTAAATTTTATTGTTGAAATATTGTCCTTGTAGATCAAATGACCACTTTTGCCAAGGATGTACATTTACACCAGCTAATGTTGAGATAATATTATTTTTATTATCATCTTTGGATAGTTTATATGAAGTATATGCAATTCCAATCGAAGGTGTTATGAAACCATCTGCAAATGTTTTAGCTGTGTAGAATGATATATTATCTAATTCACCAGAATAGCCAAAACTTTTTCTTAAACTTAGGGTTCCATATTTTGTAATTGCACCAACAGTTAAACGAGATGAATTTTCATCTTCATATTTTACGTTTCCAAATTTCCCGAAGAGGGAATAGTCATTGCTAATTTTAAAATCTAAACCAGCTTCATATTCTTCTGTATGTCCAAAATTAAATACCGAAAAAATTGAATTGTATCTAATTTTTGGTTCTCGCCAATTGTAATAGCCGGTAATTCCCAAATCATTTGTAATCCAAAATCTACCATTTGCTTCTAATTTTGATGCTTCACGATAATTTAAATCATATTCAAAAAGTGCATTAACATCAAACCAGCTTGGTAATTCGTAGGAAATTTCTCCCGAAGCAAACTTAAATTGATTTGAATTTTGCATAATCAAGATTTTTATAGGATCTAAATCTGCATCAAGTCGTAAAGCTTCGTAACTCATAGATTTAAAGTTTTTATCAATATAACTTAAAGCAAGATTTAGATGTTCAATTGGGTTAGCATCAAAACGTGCCCCCATGACATAATTTTCACTTAGATCTTTTAAGAATTCCAACTTTTGATATGCAGGTAAATTACCACCATAGTAGGTAGTTAATGAATAATCCGAGTATTTCAATTTAAGATTGACACCATCAAATAAACCGCCTGAAATTGGTGTAAATAAAGGTTGTCTTCCGACTTTAATTGTAGCAATATCCAAAATATCACGAGCTTCAAAATACAAATTATAAAATCTTAAACGAGGATCGTTAACTAAAGAATTACCCAAATTGGTTTCAAAGTTAAATCTTGTACGTAATGATATTTTAGAATAATTAAAATTAAGATAAACCGCTTCTGTGTTTCTTATATAAGTTTCAGAGTTTTGTAAATTATCAAAACGTTGGAACGTATAAAAAGAAGAAGTGAACCTGCCATTAAAATTCTGAGCATGAATTATTAGTGGTAGAATTAAAAATATTAAAATAAATTTTTTCATTGTTTATCCTATTAAAGATTAACCTTTAGGAATTTTGTGTTCAATTTTTTTCCACATTTCTTCGAACTTGAACTCCTGATAAGTTGGACTTTCAGGATTATGACAATTAGTGCAAAATTTTTCTTTATCTTCATGGTAAATCAAGCCTTTTTTGATAGATTCTTCTCTGCTTTTCATAACAGCCATAGCTTTATAAGCTGAACCAGCACCGTGACATGTTTCGCATTGAACCCCATCTTCAACTTTAAATTTAGCACCAATAAGAGATTTATCAACATCATAACCAGATGCATGACATTTCAAACATTCTTTAGTTTCAACAGCTTTTGTTTTGAAGCCTTTTTCTGCTGCAATTTTATCTGCTTCAGGTGTTAATAAAGTTTTGTAAGCTTGAGCATGTTTACTTTCTTGCCAAATTTTTAATTGTTGGCCTGCTTTTTCTGTCTTATGGCACATTCCACATACTTGTGTTCCTTCATAACCATATGGCTGCGCAATTAAATTTGTTGGTATTATTAATGAAACTATTCCAACAAAAGTTAAAACTGATATTACTTTTTTTAGCATAATATCCTCCTAAGGTTTATTAAATGAATTAGTTGAGAATTTCAAATAACACTTATAATCAAGTTCATAAATAATTTAATTTATTGCAATATTTAATTTTTCATCTAACCAGCTTTTAAGTTCTGGATCATTTTCAATTTCATGATTAATAATCAAATCTGGATTTAAACCATTCTTCTCTAAAGTTGAAGTAAATAATAATGTTGAATTACTAACTTTTTTTAATTCACGGTTACCAGCTTTATATTCTTTCCATTCTAAAACTACTTTTCTAAAATGTTTTTCATGATGATGACGATATGTATGCAAACTCATTTTACCATCTATCCAGGTTAAACTCATTGGATATTCATGTGGATGGAAAATTACAAAGAACCAATGCCAAACAACAATTGCAAGTGTAGCCAAAATAGCTTCATAAAAATGAATTAATTCACTTACTTTGATTAACCAAACTGGTGCCCAATTACCAACTAATGTAGGGAACCATAAAAACAAACCTGTAATTCCCATTACAATTGTTCCCCAAATTAAAGCCCAATATTCAGCTTTTTCTGTATAATCATATTTATCAAATTTTGGTTTTTCTTTATTTATTCTTAAGTAGTAAAGAATATTATCTCTTGCTTCAATAACATCACTCCATTTTGGAATAAGATTAATTAATACATCTCTTCCACGTGCAGTAAATAATAAATAACCAATATGATATAAACCAGTAATTATCATAATTAAAGCAGCACCACGATGAATATATTGACGAACTGTTTCTGTCATTCCAAGATTTCTTAATAACTCGGACCACCAACTGTTTGGATACTTAAGAGCAAAACCTGTAATAGCTAATGTGATGAAAGATGTAAGTAGCAAATAATGTTGAATTACTTCATTTTTGGTAAATCTTGGTATTGTTATATCATTAACAAGTTTGTTCCTTTTCTTTTTAACTTCGTACAAGTAAATCAATAAATTATGAAGAACCATTGCTCCAATAATTGAAAAAATCATCCAGAAATAAATATTAGCAACTAAACTTTCAATTTTAGCTGCTTCTTTATTTTGAGTTATGTGAGAATAACTTTCAGCAAAAACTTGAGTTGCATTCTTGTGACATTTTTGACAAGTAGTTTTTACATTTTCCTTATTCACAGAAGATTCGCTATAATTTTTTGGAAGAATTTTATGAACACCATGGCAATCAATACACATTGCTGCATCTTTGTCACCTCGCATAACAGCTAAACCATGATAACTATCTTGATAGAATTTTGCATTTTCTCCCACGTGCCCGAAACGACGTGCAATCATAGGATTTTGATGACATACTATACATGTTTGTTCTTGAAGTTTTTTGGCTTCATCCCGTTTATTCTTTACATTTATTGCATCTATATTATGTTCACTATGACAATCTGAACAAACAGGAGATTCACGAAATCCCTTTTTAGCTCTTATCCAATGTATTGATTGTACATAATCTTCAGTTTCTTTTTTATGACATTGTCCACATAAGTTTGGAATATTAAAAGCTGAAATTTTTGAACCTTCTTGCACTTTGTTTTTTATATTATGAACACCGTGACAAATTATACAAGTAGCAACATCTTTATTTCCATTGATTAATAGTTTTCCATGAATCGAGTTAGCATAACTTGATGCAGGATTTTTTATACCAATATCAAATTTCTTTTGAAAATCTTTATTATCATGACATTTACCGCAAGTGGATGCAAGATTTTTAGGTGAAACTAAACTAAACTCTGATTTTACTTTTTGAATATTGTGAGAACCATGACAATCCCAACACATTGCAGCTTCATCAATTCCTTCTTTTAGTGAAATTCCATGAATACTTTCACGATATTCTTTTGCTATTTGACTATGGCATAAATAACAATCTGCTTTTTGTGTGTGTTTAATATTCTTTGGATGATTTGCTAAATTATTAAAAATATAATTATGACAATCTGCACATTCTAAATTTTTATGAACTGATGAAGGAAGTGTCAGTTTTACATCAATATTTTTATGGCATGCTAAACAATTATTTTTCTCAACAATTTTTCCATGATAATTGTTGACAAGAATTTTATCTGTATGACATTTATTGCAATATTCATTGACTTTTGCATTGTTATTCAATGGTGGTTTTTTTACTTCATGATTACCATGACATGAAATGCAATTAGGTGGATTTTTTACTTTTAATCTATGATGAATATCGTTATTAAAAGTTTTTCCTTTATCATCATGGCAATTAACACAATTAACCTTACCCAAATTTTCTGGGTGAGGTAAATTTTCTGGATCTACATCTGAATGACAGCCAATACAACTTATGTCTTCGTGTACAGAAGATACGAATTTTTTACCATCAACAAAGAGTGAAACAATTTTGCCATTCTTTTTTTTAGTTAAAGTGTTATCACTATGACAATCTAAACAAACTTGATCTTCTACACTTTGTGAAAATATTTTTATTGATAAAAGAGCTATTAAAAAACAAATTAATCTTTTCATACAAACCTTTAAGAAAAAGATACAATATTATCGTTTTTAATTATAAGTTATTTAGACAAAAGATAAATAAGATAAAAGACTTACTTGTCTTTTCTTAAAATATTTAGATATTATTAATTTTCCAAAAAAAATTGCTTTTTATTATAATTATTTAAAATTAAAATTCTTATTATTTATTAAAAAATTCTCCAGTGACGTAATACCAATTCTTCTCATCTAAATTTTGAAGTTCACCCCAAACTAATTCATCAGTTTTTGAGTTATCTTTTAGAATATTTTTCATTTCATCAATAAATTTATCAATTTCATTTTGATAAAAATCCACTGCATTTTTTCCAATTTTAAGCTGTGGCAATTCTGTTTCCAATTTATCTGCATCAATTGAGCATATCCAATTTTTATCATAAACAGAATAATTTAATGAATGCAAATCTTCTTTTAATTCATAATTTATTTTTGATACTACACCTGAAATTGGTGAATTGAATCTAGCTACTCGATTATTTTGTTTTATTGAAAAAATTGGTTGACCTTTGATGGCATTCATTCCAAGATTTGGAAATTCGATATCGTCAATTTCACCTATTAATTTTTTTGCAAAGTCATCAATTCCAATTTTGACAGAACCATCTTGAGCGACTGCAGCCCAAGTGTGTCCTTCAGAAATAAATACACCACCTGGTATTGCAAATTCACCAAATTTTACTTTATCTGTTTCAGTAAGATGTGTAATATGAACACGTGGCTTTAATTGCTTTTGAATTCTATCTTGACGTTTGATTAGGGATTTTTTTGTAAACTCAAGTAGTTCATCTTCAGTAAATGGTTTTTGAACGTAATCCATAGCACCAAATTTCATACAATCAACTGCAGTTTCAACGGTTGCATAACCAGTAATTATAATTACATCAATATCTGGACGAAGATATTTCACAGTTTTAGTTACTTCAACACCATCCATTTCGGGCATCTTTAAATCTGTAAAAACAAAATCATAATGATGAGATTTTATTAAGTTTATTGCTTCAGGTCCACTGTTTACAGTATCAACTGAGTAACCATCAAGAACAAGTATTTTTCTAAAACTATCAAGAATAACATCTTCATCGTCAACACAAAGAATTTTTGCTTTTGGATTTGGTACTTCAGCTCTTTTGAGTGACTTTGCTTCTTTTGAAAAGTCAACTTTTATACTTTCAGTAAGTATTGCTTCTCTTTCCTTTCTCAGTTTGATTTCTTTAGTCTTGTTGAGGAAAAATCTTATAATAATATCAGCTAGTATAAAAATTATAAATGCAATAATTAAAAGTGAAAAACCCATTTTTTATCTCCTTATTTTTGTTCTATCTATCTGATCCACAAGGAATTAATTTTTGTTTTTCAAATTCAAGTTCATGTGGAATTATTCTATAAAGCCAACCTTCGAAATATGGATCTTTTTCAATGATTTCTGGTTTTTCTATTAAAGTTTTATTTACTTCAATTATTCGACCACTTAACGAAGAATATAAATTATGTATATAATCTCCTGAAATTAACTTAGCACAAGTAGTTGCTTGATTTATTAATTCTTCCACTTCAAGCAATTCAATTTTTGTAATTGGTTCAGTTGATTTAATAAAGAAGTTTGTAGCACCAATTAAAGTAGAGCCATCGTTATTTAAATAAGCCCAGCATGAAACACCAAGTCTTAAATATTTTGCGGGGCATGTTACAAATATTTCTCCTGTTATATTTAAATTTTTAAACGACATTAATTTTTTGTAATTCATACCTCTTTTTAATAAACTTTGTAATTCATCAATTGAAAATGGTTTTGGAATAAAATCAACTGCACCCAAATAGAGTGATTTTACGGCATTATCTATTGTGGAATATCCAGTTGTCATCACTATTGGTGTATTGATTGCAAGATTATTCATTCTATCCAAAAATTGAAATCCATCAAATTCAGGAAGCATTATATCGCATATAATTAAATTATATTCATTATGATTTAATTTTTGTAAAGCTTCTTTTGCTTCGAAGCAAAAATCAAAAGTTAAATTTTCTAACTGTGCAATTTTAATTATTGAGTCTATTACAACTTTTTCATCATCTATAACTAATAAGTCAAATTTATTTTTCATGAAATTATTTCTCCATTTTCTGGGAGACGAATAGTAAATATGGTACCTTTGCCAACTTCACTTTGGACACTTATTGTTCCATTGTGGTTGTCAATTATACCCCAAATGACTGAAAGTCCAAGACCAGTTCCTTTTTGTCCTTTTGTTGTGAAAAATGGTTCAAAGATTTTGTTAAGATTTTCAGGGGGAATACCACAACCCGTATCTTCAATATCAATTTGTACGAATTTAATTTCACCTAATTGGTCAATGTAACTCCATCTTTGCCAATCAACTTTAAAAGAAGCACAACCTTCAAGAAAACCTTGATTAGGTATTGTAATTTTATAGTTGGGTCCACCGCAAATTGGGCATCTTGAATTTTTATCAATTAATGATGAATCGCAAATGGGACATGAAATGTTTAACACATCACCATGTTTTATATTAATTCCAAAATAATGTCTATCTTTTCCATATATTGGATCAAGATTAACAAACCCTTCGCTTGTTGCTGTTTTAATCTTAAGTTTTATTGAATTTATTCCACCAATTTTGTATTGGTTATCTATTAGGTTATGATTTTTATTACAAACAGCTTTTTTAATATGGACAATCCCTTTTGGTTGTAAATTTAATGCTAAAGTTGAAATTTTAATTTTTCCATTATTGTGAATAGCATCAATAGAATTTACTATTAAATTTATAATCACTTGTTGAATTTGGTTAGCATCTGCAATAATCTTCGGAAGATTAGGAGAAATATTTTTTTCGAGTGTTATTTTATTAATTTTTAATTGATTTGAAACAACGGAAATAGCACGTTCAATTATTTCATTAACATCAATTGGAATTTTTTTTGGAGTTGATTGTCTTGCAAAATCAAGTAATCCTTTTACAATTTCTCTGCTTCTTAAAGTTTCTCTTACAATTACATTTAAATCCTCCTGAAGTTGAGGATTATCTTTTGTCCTTTTTAATAAATAACTGCTGTAGGTTAAAACTCCGGTCAAAGGATTATTAATTTCGTGTGCAACACCTGCAGCCAATTGACCAAGTGAAGCCATCTTAGAAGACTGAAACAATTGCTTATTTGTTTCATCAAGTTTTTGAGACATATCATTAAATGCTTTTGCCAGTTTTCCTAATTCATCTTTACCTAAGTCTTTTACTTTGAAAGTTAAATTTCCTGCTGCTATTTGCTCGGTTGCTTTAACTAACTCTTTTACAGGCTTATCTACATATTTCTTGATTGTAAATCCAATTATTAAACCAATCGAAATAATTGCAATTAAAGAAAAAATAATTCCTTGTATTTCATTGTGTAAAATTTGCTTTTCAACTTCTTTTAATGAAATAGTAACATCTAAAACACCAAGAACAGTAGATTTTTTTGAATGAGCATGACAGCTTGCTTCGTAACAGCTTGGTTTATTATCAATCGGATTAATTATACCTAAAATTTTTGAAGAATCAGGATTAAGAGAAAAAAACCTTGTGCGATTATTTATTGGAAGCTTTTCTAATGGTTTATTTTCAGCATGGCAGGCAAAACAACTTTCAGCTTTTTTATCGAGCATCATACCAATATCGCTTTCAACAGATGAGTAAATTATTTCACCTTCTTTGTTCAGTAACCTTATGCTATTGATTGTTGGATCTTTGCCAATCTTTTCAATCAATAGTTGAATCTTTTCACGGTCGTTTCTCATCATCAAATCTTCAGTAGAATTTTTCATCATCTCGCTTAATTGATTTGCATGACGCTCAACTTCTGATAGTAAAACTGCTGTTTGATTTTTAATATTTAAATAAGAATATATTCCTATTATCAAAACAGCAGTTAAACTAACAACTAATATTAATTTTGAACTAATCTTATTAAACATTATTTCTTAACCACTTTTCCCGGTTTATCTTTTGGAAATTCTTTATCATCATGACAATTTTTACAACTTGGTTTTTCATAATTCTTATTTTGATGACATTCACTGCATTCAAAATCTGAATGAGTTTCGTCAAGTTGTAAACCAACAAGAGAATGTTTGAAATTATCTTTAGTCCAAATTCCATGACATTTCGAGCAATCAGAATTTAAACCGGTAAATCTGCCTTTTTCAACATGGCATCTTTGACAAGTTAATTTACCGTGAAATTTATTAATGTCAAATCCTGTCCTTGCTAAATGATTAAAACCACTCTTTATATTGTTTGAATGACACATCGAACAGTTCGATTTTGTATCATGACAATTTGAACATTTTGTATGTTTTTCTAAAGTACTTTTTTGAGATGCAGGAACAGGTTTAAATTTATAATGGCACTTGTTACAACTTTCGTTTGAATGACACTTTTGACAATCTACAGAAAATGTATTGATATGCTCATCATGCATAAAAGTAACCAATTTACCGGATGTCTTTGGTGTATCAAACTTAATAACTTTTGGAGGATCAATCTTTGTGTGAACTTTTTTTGTAGCATCAATTACTTTTTGCTTATCTGATTTTTTCTGATTTGCATTTAAATCATGGCAACTTAAGCATTCAACTTTTCCACTCCACTGACGATGGCAATTCATACATTGTTGATGATATGCGCCTTTCAAATCTGGTTTACTGATATCAACTCTGTTCCTTTCAATTTGATGACACTCCTTGCATCCAATAACTCTCCCCGGAGGATTGTAATGATGACACATTTGACATCCGCCAGCCATGTCAGACATTTCAGCGTGTAAACGATGCGTGAATACTACAGGTTTATAAATATCAGTTTGTTTCTTTAATCTGTCAATTGTTAAAACAACAGGTCCTTCTTCAGCTTTATGTTCAATTGTAACCATTTTATCACGCGGGCAATCAATTAAACAAGGTTTCTCTTTTGTTGGAATTTCGCAACTATGACATGTACTGCACTTTAAATCTTGATATTTATGATTAACATTTATTTTATTCTGAGCCGCTAACTGAACTGAAAGAATTACTATAACAAATAAAAACTTTTTCATTTTAAACCTCCTCTTATTGAAAATTTTGTTTGAGGAGTTGAATAAACTGGAACACTAACAATTGGAAAATTAATTACAAAAAATCTGAACAATAAAACTTCCAAAGCTATAAAACCAACAGTAACACTTATTTCACCAAATGATGGAAAATATGTATTCTGTGCATATGGTGGATTATAAGCAACTAAAAAATTATTAATTCTATTCATTAAAACTCCTAACACAACAAGAAATGATGCAATTGCCATTCCTGTTGGTGATTTTTTTATTTCATTTGAAAGAAATAATCTCAAAGGTATTATTACACCAACCAAAACTTCAATTGTGAACATTACACTTGCTGTGTTAATTTCAGTTAAATAAGTAAAAGTTTGACGAATTACCATATCACCGATTTTAAATGCAAGATAAACACCTAAAAGCGGTGCAACAATATTAGAAAGATCAGCAAGAATATTCGTTTCCGGTTTTAAACCAAAGCTTTTTGATGTAATAACAGATTCCATTATTACCATAGGAAAACCAACAGAAATAGCGGAAAGTAAAAAGAGAAGAGGAAGCACCGGTGTTTGCCAAAGCGGATGCATTTTGGGACCTGCAATAACCATCAAAGTTCCTAAAGATGATTGATGTAAACAGGAAAGAACAACTCCAGCAATTATAAAAACAAACATCGTCTTTTCTAATCCACGATCTAAAGCTCTCAAAAACTTATCAACAGGTTTATTAAATTTTTTCAATAATCCGGGTAAATTAACTCTGCCTATAAATCTTTCTGTAACAATTGGTAAGAATTCAATATATAAAACTGAAACATAAATCATAACACACATACCAACTTCAAAAAGAACAGAACTGCCATTCCACATTATTAATGGATGCCATATATAATAATACCTTCCTAAATCAATCATAACGCTTAAAGCAACAAAAGTATAGCCGAGCATTGCAGTTAACAAAGCAGGGCGAATAATAGCATGATATTGATCTTTATGCATAATATGTCCTAATGCAGCAGTTGTAAAACCACCAGCAGCCAAAGCAACACCAGCAGCTACATCAATACCAATCCATATTCCCCAAGGAAACTGATTATTTAAATTCGTTACTGCTCCAATTCCCCAAAAAAATCTTATAAACAAAAAAATTATTCCATTAATAGCTAAGACTGATAGACCAATTACAGTAGGAGTAAAAAATTTTTTTTGCATCAACATTGGTTTGAGATTTTCCATATTACTTCTCCTGATCATGTTCTTTTGATTTCTTGTTTTTGTTAATCCACATAATACCACCAAGCAAAGCATAAAGAGCAACAGGTGGAACAAAGTAAGCAAAAATTCCATGCTGAATTGCCTCGCTTACACCAGGAGCCGGGTCTTTACCAAGTTTAGGAAAATCTAATTTTTCAAATTCCTTGCTTGCAAGATACAACCATGAAGTACCTCCCACTTCATGTTCTCCAAAAATTCTGTTGACATAACGGTTTGGATAAATTTTAATTTTTTCCCGCGCAGCTTTAATTAAATCTTCTCTTCGTCCAAAAGTAATAGCTTCAACTGGGCAAATTTCTACGCATGCAGGTAATTTACCTTTTGATGTTCTATCATCATAACAAAAATCACATTTTTTTATGTCGGGCTTTAATGCTTTTTCAAATTCAAAAGCAGGAATTTGGAAAGGGCAAGCTACCATACAATAACG
>CAZVBT010000187.1:0-10908 GCA_964625385.1 uncultured Melioribacter sp. | reverse complement strand
CGGTGGAAGATTAACAAATTGAATTTGTCTTAATGGTTCTCTTCTCAACTCACCGAATTCGGGTTCGTAAAGTGAAGATGCCACATAAGGATTAGGTACAACTCTTATCCGATTAATATTTTCTCTTATCAACTCAGGTTTAGAAAAAGATTCTTTTATTTGAAAAGAATATTTGTCTTTTATGTTTGGTAATAATGGTTTAATAATTTCAACTGAAAATTTATTTCCAATTGAAGGCAAAACATTTGATGCAAATTTTATTTTACCTGTAATACCATTGAATGAAAATGTTTCTAAGTTATATAAACTATCTGCGGCTAAAACAGTTTGTTGCGGAGTTGTGTTTAATATTACATTTATAATTACAAAATTATTTCCATTAATTGCGCCATTTCCAATTATGCTAATGAAATATACTCCGGTTTTAACTTGAGTTTCATCTGTAACTTCAAAATCAATATTGATGTTATCAGTTCCACCAATTCTTGAAATGTTGTTAATTATATTTGGTTTATTGAGTGAAAAAATTATTCCATCTGTGGTTGATTGTAATTGATTAAGATTGAGCGGTCTTTCTTCAACAACTTTTTGATTTTTATTTTTAAGAACATTTGCACTAAATGAAACAGTGATTAAATCTCCTTGAGATGGTCTTTCATCTTGAGTAGCTATTGGTGAATCAACAAATTTAACACGAATACCATGACCAGTAATTAAAACTTCTCTTCCACCTGTTGGATATGTATAACCTGCTCTTATTATTTCATTTGTTGTTAAATTTAATAAATCAAAATTATTTGGTGAATTAAATTTGAAGCCATATTTAAAAGGTTGAGTTTGATTTGAATCTGATATAGTAACAGTTACATTTGTTTTAGGATTACCCCATTCAATTTTAGGGATATAATTAAAAGACATATCATACACTCCACCAGCTAATTCATTTTTGTCAATCGGTTTTAGAAGTAATTTGTAATTAGAATTACCACTAATGTGACTAATGTTAAAAGCACTCACTGGTTCTCTTCCAATAGCATTTGAACGTGGAATGATTGAAACTGTATTTAATGCTGAAAGATTGTTTCCAATGGGACTTTCTAAACTTGGCACCAAATCATTTCCTCTATCAAAAGCGGTTATTGAATACCAATACTCAAATCCATTAATGATAGTTGTATCTTTGTATGAATACTGTAATCCTTTATCATTACCGATACCATTTTTAATATCAAACTCTGCAATTCTTTCCCAATTTATTCCTTTATCTTTGCTTCTGTAAATCCTGTATCCTTCAAAATCAAATTCACCTGAAGAAGGATCCGGAATTTTTTCGGAAACATCGTCCCAATAAAGAATTACTGAACGATCCTCTGCAGCACCAAACATGTTAGGTCTTTCTGGTGGTTTAGGTAAGTTAAAATTTGCATCAACAGTTTGCTGAGCAGTTGCTGCAGCTGCAAGCATTTCATCTTTTGTTTCGCCGGCAACAAAAGCCATAACAAATGTGAGAGTATCACCACGATTTATTTTATATGGTCCTGACGATAATGTTGCAACAATATCTAATCCTGAGGCTGGTATTGTTGAAGGGTCATCATAATGAAGATTATTATTCTTACCCAAGTGAAAATATTTTGTGCCTAAAGAAGAATTAAAAAGTGATTGACTGCTTGACATAATTCCATATTGAACAGAATCAATATCAAGATCATCATCATATAAATTGTAATGCATATCAGTTATGCCAAGCATCTGGCCATTTACTGAAGGAGTTTTTAGCAGAGTAACACCAAAGAAACCTGTTTTTCCTCCCGGCCATTCAGATGATATTCCATCATCATAAAAGTAAACAAGATTTTTTTCTTTAATAAAATCAATTTTATCATCAGCATATTCTGGAACTCCACCACTGACATTACCGACATCTATATCACTGTAAAGCCCAAAGTAAAGATTCTCTAAATTTTTTTTCCCTTTATTAATGACTTGGAATTTGAAGAATAAAATATTTCTAGCAAACTTAACTCCAAATGCATAACCCGTTTGATTAACTTGTAATCCTAATACTTCTCTTGAGTTGTTGCTATCGCTGTAAGCACAATAACTATCCTGATCTGAAAGAAAAATATTTTTACCGTTTTTATCTTTAACTGGCCAACCATTTTTGGAATGCCATGTTTTAGGGTTATCACTGAAAGCAATTTGTGCAAGATCAGGATTGTGATAACCACCAACTGCTTCCCACTCTTCATTTGTTGTATGCAATGCCTGAACAACATTTCCGGGAATTCCAACCCATGGATTAACACGATAGATGTAGTGCTTTGTGCTGTTAATCGGAAATTCACCTGAAGGTCCCTGAGTAATTCTTCTCGGATAAAGTTTTCCGCGATTTTCAAAAAATAATCCAATGTTGCTTGCATTATGAGTTCCACCAGCTCTATCAGAAATGCCTAAATATTTTTCTAATAAATTTTTTGTATTTAATTCATCAATTGCTTTTTTGCTTTGAGAGAAAATTAGCTGAGACATAAATATGAGTAAAAGAATAAAATAATTTTTCATCTTAAACTTCCTTCTATAATTAAAATCTAATTGTTGCACCAAATCTAATTGAACGAGGTGGACCAAAATTAGACGGATCTTGCATCCATTCTTTTGAATGATTTCCTTCGAATGTAAAATCCGGTTCACCGGTATCTCTGTAAACATAAAGTATATTTCTGTGGTCGGTTATGTTTAAAATTTCAGCAAATAGTCTCAACTTCAACTTATTTGCGATTTCTATTTGTTTTCCAATCATTAAATCTATGTTATAAGTTGATGGTCGTCTTAGTGAATTTTTAATTACAAATCCTACATCTCTACCACCAGGTGTATAAGGTGCACCAGAATTAAATTTCATTATTAAACTTATATCCATATCATCCAAAATGTGTTTTCCGAAAAAAACAGGTCCTTCTTCTTTAGGAATAGTATATGTGCCGGAAAAATTTAACAAGTGCGTTCTGTCAAAATCGAGATAGTAAAGTAAAGTTGATTCCTGTGTGCCGGGATATTGTTCTGTTTCAGATGATGCACTGCCTTTTGCAATTGAGTATGTATAACTCAGTCCACCTGAAAAATATCTGTCAGGCCTAATATCAAGATTGATTTCAAAACCTTTCACATTAGCATAATCTTCGTTCACATAAAGTGTGTATCCGATAAATCTTCCATCCTGAAACGGGAAATAATATCTTGTTCCGATAAGACCAGTAATATCTTTATAATAAGTTGTAAGATTGATCGCTATTCTGTCTGAGAACTGATGAGCAATTCCTACTTCATAAGAAATTGTTCTTTGAGCATCAAGTCCGGGCTGACCAATCAATGGCTCTCTGACATTAAGATCATATTGATTGTTTTCGAACAAGTATTGGAAATCAGGATTCTGGAAAAAGTGCCCATAAGAAAAATGAAGTTTGGTTCTGTCTGAAATCGGATGAGCAATTCCAACTCTGGGAGAAAGCT
This sequence comes from uncultured Melioribacter sp., assembly GCA_964625385.1. GTDB lineage: Bacteria > Bacteroidota > Ignavibacteria > Ignavibacteriales > Melioribacteraceae > Stygiobacter. The sequence goes on along the minus strand of CAZVBT010000187.1, from coordinate 7,395 downwards.
GCGATCTTGGTTTGGCTTTTACCAATGAATTAGGATCAAGAGGATTGTTTCTGAATGTGATGTTCGCATTCATATAATCGAAACGAAGACCAAGATTAATTACAAGATAAGGCAATTCAATTTTATCTTGTATGTAACCAGCAAATTCAAAAGGATCTGTTTTGTAATTATCTTTATATGGGAAATTTCTTTTGGGGTCATAAATGTAAAAGTATTTTAAATTATGTTTTTTGTAAGACAAACCAAATTTTACTTCATTGATATTATTAATTTGCCAAACAGCATCAAGTTTTGTGTCATAAGTTATAGTTCTGCTATCGATTAGTTCTAAAGGATCAGCTTTTGAGAAAAATTCAAATCCATTTCCAATTGGTAAATATTCTCTTTGAGATGTAGAAAGATATTGAGATGTATCTTTATCTATTCCTGAATAGAAACCTTGATTAAAATATGATAACTTTAAATCGTAAAAGAAATTGTTTTTAATTGTATGAGTAAGAAATAAACTTGATTGCCAGCTATCTGTTCTTCTTCTTAAATATTGTTCCGGAATGTATTTGAATTGATGATTATAATTTTGTCTTTTACCGCTGCTTCCTCTATTTGAAAAAGATAATTTAATGTTATTAATTCCAGTGAAAGTTAATTTAGAAAAGAAAGATTTATCAACATTATAACCAAAAGGTAAATAACTTCCTCTTTTATCCTGTTCGGCAGCAATAAAAAATTTTAGATTACTAAAAATAGGACCACTTACATTTCCATTAATTCTTGACTCGTGAAGATCTGAATAACGTTTAATACCAAATTCAGAAGTTCTAAATTCAAGTTTACCGGAAAAATTATCTCCACCATCACGAGTAACTATATTTACAACGCCGCTCAAGGCATTGCCATATTCAGCGTTAAATGTTCCGCTCAATAAACTCATTTCCTGAATTGCATCATTGTTCACCTGAGTTGCAAGACCACCGAGCAATGGATCAATCACAAGCATTCCGTCAATCATGTAAGCTACCTCATTTGACCTGCCACCACGAACGTGAAGATTATTTCCGGAACCAACAACACCAGATTGTAATGAAAGCAAATCAGTAAATGTTGAAACAGGCAAAGCTTCTATTTCATCTCTGTTAATAACAGAAATTGAACTTGTCAAATCTTTTTGAATAAGTGGAGTTCTGGCAGTAACAACAACTTCATTTACTTTTACTGATTCTTGTTTTAAGCTTATATTAAGAACCGTAGTTTGATCAACAGTAATGGAGACATTTTGCATTATAACAGTTTCATAACCAATAAATGAAATTTTTATATTATACTTTCCGGGTGGAATGTTCAATACTACAAAATCACCATTAATATTTGTTGCAGCGCCCAGATTAGTGTTTTGCAACATTATGATAGCTCCAACTAAAGGCTCGTTGGTTTCTAAATCTTTTACTTTACCAGAAAGTTTACCAGTTGTGCCAGCAAATAAGTGGGTGGTAATAAAAATTAATATTATAAAAATAAATTTCATATCTGACTCCTATCAGACAAAATTAGATTATAATTTGATTTTGCTCGATCATAATTTTTTCACTTTCCTTAAGAACACCTTTTGCTTTTGCATTATTTTTAATGGCGCATGCAGTTGCAATTGCGTTAATCAAGACTGAAATAGCAGCAAAGGAATTAGTGAACAACATATTTTCACTTTTCACATTAAGAAAGGCAAAGGAAAAATTTGTAATAGGTGCTGTAGGTTTATTTGTTATGCTTATTACTTTTATATTTCTTTTTTTAGCAAATTTTGCCGCATCAATGGTTTCAATAGAATAAGGTGGAAATGAAAAGCAAATGAGAAGATCATCGTTATTCATATACAAAATTTGTTCATGAAATAATGTATGAGTATGCTTTAGAACTGATGCATCAACTCCAACCTGAGTTAACTGATAAGAGAGAATTTCGGCCATCAAATAAGAAATACCTAAACCAGCAGTAAAAACTCTTTTAGATTTTAAAATAATATCAATTATTTTCTCAAATGAATTATTATCAATAAGATTTAATGTTTCATTAATATTTTTAACATCAAGTTTTGCAACCGAGGTTAAAACATCATTCTCTAATTTTGATTTATCAATTACTGAAAAAAAATCGTTTTTTAATAAATGGGTTTTTAAAGATTCTGAAACTGCATCACGTAAATTACTAAAGCCGGTAAATCCAACACTTTGTGTAAATCTTACAACTGATGCTACACTAACTCCAACGGATTTGGACACTTCTTGTACATCCACAAAAGGTATGTTATCAAAATTTGATATTATAAAATCAGCAACTTTTTTTTGATTGGTTGGTAATGAATTATATTTTTTTTGAATTTTTTCCAGAATGTTTTTATATCTGTTTTGCATTTTAATTCTTAAGATTTTATTCGATTGCTTCAAAAATATTTTTGAAGCAATCATTAAATGTTAAAAACATTATACTACTTCATTAAAATCATTTTGCGAGTTTGAGAATAGTTGCCATGTTTAATGGTGTAGAAATAAATTCCACTTGAGAGATTTTTAGCATTAAACTTAACTTCATAATTTCCGGGAAGTTGATTTTCATTAACTAAAGTTGCAACCTCACATCCGGTTATATCATAAATCTTCAAAGTAGTTAAGTTGTTTTCATTTTTGTTATTTGGAATTGAATACTTAATGCTGGTTTCTGGATTAAAAGGATTTGGATAGTTCTGATAAAGAACAAAGTCGATTGGTAAAGTTTCACTAAACTCAACAGTTGTTAATGAACCATATTTTTTTTCTGCTTCAGCAATTTGTGTATTTAAATCCTGTTCGCTATTTCCAAATGCAAGTGCAAAATAGAAAACTACTTCTTGTTCAGGATTTATATTTACAAAATCTGTTGAAGGAATTGTAACTGGTCCTTCAACTCCACCAATGTATTTACTTTGAATTGAGTTGTAGTTCATTTTATTCCAATAAAGAGAATCTTCAGAATAACCATCATACCATTCAAAAGAATAAAGTGATTTTAATGGATGAGATAAAAATTTAATTCCAGCATGAATGCCATCTCTATAATTTCTGATTAATTTATTTGTTGCATTATAAACAACTGTATCGTAGCCATAAGTATTATTTAATGCCATAATAACATCTAATCCAATTTTTGCTTTTAATTGAGCAGTTTCTTTGTTTTTAATTGTCCACTTAACAACTGCAAATTTGGTGTTTTTCCAGAGGTAAACATTGTATTTTACAATAACTTTTGGTGGTGCAGCAGAATAAGCATTGTTATAAGCACCTGTAATTTCATAATCACTTGATTTTGGTGAAGCTACTAATGCAGTTGCCTCTTCTGTATCAAAATCATTTTGATAATCAAATACTGATGTTGAACCAACACCAACTAATGGAGAAATTCTTTCTAATTGTTTAACTCCATTTGCGTAATCCGGAAGATATGCTCTAATTCTTCCGTAATTATTTATTACAACTCCCATTGCACCTGTTTCTACAGTTGCTTGAGAATAAATAATGCTTTGAAGAATTACAGAAATAAATAATGTTAATAATAATTGTAAATTGTGTTTCATATTGCACCTCTTTTAGTTGTTTATAAATTATTAAATGCTTTTAATGCCATCCGAATAAGTTTGGTGGAATCAGTAAAATAAATCCCAGAATAAAAAGAACTATCATCAAGGGTAAAACCCATTTTGCCCATCTGTCCCACGGAACACGAGCCATTGACAAAGCTCCCATTGTTACTGCTGATGTTGGAATTATAATATTCGTGTATTCACCAAATTGAAAAGCAAGAATTGCTGTTTGCCGGGATACTCCAGCCAAATCAGATAAAGGAGCCATAATCGGCATTGTTAGCGCTGCCTGTCCGCTTCCGGAGTGAACGAAGAAATTAATTATTGCCTGAACTACAAACATTTTCTGAGATGCAAAAATAGGTGATGATGATTCTATATAAGGAGATAATCCGTAAAGAATAGTATCAATAATATTCGCATCTCTTGAGAGAACAAGTGTAGCACGTGCAAGTGCGATAATTAAAGCAGTTCCTACAAGATCTTTTGCACCATCTACAAATGCTTTTATCAAGTCATCACTTTTTAGTCCACCGATTATTCCAACAACAATTCCCATTATAAAAAACATTCCGGCTATTTCCTCTATGTACCATTCAAACTCTATCACTCCAACAACAAGCATAATCAGAGATAAAGCAAAAGCTATTAAAACAAGCTTATGTCTTAATGAGAAATGATTATCATTATTATAAATAACATCAAAGTGCTCATTTTTTCTTCTCTCTGAATCCTCTGCATACATCGGGCTTATTTGAGGATTTTTTTTAAGTCTGTTCACATACCACAACAAAAACAAAATTGCAACAGTCGTAGAAACAGCCCAGCAAATCACTCTGTAACCGATTCCGGAAAACAGCGGAACTTCAGCAATACCTTGTGCAATTCCAACATTGAATGGATTAAGGAATGCACTCGCAAATCCAATGTGAGCACCAATAAGAGGAATAGCAACTCCAACTATTGAATCATAACCAAGTGCAAGACATATCGGAACAATGATTAAAACAAAAGGAATTATTTCTTCATTCATTCCGAATGTTGCACCACCGAGCGAAAACATCAACATCAAAATTGGTATGAAAAGATTCTGCAAAAGTTTTGAAATTTTGTATGCCTTAGCAAGTTTGTTGATGAAAGAATTAATCGCATCAGTTTTTGCCAGAACATTAAAAGCTCCACCAACAATTAGTACAAAACCAATTATTAGTCCGGCTTCAACAAAACCTTTTAACGGTGAAATAAATAAATCAAAAAATCCCTGCGGATGACTTTCAACATATTTGAAAGAATTCGGAACAACTACTTCTCTTCCGTTCATCAGCATTCTTTCATATTTGCCGCCGGGAATAATCCAGGTTAACACTGCAATCAGTACCAGAATTGAGAATATGAGTAAATAGGTATTTGGTACTCTCAGCCGGAATTTTTTCTTCTGCTCAGTCATTCAATTACTTTTTTTGACTTTAAATCGAATTTATCGCCACTTATAAGAAGATGCATTTTCATATCTGTTATTCCAAGATTACCTTTTTTATCCTGCCTGATATTTTTTGCTTCAGTCGGATCATAAACCAAAACCTGATTATTGCCAAGTACTTCAAAAGTTTCATCAGGATTTACTATAATAGCAGTTGATTCATCAATAGCAATTCCGAGTAAATCAGGATGTTCGCACATTAATGTAATCAGGCGGTTGTGTCTTTTCCTTTTAAGAAAATGCTGATCAATAATCGCATTCCTGATAAAGCCAAAACCTTTACTCGTTTCAATATTTCCTTTTTGAATTGAGATAAATGCAGAGGAAGAATCTTTATTCAAAAGTTCGTTACCTGTAATCATCACTTCACTCATAACTGCAGCACCGGCGCTTGATCCACCGACAACTCCACCTTTATAATAAACATCAAAAACTTTTTGAAGAAGTTTTGTACCCAGCATATCTCTTGTTAAATCACTCTGATCGCCTCCAAGAAAGAAAACAGCATTTGCCCAATCCATCTTTTTCAGATTGGAATCAGCATCAGCAGTTTCTCTGGTGAAAAGCAGATAATCTGATTTAGCACCAAGCTCTGAAAACTCTTTAACCTGAACTTCACTCCAGTAAATCGGATTAGACCCTGCATTCGGAATAACAATTATTCTTGCATTTTCACCACCAGCCAATTCAACAAACTTTGCAACTATCTCCTTCGTCTGAACTCCTCCAACAATTACAAGATGACCTTTGGACTGAGCTGAGCAGGAAGTTGAAATGAGAAGAGCGATAACTGAAATTAAATATTTTATTTTCATTGTTAATCCTTTTTAACAAGTTCAAATGCTATTTCAGCTGATTTAATTAAATCTTCAATGTAAACGAACTCATCATTTGAATGTGGATTTTGTGCTCCGATACCAATATTAACTGACTCAATACCTTTTGCATTAAGTGAGTTAGCATCACTGCCGCCGAGAGAAATTTTAGGATTTGGTACAAGTCCAACTTTAGTTATTGCTTTAACAATATCTTTATATACATCTGAATTTTCTTTGATTGTGTAAGGTTTGAAATCCCAGAAATAGTCATACTCAATCTTAGCGTTAAGTTTTTTTGCTTCATCGCTGAAAGTATTAATCAGCAAGTTGAAATAACTTTCTGCTTTCTCAAGATTGAATGATCTTACTTCACCAACTAATTCAGTTAATTCAGGAATTACATTTACAGCAGAACCGCTTTTCAGAGTACCAATATTGATTGTCGTTTCCTCATCAATCCTTCCAAGCGGAAGTTTTGCAATTGCATTTGCAGCAACGACGAGTGAGTTAATACCTTTTTCAGGTGCAATGCCCGAGTGAGATGCTCTCCCAAAAATTTTAATATTAAATCCAATCGCACCGCAAGCTGAGTAAATAAAACTTCCCGGTCTGTAGCCGGAGTCAAACACAAATCCTTTTTTTATATTTCCATTTAATCCAATATACTTCGAGCCGAACAGAGTTGTTTCTTCGCAGGTAGTAAATGCCACCGTGAAATCTTTAACAGGAATTTTTTTCAAAGCAACTCTTTCAAGAGTATAAAGAAGAACTGCTACACCAACACGGTTATCAACTCCAAGCACAGTATCACCAGATGAAGTAATTTTATCATCTGATATTTTCGGTTTAACATTTTCAGTTGGTCGTGCAGTATCCATATGAGCGGTCATAACAAAATCACCGCCGTTACCTATTCTGCAAATTAAATTTCCGGTGTTACTGTTTGTGAATTTCGCAGAATCATCAAACTCAACTTTATAACCGAGATTGGCAAGGAATGAATTTATAAAATCAGCGAGTGGTTTTTCGTTTCCGCTGAGAGCATTTATTCGGATAACCTGAAGAAATATTTCTATCAATCTGGAAGGATTCATTTGTAACTCTGTTTACAAGTTAAACAAATAATGTAATTTCTATTACAGAGTTACAAAAAATTAATTAATAAATCAAGAAAAAAAAATTTTGGATTGAATTTAATACTGAATACTAGCGTTATAATCTTAAGTTAATTTCACTCTTTTTATTATTTTTGAATTAATTAAAAACAATATGGAATAAATTTATGCCAACTAAAACACAATTAGCAGTAATTGGCGGCGGACCGGGCGGTTATGCTGCTGCATTTTTAGCTTCTGATCTTGGAATGAATGTTACTTTAATAGATTTGGAGAAAAATCCCGGCGGCGTTTGTCTTTACCGCGGATGTATTCCCTCGAAAGCTCTTTTGCATATGGCTAAATTAATTCATGAAGCTGATGAAGCTAAAAAAT
>CAZVBT010000186.1:0-3612 GCA_964625385.1 uncultured Melioribacter sp. | reverse complement strand
AATAAAATTCTTTGTTCCATGTATTAAAAATGTTTTTTTTCATAAAATCTCTCCGCAGCTAATGTCCGTATCTTGTGTATGAGGTGTAATTTGAGCAAGTCGGGTAAAATCCTGTCATTACCGCCAATATTCCTGAGCTGATTTTTAAAAAATCACTGGTGCTATGCTATTAAAATTCAATTACAATTAACTGGCTGATAATAATCCATTTGGTGGCTGATTATCAACCATATATTGGTGGATTTGCAAGAAGAATTATTACATATTCATTTAGTTTTTCTTTTATGACTTTTTTTATTTATAAACAACTCAAGTTTAGCATCTAATTGTTTGGCATATGAAAAAACATTGAAAGGGTCATTATAATTAGCTTTCATTTTATTAATCCATGACATAAATTGCGAGTTAATGAGAAAAAAGAAAAGTACTGTTTTAACACTTAATAATGACAAGCGGTTAACTTGAGTATAAATAGGTTAATTTCCTTAGTCCTAAAGATTATGAAAAAAGCTACCTGCTAAAATGATTTAATTAACTTTCAGGCTTTTTTACATCAATCTATATTCAATTGCTTTGTATATCAATTTATTATTAAACTCGCAATAAATTTTAGAGAATAAATGAAAAAAATATTTTTAGTATTAGTTTTTGTAGCATCATTTATTCAAGCACAAAATGTTTACGATTTTTTAAGATTTGATTTAAGTCCACGGGCAGCAGCAGTTGCTGGTAGTTTTGTTGCAAATAATGATGATCCAAATGTAATATTTTATAATCCTGCAGGAGTAAATTTTTTAAAAGGAAATCCTGTATCCTTTTCTTTTACAAAACACCTGCTTGATGTTAATTATGTAGGGCTTTCTTCATTTAAAGAATTTGATGGAATTGGAAAATTTGCTTCTGCAATTCAATATATGAATTATGGCTCTTTTAAAAAAGCTGATGAATCAGGTAATGTTTTAGGTAATTTTAACGTTGCTGATTTAGCTTTAACAATTGGTTATGGAAATCAGCTTGATAAAAATTTTTACTATGGAGCTAATTTAAAATTTATTTATTCAAAAATTGGTGAAGTTTCTTCAACTGCAACTGCCATTGATTTAGGTTTACAACTTTACATACCCGACACAAAATGGAATTTTGGTTTTTCAATTTTGAATCTTGGTTCTCAATTATCATCTTATTATTCTATTAAAGAAGATTTACCACTTGAAATTAAATTAGGTTTTACCAAGCAACTTGAAAATTTACCACTTAAAATTTTTTGGTCATTTAATAAACTTAATGAACAGCAAAATTCATTCTTAAAAAGATTTACACAAATTACTTTTGGTGGTGAATTTAAACTTGGTCAAAGCATGCGTTTAAGATTTGGTTACGATAACGAAAAAAGAAAAGAATTAAAATTAAATACATCGGCTGGATTGGCTGGTTTTAATTTAGGTGTTGGATTTATTGTAAAAGGTTACAATGTTGATTATTCTTTTTCATCATTTGGATTAATTGGAGCAATCCACAGATTTGGAATTTCAACAAGTTTGTAATTATTTTTTATAAGGTTCTTTCAAATATCTTTTTGCAAGTTCGTGAGAATTGTTTCTTTCTTTTAGTCTTAAAGTTTCGTTATAATATTTTACAGCTGTTTCTCTATTCTGAAGTAAATCATTCAACATTCCTAAAAATAATACTGTGTTAATCAAAAATCCCGATTCTCCATTTTTATCTAATTCACGAGAAAGTTTTTCTGACTTAGAAAAATAATAAGCGGCAGAATCAGGAATATTTTTAATCAGAAAATCATTACCAATGTAATAAGTTGCTTCTCTTTCAAATCTCTTGTTGTATCCGGAATAATTTTTTTTGCATTTGTTATATATATCCCTGAAAATTTTTGATGCTTCAGAATAATTGTTTTCTTTTACAAAAGTTAATCCAAAATATCTTTGAAAAACGGGATTGTCAGGAAAATCATTTAGTAAAATTTTTCCCCATTTTCTTGATTCTTCCATTTGTTCTTCAAATTGAAAAGTTAATTTTTGTAAAAATGATCTTGCTTCAATTCTCGTATATCTTCCATTTAATGCAACGTTTTCAAGTTCTTTAATTCCTCTTTCCTTATCACCTTGTGGAAAGAAAACCATAAATGGTTTCACAACAGGATATCTTTTAGGGATTACATCAGCATAGTAATGGTAAATACCAAAACCAAGTTGCACATCAATATTTTTTGGATTGACTTTATAAGATTTATAAATTAAATCAAGTCCTTCTTTTCCATCTAAAGCTGCTTTAACCCAACTTTCACGAATAGCAAGAAGTTGACCCCGAAAACCTAAAGCTCCTCCTTTGAAGAACATTGCATCAACATTTTTTTCATTCTTATCTAAAATTTTATCGCATACATCAATAACTTCTTCTAGTTGATTATAAAATTTTTTATCCATGCTTTCATCGTCAAGATTAACAAGAATTCTCCACCATGTTATCATAGCTTTAAAAAATTTTCCTGAAGGATGAGTTGAGTATTCTTTTACAACAATATCAAAAGTTTTTTCTGCTTTGTCTAATTCCATTCCATAAATTTGATTGATACCAGCTTTAACTAAAGAATCATGTTTGACCCAATCATAATTTTGTGCATTGAGGTTTGAAACGATAATTAAAACAAAGCAGATTAAAAATTTTTTCATTTTATTTTCTCTTTGGTCTGTACATATCCGTTGCATGCCCGTAAAATAACTCTGCGGCAAACATCATCGTTTCCGATAAAGTTGGATGAGGATGAATTGTTAATTCCAAATCTTTAACCACAGCACCCATTTCAATTGCCAATGTTCCTTCGGCAATCATATCGCCGGCGCCAACTCCAACCAAAGCAACGCCGAGAATTCTTTCTGTTTCTGGTTCAATAATTAATTTCGTCAAGCCGTCATTTCTGTCTAATGTTGTTGCACGTCCGCTTGCAGCCCATGGAAATTTTGCAATCTCAACTTTTATTTCTTTTTGCTTTGCTTCAGTTTCTGTTAATCCAGCCCACGCAATTTCCGGATCAGTAAATACAACTGCAGGAATTGCATTTGGTTCGAATGCAACTTTGTGACCAAGAATTGCCTCGACAGCAGTTTTGCCTTCAGCCGATGCTTTGTGGGCAAGCATTGGATTTCCAACAATATCACCAATTGCATAAATATTTTCATCATCAGTTTTTAATTGCTTGTCAACAACAACAAATCCACGCTCACTAACTTTTACTTTTGTGTTTTCAAGTCCAAGTCCATCTGTAACAGGTTTTCGTCCAATAGAAATAAGCACTTTATCAAATGTCTGAACCGGTTCAGTAACTTTTGCACCTTCCAATTTCACTGTTACAGAATCGCCATTGTCTTTTAATTCTACAACTTTTGTTTCGGTATAAATGTTTTTCAAAGTTGTTTTCAATCTTTTTTCTAAAACAAAAACTAAATCACGGTCTGCACCGGGCAATAATCCGGGAAGCATTTCTACAACTGTAACTTCACTTCCCAAAGATGCATACACAGTTGATAATTCAAGTCCGATATAACCGCCGCCGATTACAAGCAATTTTTTCGGCACATCATTCAATTCAAGAGC
>CAZVBT010000185.1:0-2476 GCA_964625385.1 uncultured Melioribacter sp. | reverse complement strand
AATAAATAGTTATAAAAAAGTTTTAATAGTTGAAGAAAATTTAAGTGGTTTACTTTCTAAAATAATTTATGGAATTAATCAACCTGAAAATGTTTTTAAAGTAAATAAAATTGGTTCAATGATAACTCCAACAGAAATTATAAAGGAAATTGAAAGATGTCTTTAAGTTTTTTGATTGATAAAAATTCACCTTATTGTCCCGGTTGCGGACATTTAAATGTTACACTAAATCTTGCAAAAGCAATTGAATCATTAAACATTGATCCTCTTGATGTAATTGTTGTTAGCGATATCGGATGCTGTGGATTAATTGATCCCTCATTAGGATCACATACAATTCATGGTTTACATGGCAGAGCTTGTGCTTTAGCAAGTGGAATTTCATTAGCTATTGAGAACCCAAATAAAAAAATTATTGCAGTTCAAGGTGATGGTGGAGCTACAATTGGTATTGCACATTTACTTGAGGCTGCTAGAAGAAATTTTAATTTGACTTTAATTGTTAATAATAATCAAATTTATGGGATGACCGGTGGTCAATTAAGTGGTTTATCTTCCGAAAAATTTCAACATGATCATGCAAATATTAACGAATCTATTTCACCGTTTAATTTAATTGAACTTGCAAAAAGTGCGGGTGCATCTTACGCTTGTAAATTAGTTGGCAAAGGTGATTTCTCTGAATATCTTAAAAAAGCAATAACCACAAATGGTTTTTCTATAATCGAAATTTTAGAAGTTTGCCCTTCCTATGGCTATCAAAAATATTCTGAAATTGAAAATTTAGGATTTAGAACTATTGAATTTACAAATGAAAGATCTCCATTCAAATTAAATAAATCTGAAATAAAATCGCTCATTAATTCTAATGAACCACAAAAATATTTTGAAAGCAAATTAGATAAGCCTGTTAAAATAATTTTAGCTGGTTCTGCAGGAGAAGGAATTCAATCTGCCGGAGAATTATTTGCACGTGCTGCAATAAAATGTAAACTAAACGTAACCAAAAAAGGTGATTACCCTATCACGGTTGGAACTGGTTTTTCAGTTTCTGAATTAATTATTTCACCAAATGAAATTCATTATACAGGCATCGAAAAAGCTGATATATTAATTGCTATTTCCCAAACTGGTTTTGATTATACAAAATCAAAAATTGATATCAATACACTTATAATTGCTGATAGTGCTATTCAAAATATAAACTCTTCAAATAAAATTGTTTTTGAATTTGGTAAAATTTTTGGCAAAAAGAATTCTGCTGTTGCAAGTTTGGGCGTATTAATAAATTTAAAAAACTTTTTCTCATTTAATGCTTTTGAAGATTCTTTACTTGAAAGCAAACATCGTGAAAAATTTTTACTACTAATTGAAAAAATAAAATCATTTACTTCTGAAATAAATCATATCGCTTGATTATATTTGCACACAATTTTTAATAATATAATCGAGTCAAATGAGAACAATCGTAGCTTTGCCCGGTGATGGAATCGGCAAAATAGTTTTACCAGAAGCAATTAGATTATTAAAGGCAGCTGGTTTTAATGCAAATTATATTTACGCTGATATTGGTTGGGAATTTTGGTGCAATGAAGGGAATCCACTTCCACATAGAACTATTGATTTAATAAAAGAATATAAAATTGCTTTGTTTGGTGCAATTACAAGCAAACCTAATTCTGAAGCTCAAAAAGAATTATCACCTCAACTTCAAAATAAAGGATTGGTTTACTTCTCACCTATCGTTTCATTAAGACAAATTTTTAATCTTGATGTTTGTATTCGTCCATGTATTTCATTTAAAGGTAATCCATTAAATTTTATCAGAAAAAATATTGATGGAACTTATGATGAACCACTTATCAATACTGTAATTTTTAGACAAAATACAGAAGGACTTTATGCTGGTGTTGAATGGACAAATCCACCAAAACATGTTCGAGATGCTTTTGAAACTCATCCAAGAATGAGATATTTCAAAGATGTTCCAAGCGAAGAATTAGCTATCTCTACAAGAATTGTTACAAGAAAAGCATCTGAAAAAATTATACGATCTGCTTTTGAACATGCTCGTAAATTCAATTATAAAAATGTAACTCTATGTGAAAAACCAAATGTTTTAAGAGAGACTTCTGGAATGATGTTAAAAATCGCAAAAGAAATTTCAAAAGATTATCCTGAAATTTCTCTTTGGGACACAAACATTGATGCACAAATGATGTGGCTTACAAAAAATCCTGAAGATTACGGAGTAATAGTTGCTGAAAATATGTTTGGAGATATAATAAGTGATGGATTTGCTGGTTTAGTAGGTGGATTGGGTTTTGCTTGCAGTGCAAATCTTGGTGATGAAGTCGCAATTTTCGAACCCACGCACGGCTCTGCACCAAAATATGCAGAGTTAAAACCATCAATTGTAAATCCAATTGCAATGTTCTTAAGCGCTGTTATGATGCTTGAACATCTTAATGAATTT
>CAZVBT010000184.1:0-3038 GCA_964625385.1 uncultured Melioribacter sp. | reverse complement strand
ATTTAGCAGTTTCGAAAGCACCTTGAATTACAGTTTCAGACAAGCCAATTAGATCATCTTTGTTCTCAATTACTAACCCGATTGAATTTGTTTCCTTTAAAATATTTTCACCAAATTTTACAGTGAGTAGAGAAAGCTCTTCGTTAATTTTTCTAAATCTTTCTTTTTGCTCCCCAGTTAAATTAACACCACCACGAATAAAATCTGAATAATAATTTCCAAGTAGAAGTTTTTCTTCTGAAGTTAAATTCAATTCATCTTTTTGTAAATAAACTGATTTTATTTTTTCAAAAAGTTTTTCATTTAACTTAATATCATCATTATGTTTTGCAAGTTTAGGTGCAATAATTTGATTTATCTTTTGCATTTCATCATTTGTAATTGTATTGTTAAGATTATAAAATACATTTGCAACTTTTGTTAGGGATTCACCACTTTTTTCAAGTTCAACAATTGTATTTTGAAAATTTGGAGTTTCTTTATTGTCAATAATTTTTAGAATTTCTTCTTTGTGTTGTTTCATCCCTTCTTCGAAAGCTGGAAGAAAATCATCCGTTTTTATTTGACTAAAAGGAGGTGTATTAAATGGAGTGTCCCACACTTTAAAAAATGGATTATTCATATTTCTCTCTTGTGCTTTAATAATTGTTAAGAAAAAGATTAATGATATAAAAAAATATTTTGTTTTCATTTTACACCTTGAATTTATTTAAGTTCATTCATTACAACTTCATAAAGTGCATCAATAAAAATATCCGAGTCATTTAAGCCTTTCATAACAATGTAATTATCAATTCCAAATTTATCAGCTATGTGTCTATATTCAATATTTAATTCGTATAATGTTTCTACATGATCAGAAACAAAACTAATTGGAATAATTAGTAAATGCTTTTTGTATTCTAATGCTAATTTTTCAATCATTTTGTCAGTTGAAGGTTCAAGCCATTTCATAGGTCCAACTTTACTTTGAAAACATAAGTGAAATTCATGAGAGAAATTTCTTGCTTTCATTACTGCTTCAATCGTTTCCTTAATTTGATGAGAATAGGGATCTCCATTTTTAACTAAGCTTATTGGTGTTCCATGTGCACTGAAAACAAGTTGAACATCTTTTCTAAAATGTTCATTAAAAAATTCTAATGATTCATCTATTCTTTCATTTATAGCTTCGATATATTTTTTATTTGTGAAATAATTATTGATTTTAATTACTTCTTTATTTGAATTGTAATTTCTAAACCATTCATTAAATGAAGATCCTGTCGTTGTAATTGAATAATGTGGATACAATGGAAGTAAAATTACTTTTTTAAAATTATCCTTTTGAATTTTTCGAGCCACATCCTTTATTAATGGATTCCAGTAACGCATAGCTGTAAAAACATAGATATTATCTAACTGTGAATTAAACTTACTTTGAAGTTTCTCTTTTTGAATTTCTGTCCAATAATTTATTGGAGATTGCCCCCCAATTAATTTATACTCTTCAATAACTTTTTTTGATCTTAAACTTGAAATTAGTTTGGCAAATAGTTTTTGCCCAAAAGGAATTCTAAAAATATCAGGATCGGAAAATAGATTGAATAAAAAAGGTTGCACAGCATCCAAAGAATCAGGGCCGCCTAAATTTAATAGAACAACAGCAATTTTATTTTTAGTCATATTATTTTTATTTTAGTTTCAAAAATGATAGGGAAAAATGAAAAAACTATTATTAAAAATTTTAATCTTATTAATTGTTTTAACTGCTTGCTCTTCAGAACCACCAAGCATTAGAGTATTAAACAGAAGAAGCAATAAAGCTAATGTTCAAATTAAAACTGCAAATAACAACACAATTAATATTAATGATGTATCACCAAATCAAACAACACCATATCAAGATATTGAAGAAGGATACCATCAAGCTACAGCAACAATACAAAATGAAAAAGCATCACCATATATTTACTTTACAACTATTAAGGATAGAAAATATACAATCGTTATATTAGACGGAGCAACTCCTTATTTACGCGTTGATGATGATGGACCAAAATAATTAAACTGTTCGGGAAAATTTTGCATTGCTTTTTTCCAAATAAGCGTCGAAGTTCATTGCAATATTTCTGATCATTAATCTTCCCATTTCAGTTACTTTAATTTTTTGATTAGAAATTGTTAAAAGTCCATCGTCAACAAATTCAGTTAAATGAATTAAAGAACTATTAAAATATTCTTCAAAGTTAATATTGAATTTATTTTCTACATCTTTGAAATCTAGTTCAAAATCGCACATAATTCTTGTAATTACAAATCTTCTTAAAAGATCATCATCTGTTAAGTAAATTCCTTTTTCAACAGGAAAGTTTCCATTAGATAACATTTCAAAATAATCTTTTTCTTTTTTAACATTTTGTGCATAGCATCTACCAATCTGACTTATGCTTGTAATTCCCAGTGCATATAAATCAGTTCCTGCATGAGTACTATAACCTTGAAAATTTCGGTATAATTTTTTTTCATTTAGAGCAATTGATAATTCATCGTTAGGTTTTGCAAAATGATCCATACCTATAAACACATATCCGGCAGAAGTAAGCTTTTGAATTGTCATTTTTAATATTTCTAGTTTTTCTTCAGGTTTGGGCAAATCTTCTGCTTTTATTAATTCCATATGTTTTTTAAGCCAGGGGACATGGGCATAGTTAAAAACTGCAATTCTATCGGGTGAAATATCAATTATTGCATCAACAGTTTTTTCAAATGATTTTAGAGATTGAAAAGGAAGTCCATAAATTAAATCCAAGTTCATACTATGAAATTTTAATTCACGAATCCAACTAATAACTTCACGAGTCATCTCTTCAGGTTGAATTCTATTTACAGCTTTTTGAACTTGTTCATTAAAATCCTGCACACCCATTGAAATTCTATTAAAACCAGTATTTCTCAAAGCTTCCAAATGTTGTTTGGTTAAACCACGCGGATCAATTTCACAACCTTGTTCTGCATTTAGATTTACATTGAAATTATCATTGATATAATTTTTTAAG
>CAZVBT010000183.1:0-18250 GCA_964625385.1 uncultured Melioribacter sp. | reverse complement strand
GTTAATCTCTGGGTAAGGTTAGGATTCTAAGGAGGCAGACATGAAAAAAATAAAATATCTTTTAGCGATTTTACCATTAGTATTCATTGGATTAGCATGCACAGATTATATCGAAAATGTTGATCCTTTAATAAACGTTGTTGAAAATGACCGTTTAACAACTGAATCTCAAGTCGGATTTATTGTAAAAGGTGTTCAACAAAGATTTGCTACCGTTGCCGGACAAATAGCTTGTCAATCAGATTTGCTCTCAGATCAAATGTTCTATACAAGTGATGTTCCTTCTGCAAGCTTCCCTTCATTTGAAGAAATTGATAAAGGTGCAATAACACTTGATAACGCAACTGTTGCTGGCACATATCGTCAACTTGGCGAATTAAGATTTTTTGCTGATGATTTAATTCAACGAGCAAATAAAATTACTTTCGCTAATCAAGCAAACAAAGATCTTGCATTATTCACAGGTAATCTCTACGGAGCTATTGCAAGATATTTTTCAGCTACAACTTTCGGTTTAACAGAAAATCAACCTGGTGGAATTATTGATGCTGGTCCATTTATCCCGGCGTCTCAATTCCTTGATGATGCAATTAATATGTATAAAGCAGCTTTGAATTATACAACAGATGTTAAACAAAAACGAATTGTACATTCATTGATTGCAAAAGCATACTTTGCTAAAAAAGATTATGCTAATGCAGCTACATTTGCAGCACAGGGTATGGTTTCCGGCGATGCTGATTTCCAAGCACTAAATAGTGATGTTAGCAATATTTATTACTGGGGATTCGCTGGTGCTGGTCGTGTTCAAATTGTCGTTGCTGATAGATTCAACGATTATCTCAAAGCAGATCCAAAAGAATCCGCTCGTATTAAAATTTCAACCACAACTGGTACAAGCAAGAAAATTTATTACTGGCAAACAAAATATCCAGATAAATTTTCTCCTCTACCAATTATGACTTGGAAAGAAAATAACCTAATGTTAGCTGAATGTGCATTGCGCGGAGCTGGAACTGGTAACGCTTTATCTTTAGTTAATGCTGTTAGAGCTGTTTATGGATTATCAGCTTTGACTGCAGTAACAATTGATGATGTTCTTGTTGAAAGAGATAAAGAATTGTTCTGCCAAGGTACAAGATTAATGGATCAAAACAGAACTGATAAATGGCATTTGGCTTCAGGAACTTGGAGATATATGCCAATTCCAAGAACTGAAAGAAATGCGAATCCAAATCTTCCTAAATAATTTATTTATTGGTTGATTTGATTTTTAAGGCTGGCTCGTTTGAGTCAGCCTTTTTTATTTTAAAATTTGGTTGAAAAATTTAAGGTGAGTGTTTGAGGTAAAGTGATTTTATTTTCTACATTGAAATATAAATTCCATCCCATTTCCTGCTGTAGATTTTTATTATAAGCGGAAACTAATCGAACAGCATTTATTGCACTAATAATTCTATTCAATACTAATGCACCTGCAACGAAACGAACATTATTAAATGCACTTTCACTTGATGACCACATGTTTCTAAATTCTTTTCGCTGATCATTACTTTGCCATTGCCAATATTGATTTGGCAAATTGTATGTTTTCTCAAAATTTCTGTTTAATTCTTGCACACGATTATATTCTTCCGAACTGATATAAATTCCTAAAAAGAAAAGTCCAGGTTTAGCAATAATATATTCATTAATATTACCGGGCATGGGCGAACTTTATGCGGATTCATATTCAAGTGGAAAATATTTTACAATTGCTGATGGAATACTTTGGGGAACATTTGCCGGCTTGAATATTTATGGCAATAATCAAAAAGATAATTACATTGCCTTCGCAAAAGTAAATGCAGGAATTAATCTTGAAGGGAAAGAATCAGATTTCATAGCGAATGTTGGAATTTATATTAGCTCGGAAGAATATAATCGTGTGCAGGAATTGAACAGAAATTTTGAGAGAACATATAATTCTCCAAATCAATTTTGGCAATGGCAAAGTAATGATCAGCGAAAAGAATTTAGAAACATGTGGTCGTCAAGTGAAAGTGCATTTAATAATGTTCGTTTTGTTGCAGGCGCATTAGTTTTAAATAGAATTATTAGTGCAATCAACGCTGTTCGATTAGTTTCAGCTTATAATAAAAATCTACAGCAGGAAATCGGATGGAATTTATATTTCAATGTCGAAAATAAAATAACATTGCCTCAAACACTCACCTTAAATTTTTCAACAAAATTTTAAAACAAAAAAGGCTGACTCAAATGAGCCAGCCTTGAAGGTCAAATCAACCAAATAATTATTTAGGAAGATTTGGATTAGCATTTCTTTCAGTTCTTGGAATTGGCATATATCTCCAAGTTCCTGCAGCTAAATGCCATTTATCAGTTCTGTTTTGATCCATTAATCGTGTACCTTGGCAGAACAATTCTTTATCTCTTTCAACAAGAACATCATCAATTGTTACAGCAGTCAAAGCTGATAATCCATAAACAGCTCTAACAGCATTAACTAAAGATAAAGCGTTGCCAGTTCCAGCACCACGCAATGCACATTCAGCTAACATTAAGTTGTTTTCTTTCCAAGTCATAACTGGGAATGGAGAAAATTTATCCGGATATTTTGTTTGCCAGTAGTAAATTTTCTTGCTTGTACCAGTTGTGGTTGAAATTTTAATACGAGCTGATTCTTTTGGATCTGCTTTGAGATAATCGTTGAATCTATCAGCAACAACAATTTGAACACGACCAGCACCAGCAAATCCCCAGTAATAAATATTGCTTACATCACTATTCAATGCTTGGAAATCAGCATCGCCGGAGACCATACCTTGTGCAGCGAATGTAGCAGCATTAGCATAATCCTTTTTAGCAAAGTAAGCTTTTGCAATCAATGAATTTACAATTCGTTTTTGTTTAACATCTGTTGTATAATTCAAAGCCGCTTTATACATGTTAATTGCATCATCAAGGAATTGAGAAGCTGGAATAAATGGACCAGCATCAATAATTCCACCAGGTTGATTTTCTGTTAAACCAAAAGTGGTAGCTGAGTAAAATCTTGCAATGGCTCCGTAAAGATTGCCAGTGAATAATGCAAGATCTTTATTTGCTTGATTAGCGAAAGTAATTTTATTTGCTCGTTGAATTAAATCATCAGCAAAAAATCTTAATTCGCCAAGTTGACGATATGTTCCAGCAACAGTTGCGTTATCAAGAGTTATTGCACCTTTATCAATTTCTTCAAATGAAGGGAAGCTTGCAGAAGGAACATCACTTGTATAATACATTTGATCCGAGAGTAAATCTGCTTGACAAGCAATTTGAGAAGCAACTGTTGAAAATCTTTGTTGAACACCTTTAACAACAAATCCAACTTGAGATTCAGTTGTTAAACGGTCGTTTTCAACAACGTTTATTAAAGGATCAACATTTTCGATATAATCTGTGCATGCTAATCCAATGAATACTAATGGTAAAATTGCTAAAAGATATTTTATTTTTTTCATGTCTGCCTCCTTAGAATCCTAACCTTACCCAGAGATTAACAGTACGAGGTGTTTGCAATGTACCAAAGTCAACTGCTCTTTCACCACTACGTGAACCTTGAGAGTTGAATTCAACATCAGCACCGGAGTACTTTGTAATTCTGGCTAAATTTCTTACTGAAAGACCCATTGCAAAATTCTTTACATAGCTGTTCAATTCGAAATCTCTTAATAGAGATGTAAAATCATAGCTTAAACTAACTTCACGAATGATTAAATAATCTGCATCTTCAATATAACTTGCTGGATTTCTCCAATCCATTGCGGCAAATTTTTCTGCTGCAGCATTATACTCTGGTGTTCCTGGAGTAAGTTTTGTTAAGTCTTTTGGAGCTGTGTTTGGTGCAATTTCAGGTAACCCGAGCAAATAGTTGTATTTGTTGTATTCAGGAACATTTCCAAAACGAGCAGCAAATGATTTTGTGTAATTATAGATTTTGTAATTAAGACCCCATTCAGCAAATCCATATAAAGTGAAGTCTTTTAAGAATCTAAAATTCAATGTGAATGAACCTGTATTTTTAGGAACTGGGCTACCAATATTAATTCTTTCAGTTGAAGCTATTGAGCCAATATATTTACCAGATGCATCATACTTTGGTCCAACAGATTTAAATGTATAGAATTGATATTTTGGTAAACCAACTTGAATTGTTTCAACACTATTGAAACCATAATACAATGGTTGAGCTCCACCTAAATCAGTAACTTTGTTTTCTTGGAAGTTCCAAATGAATCCAAGTTGTAAGTTATAATCAGCAGTACGAATCGGTGTATATTGAATATAAGTTTCAAATCCTTGATTTTCCATTGCACCAACATTATATGGCTGAGCAGTAATTGTTCTACCAGTTGATGGAGCATTAACTTTACCAACAATTGAATTCAAAGCGTTTTGACGGAAGTATGTAAATTCAATTGATAAATCTTTAAAGATTTCGGCATCAAAGCCTAATTCTAATTCTTTTATTCTTTCGGGTTGAATTTGATCATTACCTATGCTGTTTAATACAGCACCAGCACCATAACCTCCAGTTTCTGCACTCCATAACAAAGGAATACCATCGGTGCTTCCTGGTAATTGACCACTTTCTCCATAAGCAGCACGCAATTTTAATAAGTTTATTTCTTGTGGTAAGAAATCGTACTTGTCTAATCTTATTGCAAAACTTGCTTTTGGATAAGTTATTGCTGGGGCATTTTTACCAATTGAAGTTGCGTAGTCTCTTCTTATTCCAAGTGTTAAGAAGTATTGATCCATATAACTAAATGCATGTTCGGTAAAAATACCGCCATCTTTTACATTACTAAAAGATTCACCATAACTTGTAATAGTACTTGCTGAACTAAGAGAGGTGATTAAATCTGTATTAAATTTTTCACCTGTAACGTTAGTTGATGATAAAACTCTTTCGAAAAATTGTCCACCAGCAGTTGAGCGAACATTAATATCATCAAATATTGTGTAGTTATATGCAGCATTAAAGTCATAAGTAAATTGTTTGTTCTTTCTATCGTAAATATTTTTTTGACCTGTTTGAATCAGACCACCAAAGTTTGAGCCATAAGGGAAAAATCTTTCTTGATAGTAATCACTATTATCAATTCCAATAGTTCCATTTAATTCCAAACCTTGTATTGGTTTGTAAGATGCGGTTAATGAACCAATAAATTGATTTATTGTTGATTCATCTTTAATTTTAATTAAATCTGCTTCTTTCACCCAACCAAAGGATGTTGCTCTTAAAATTGTATTTCCTAAAAATCCATAAATTATATTATCGTTACTTGGTCTTCCAAGTTTATTAATAACATAATTAGTTGAACCTTTAATGGTTAATTTTTCTGTCGGGAATGCTGTTAAGTTTAATCTAACAGTGCTTCTATCACCATAGTTTGTAGGCATAATGCCATGTTCAAATCTATTTTCAAAAGAAGCAAAATATTTTAAAGCAGTAGTTCCTCCAGCAGCACTAACATAATGTTCACGAATTGGACCTTTAACAAATTGACGATTTGCATCATCAGCAGAAAGATATTCGTCTTTAGAGTATTTATAAAGTTGTTCATTATACCCGTAATTAAATCTGTAATCAATTGAAACTGGTTGTTGAACGCCAGATAACATTTTTCCAGATTTTGTAGTGATAAGAACAACACCATTAGAACCATTAGCTCCGTAAGAAGAAGCAGCGGCTGGGCCTTTTAGAATTTCAATTTTGTCAATGTCATTAGCATTTAAATTGGAGAGAATGCTATTACCTTGACCACCTGCACCATAACCAATAACTTCTGCGTTATCTAATCTAACACCATCGAGATAAATAATTGGTTGACCGTCGCCGTTCAAACCGCCACCACCACGAACCCAGAATCTCCAACCAGATCCTACGTTTCCAGATGATGTTTGCATTTGAACACCAGAAATCTTTCCTGCAACTAATTGAGAAAGACTATTATACGAGTTAACCATTTGTAAATCTGCAGCTGAAATTCTACTTACAGAAACTTCTGCAACTGATTTGGAAGTTTTTGAAGCTATACCAGTAACAACTACTTCATCACTTTGAAAAACATCTTCGACAAGTTCAAAGTCTTGTGTTATGTTGTTACCTGTAAGAGTTATCATAACAGATTTCTTTTTGTAGTTAACAAAAGAAGCTGTTAGTTCAACTCTTTGACCTTTGGCAAGACTTGTTGGAACTTCAAATGAATATTTGCCATCGAGGTCTGTTGCAGCACCAGTGTTGAATACTTTTAATACAACACTTGCACCTATTAGTGCTTCTCCATTTGTATCCGTTACTTTACCAGATACTTTAAATGTTCCTTGCCCAAATATTAATCCGGTTGCAAGGAAAAGGAAAAGTAGGGTTTGTAATGGTTTTTTCATACATATCCCTTTTATTGTTTATTGATTAGGTTAATTAATCGAGAATTGTTCTCTCGTAAATTTTTAAGATATGTCATTTTGTGAATTATCTGAGTTCTCAAATTTTATAATTCAATCTAATTCAAAAGAGAAATAAAAACAAGAGTTTTTTTATTTTGTCAAATAAGATTTTGTAATTTTAATTATGAATAATTATAAATTAACATTACAATATGATGGAACAAATTATTCTGGTTGGCAATTTCAGAATAATGCAATTTCTGTTCAACAAATTATATCAAATGCAATTGAAAAAATAATTGGTGAAAAAATAAATTTAATTGGTTCAGGCAGAACTGATGCAGGTGTGCATGCATTAGGTCAGGTTGCAAATTTTTTAACTTCAAAAGAGTTAGATATTTATAGTTTTTTCTATTCGTTAAATTCTGTTTTGCATAAAGACATAGCTGTTAAAAAAATTGAAATGGTTGATGAAAAATTTCATTCAAGATTTGATGCAAAAAAAAGAACATATATTTATTTGTTTAACAAAAACAAATCTCCCTTTTATTATCTTTATTCATACAATTATAAAATTTTATTCGAATACGATTTCAACAAATTAAACAATGTGAGTAAATTAATTTTAGGTCAAAAAGATTTTTCTTCTTTTTGTAAGAAAAATTCTGAAGTTCAAAATAAAATTTGTAACGTTGAAGAAATAACATGGTATAGAAAAAATGATTTTATAATATTTTTAATTTCTGCTGATAGGTTTTTGCATGGAATGGTAAGATCAATTATCGGTACTCTTTTAGAAACAGCCAAAAGAAATTATGATGAAGAATTTTTATTATCTATTATTGAAAGTAAAAATAGAGAAGTAGCAAAAGAATCTGTTCCTGCAAAAGGTTTATTCTTATTTAAAGTGAGGTATTAAATGATTGATTTATCAAATAAAGTATCAATTATAACAGGTGGTTCACGAGGAATTGGCGCAGCGTGTGTTCGTTTATTCGTTAAAGCAAATTCCAAAGTGGCTTTTACTTACAAAAATTCAAAACATATAGCTGAAGATTTAGAAAAAGAAATGAACGGTATGGCAAAAGCTTTTCATGTTGATATGGAAAATGAAAATGAAATTTTCGAAATGGTTAATAAAACTGAAAAAATTTTTGGTAAAGTTGATATTCTTGTTCATAATGCTGGCGTTTGGAACGATGGCACTTTAGAGAAAATGACATTAAATCACTGGAATGAATTAATCAGAATTAATCTTACTTCTACATTTTTATTTTGTAAAGCATGCGCTCCTATTATGAAAAAAAATAATTTTGGTAGAATTATTTTAATTACTTCAACTGCCGGTCAAAGAGGTGAAGCTTTTCATTCACACTATGCTGCTTCAAAAGGTGGGATGATTTCTTTTACTAAATCTATTGCAGTTGAACTTGCACCATTTAATATTACTGTTAACTCTGTTGCTCCCGGTTGGGTTGATACTGATTTAAATAATGAAGTATTTGCCGACAAAGATTACAAAGAAAAAATTCGTCAAACTATTCCGCTTGGTAAAATTCCAACTGCGGAAGAAATTGCCGGACCAACTTTGTTTCTCGCTTCGGATTTAGCCACTCATGTTACCGGTGAAATATTAAATGTAAATGGTGGCAGTGTTTTATGTGGATAATTAATTAAGAAGGTAAATAAATGCTTGAGAACCTGGCAGAATTACACCCAATGATTGTTCATTTTCCAATAGTTTTGTTTATATCATATTTCTTAGTTGAAGTATCAAATTTATTTTTTAAACAAGCAATTGTTGATGCAGTTAATTTTATAGTACTTTTTGCAGGCATATTGTTTTCCGTTGTTGCTGTTTTAACTGGCAATCAGGCACAAAACGCTGCTCTTCATGTTTTACATTCAAAACCAATAGAAGTAGTACAAGTAATAGAATTACATGAAACTTTGGCAACTATTTCTCTTTGGTTATTTACAGCGATATTATTTTTGAGATATTATTTATTTTCAAAAAATAAGTTAACTCAAAAATGGAAAATATTAATTTCTGTTGTTGCACTCATTGGTGTAATATTTATTTATGAAACTGCATTTCTTGGTGGTAAATTAGTTTTTGACTTTGGTGTTGGAACAAAATTTTTTATAAAATAAAATGAAAAAAAATATTTTATTACTTGTACTTTTAATTGCACCGATAACTTTTGCTCAATTCAAATTCGGAGATGCTAAAGGTTTGTTCATGTCTGTAGGTGTTGGTCCAAGATTTCCAATTTTTAATATGTCAAGTTCTCAAAATGTGGGTTCTGGATTTAATGTAACTTTTTCCTACACAGATAATGAATTATTACCGATATTTTTTTACACATCAATTGGTTATCATCATTTTCCGGGAAGACAGGATCTGTACAAAAAATCTGATTATTCATCTTTATCAAGTAATGTTATTTCGGTTTTACCGGGTTTTAGATACTACTTCAAACCAATTTTTGAACAAGTTATAATTCTGATGCCTATTGTTGATATAGGTGCAGAATATAGTTTATTTGAAAGATGGCATCAATTTAAGGTTGGTTCAAATAAAAAAAATTATGTTGAAGAAAAAAATAAATTTGGTTTTCACATTGGTGTTGGTGCTTCAATGTTTTTGCTTGATTTTGTTACTTACTATAATTATTTACCAAATGATCAGTTTATTTCTGTTGATTTGAAAGTTAACTTACCAATCTTTGTAAAAATTTAAGAGGTGTTTATGAACTATAAAAATCTTTTGTTTGAAGTTAGTAATCATATTGCATTGGTTACAATTAATCGACCGGAAAAATTAAATTCATTAAATGATGAAACGTTAAATGAGCTTGAAAATTGTTTTAGAGATATTAAAGATGATAAAGAAATTTATGTCGTAATTTTAACAGGTTCAGGCGAAAAAGCATTTGTAGCTGGTGCAGATATTTCAGAATTAAGTAAGTTGAATATAATAAGCGCAAAAGCTTTTGCTGAAAAAGGGCAATCTGTTTTTAACTTGATAGAAAATCTTGGTAAACCGGTTATTGCCGCTGTAAATGGTTTCGCTTTAGGTGGTGGATGCGAACTTGCTCTTGCATGTCATATTCGCTTTGCAAGTGATAGAGCTAAATTTGGTCAGCCTGAAGTTAATTTAGGAATAATCCCTGGATATGGTGGAACTCAGCGATTAACAAGAATAGTTGGCTCTGGTCCCGCTGCAGAATTAATTTTAACTGGTGATATTATTAATGCAGAAGAATCATTCAGAATTGGGCTAGTTAATAAAATATTTTCACCGGAAGAATTGTTATCCGAAACAAAAAAAATTGCTGAAAAAATTTCAAGTAAAGGACAAGTTGCAATTAGCCTTGCACTGAAAGCGATTGTTAGTTGTGATGAACTTTCAGAAAGTGAAGGTCAAAATTTAGAATCAAGTTTATTTGCAATTTGTTGCGGTACTGAAGATTTCAAAGAAGGTACATCTGCATTTCTTGAAAAAAGAAAACCTGTTTTCAAAAATTTATAATTTATTGTATTGGTATTTTAAGTGAAAAAAAAAATTGTTCATTATTTATCAATTATTGCTGTTATTCTTTTGTTATTAAATGTTCTACTTGATTTATTTAAGAAAAAAACTTTTCATCCTAATGCAAAGGAATTATCAAGATTAGAGATAGAAACTATTTTTTGGAAAATTTTGGATGATTATGGTGTAAAAGCTAATTGGGTAACTAAGAAAAAATTTTCACCTTCAGATGAAGATTCTGTTTCTTATGAGTTTAATGTTTTACTTTCTCAAGATATTCCAATTCCTCTAATTATTAAAGATATAAACAATGTTATTCGTAAAGATATTTCAACTTATGTCTCTGATGAAAAAAAAATATTTGGAGATACTGAGTTAAGAATTTATTCAAATGAATTCTTAAAACTAAAAGCTAATTTTATTACTAATGAAAGATTAAAAAGAGATGAAAAGGAAATTTCCATTATAATTTTTGATGCAATAGATTTAGATAACGAAAATTTAAAGTCTTTTCTTTTATCGAAAGTACCATTAAATGCAATGATAGTTCCTTCTGAAGAGCTTACTTATAAAGCTGATTCACTTTCAAAGTATTCAAAAGAATATGTGCTTATTTTAAACAATGATTTAACAGATACTAAAATGAAATTGTCTCAGGACTTTAAAAAAGAAATTCTGAGAAAATCAATTGAAAATATTTTAAATACATTTTCTAAGAACAAATTTATTTTTATAGACGAAGCTTCTACTTTATTCAATTCACCAATTTATAATTATGTTCGTGATGAATTTAAAAAAAGAAACAGACCTTTAATACATATGAGTGAATGTATAAAATTAAATCAATCAGAGGATGAAATTTTGTCCAAGCTTAAATTTTATTTAGAAGATACAATTAGTAAAAGAAAAATATTTTATACAGATTTTAATAATTACAATAAAATGATTTTTATGATAGATAAGTTTAGAAAAAAAGGTGGTAAAGTTTTACCAATATCAAAAAGTTATCTTAAAGATAAATATTAAATTTCATTCCCTTCGTTATCTAAAATAATCGGTTCAATATTAAATTGATTTTTGATTTGGGGAATTATTTTATTTAAATCTCCGACTGTAACTATAGATAATTTATCAAGGTGAATATTTTGATTGGCTGCAAGTAAAACATCCTCTAACTGAACATTATTAATTTTAGATTGATAAACTTTTAATTCATCAAGCGGTAACGAATGAAATATTAGTTGCTCAATAATTTTTTCAACCTGAGAGTATGTTTCAAAATTCAAAGGGAACTGTTTAATTAAATATGATTTTGAAAATTCAACTTCTTCCTGCTTAACATTTTCCTGAATGTTTTTTAACTCTTTTAATATCTCTTTAACTGCATCAGCTGTGTTTTCGATGTTTACTGCTGTATGCACTGAAAATAGGCCAGAATGTTTGTAATAACCGAAAGAGGAACTTGCACCATAAGTGTAACCTTTGTTTTCACGAAGATTTAAATTTATTCTTGATGAAAATTGTCCTCCCAAAATTGTGTTCATCACTTTTGTTGGATAATAATCTTCGGCGTTACGATTTTTGGCAAGATGACCAATTATTATTTCAGCTTGTGCGGATTCTTTTTTATCAATAACATAAAATTTAGTGTTTGTTGTTTCATCCTTTTTAAATGAAATTTCTTTTGTTTGTCCTGATTTTATTTTTGATAAATATTTTTCAATTGTATTTAATAAAAAATCTTCCTCAATATTTCCAACAACAAAAATATTGTAATGATTAGAAAAAATATTTTCATTGTAATATTTAATTACATCATTTAAGTCAATATTGGATACAGTTGAAATTAGTCCTATTTCGGGCAATTCATAAATTGTATCTTTAAATAAAATTTTTTCAAAAGCTGAAGATGCAACAAATGAAGCATCGTCTTTAAGTTGCAAAATTCTATTTAATAATTTGTTTTTTTCTCTTTCAAAATCTTTTTGCTTTAAATGTGGTTCAGTTAAAACTTTTGAAATAAGGTTAAAAGAATATTCAAAATTTTCTTTTAATGAAAGCAGAGTGAAATCATTACTGTCGTGGCTTACAGAGGTTGAAAAAATTGAACCGAGTTTTTCAAATTCATCACTTAATTGAAGTGCATCAAATTCACCAGCACCTTCATCAATCACAAGTGAAGTTAAAAATGCTAAACCATTTTTATTAGCAGGCTCAATCTTACTTCCTGAATAGCAACTTAAATTTATAAATACTATTGGTAGTTTTTCTTTTTTTACAAAGTAAATATCAAAGTTATTTACAGCTTTAAAGGTTTTTATTTCTGGTAATTCAAATTCGATATTTGCACTTGGTAAAGGAGTTTTGTTTCTATCAATCATTTTTTAGGAATTATATTTAATTGAATAAATTTTTGAGATAAATATTTTTTTGCAACATTTATTACATCTTCTTTTGTTACTTTTTCTAATTCATTTAAATCATTTTGAAAATAATTCGGTTCATTTACATGAAAATTATAAAAGTTAAGATAATCAACTACGTTATTAAGTTTTTGTAAACTATAAATGAAAGA
This sequence comes from uncultured Melioribacter sp., assembly GCA_964625385.1. Taxonomy (GTDB): domain Bacteria; phylum Bacteroidota; class Ignavibacteria; order Ignavibacteriales; family Melioribacteraceae; genus Stygiobacter. The sequence goes on along the minus strand of CAZVBT010000183.1, from coordinate 5,705 downwards.
GGATTTTATTTGATTTTTTGCTTTTATTAATTCTTCATCGGTAATTCCATGAGTAATTAAACTTTCAATTTCAGAAAATATTTCATGTTTTAATTCTTCAATTTTAATATTTGGTTTTGCAGTTGAAATGATTATAAAACTTCCACCTAATTTTCCATTGTACTGAAATGCATTAATATCCTGAGCTATTTGTTTTTCAAAAACGAGCGATTTATTTAATCTTGAATTTTTCCCTCCAGATAATATTTCAGAAAGCAAATCAATTGAGGTATCATCTTCGTCAAAAATTTTAACTGTATGCCATGCCAAATAAATTCTTGATAGTTGAACATTGTCTTCATGTGTAATCAATTTACTTTCAATAATATTTTGCTCTGGTGAAAATACTGGATTTACTTTTTCGCCAGCTGGAATTTCATCAAAGTATTGATGAACTAATTTTTTTGCTTCATCAATTTCAAAATTGCCGCCAATTACTAAAGATGCATTATTTGGTGCATAATATTTTTTGAAAAAATTTTTTACATCCTCTAATTCGTATTTTTCAATGTCTTTCATCCAACCAATAGTTGGCCAGTGATATGGATGGTTTTCAGAATAGAGATTTGAAAACAAAATTTCCCATGAAATTCCATAAGGTTGATTTTCATATCTCTGGCGTCTCTCATTCATCACAACTTCTTTCTGGTTATCTAATTTTTCTTGAGTTAATGCAGGTAACAAAAAGCCCATTCTGTCAGATTCAAGCCACAAAGCTAATTCTAAATAATTTGAAGGTAGCGTTTCATAATAATTTGTTCTGTCATGACTTGTAGAACCATTCAAAGTTCCGCCAGCTTCCTGAATGTAATGAAAATGACCTTCTTTTGGAATATGCTTTGAACCTTGAAACATCATGTGTTCAAACAGATGTGCAAAACCAGTTTTCCCTTGGGTTTCATTTGCTGAGCCAACACGATACCAAATGTTTACAGCAACGGTTGGAAGGCTTTTATCCTGATATAAAATTACATCAAGACCATTATCTAATTTATATTTTACATAACTGAAATTGAAAAGAGAATTATTATTCACATTACCTCATTTTAGAATGAATTCAATACGTTCAGGTTTACCATCGATATTACTACGAGGGAAAATATTAAAAATTTTACATAGCAATGGATATATATCAATATTTTGCAAAGTTCCGGTTGCATAACCTTTTTTGAAATTTGGACCTGCAGCAATAAAAAATCCATGCATATCTAAATTATAATTATCATAACCATGATTGCCGCCAATATAAACATTATCAAATCTTTTGATACCTTTTTCAGTTAATAAATTCCACCCAATTTCTGGAATTAAAACTAAAGATGGAATTAAATAGTTATCACTAAAATGGAAATACTCCGGAACTTCATTACGGTAGTAAACTTTGAAATGATTTTCATTTTTTTTGAGCAATTCATAAACTTCTTTAAATTTTTCTTTTGGTGGTTCAATTGTCATTAAAACAGATTCATCTAAAAATTTGCAATTGTATCCTTCAAGAAATTTTTCAACATTAATAATTCTATCCTTAGAAATTTCAGTCATACCATGGTCAGAAACAAAAATTACATTAACACTATCTTTCATGTTAATTTCTTCTAACTTTGAAAATATTTTCCCGGCTACATCATCTAATAATTTTATTGCATCATTAATTTCTTTGGAATTAGGGCCGTATTTATGTCCTTTATCATCTGTATCACTAAAATATAAAGTTATAAAATGAGGTCTTTTATCAATAGGTAATTTAAGCCAATTAATAACACCATTAATTCTTTCATCGTGAGATTTTTTGCCATCATATTTTTCAACATAAGTCGGCTTACGGTAAGAAAGTTTAACTTCGCTTCCGGGCCAAAAATAACTTGCTGTTTTTATTCCTTGTCTTTCGGCAGTTTCCCAAAATGCTTCGCCCCAATACCATTTTGCATTATTAACCGAATTACTGTCATTCATTCTATAAACTTCATCTTTAAATTTATCTTCAAAACCATTAGCTATTATTCCATGATTTTCAGGATACATTCCTGTAATTATTGATTGATGATTAGGAAATGTCTTTGAAGGAAATGTAGGTTGAAGAGATAAAGCCCAAACGCCATCTTTTTTTAACTTATCTAAGTTTGGAGTAATACCTCTGTTAATATAATCCCATCTAAAAGCGTCAAAAGAAACAAGTATAACATAAGGCTTGTTTTGAGCTAATAAGGAAAATGAGATAAATAAAAACAAAATTAGTTTTTTCATGATAATCACATTTTTAATGGTGATGAAATTAATTTTTTATAATTAGATAGACAAATTTGCAAAAAATTTTTTTATGTTAAATTAATATTAAAAACTTTGGACATTAATTTGAATTTCATATTTTCCATGTGCAAAATTTTTCATCCAAAGAAAAGTGAAAAAAAAAGTGAGATTAATGAATTATTTTCTCTCTCAAATAATTTTTACGCAGTTCTCAATAGCTTCAGAGAATTTTCACTATCTAAATAATAATTTATCAATTCACAATAGGAGTTATGTATGAAAAAAGTTAAACAGCTTTTAACTTTATTTTTTGCAGTAATGATGTTTAGCTTTGGTACAATGTATTCCCAAACAACAACTGCTTCAATTAATGGATTAGTTGTTGATCAAAATGGAAATCCATTACCAGGCGCAAATGTTGTTGCTGTTCACCTTCCTTCTGGTTCTCAATATGGAACTTCCACACGTAATGATGGCCGTTACAATATATTGGGTATGAGAGTAGGTGGACCTTATAAAGTAACAGTTTCGTTTGTAGGTTACACATCTCAAGTCGAAGAAGGTTTTGAACTTTCGTTAGGACAAAACTTAAGAATCAATTTTAAATTACCTGAAGAAGCAGTTCAGTTATCTGGCATTACTGTTACTGCTGAAAAAAATGCAATTCTTTCACAATCAAGAACTGGTGCTGCTCAAAACATTACAATTAAACAAATTGAAGAAATTCCTACTATAAGCAGAAGTTTTCAATCTTTTGCAAAACTTTCACCAATGTTTTCTGGTAGTGGACTTTCTGCTGCTGGTCGTTCAAGCAGATATAACAACATTCAATTAGACGGGACTCAATACAACGATTTATTTGGCCTTGGTTCTACAGGTACACCTGGTGGACAAACAAGCACTAATCCTGTTAGCTTGGATGCGGTTCGTGAATTTCAAGTTGTAATAGCACCTTTTGATGTTCGTTTAGGTGGATTTACTGGAGGTGGAATTAATGCCATTACTCGTTCTGGCACAAATGAGTTTTTAGGTTCTGCATATTTCTTTGGTCGTAACCAAAGTTTAGTTGGTAAATATGGTACAACTGATGAAGTTCCAAAACCTGGTTCAACTGATATTCAAAGAAAAGCTGTTGCAGACTTTAAAGATTATCAATATGGATTCCGTTTTGGCGGTCCAATTATGAAAGATAAATTATTCTTCTTTGTTAATGGTGAAATGACTCAGAACCAATTACCATTAAAAAATGCTTCATTAACACAAGGTGATCCAACAGTTACACAAGGTTTCTTAGATAAAGTAAAGAAAGTTGCAGATATCTTTAAAAATAAATACGGTTATGATCCTGGTTCTTATGATGAATTCTTGAGAGAACAGCCAAGTACTAAATTATTTATAAGATTAGATTACAACCTTTCAGAAAATCATAAATTAACATTCAGACACAATTTTGTTGATGCATATACAGATGTTCTTGGTAATAGAACAGCTACTAATGCTATGTCTTTCTCAAGCTATGGTTATAGAATTAAGAGTAAAACAAATTCAGCAGTGTTACAGTTAAACAGTACTTTCAGTAATCAAATGAATAATGAATTAATACTTGGTTACACATGGATTCGCGATAGAAGACATGGTACCTCTTTAGATGCTCCTGAAGTAAGAATTAATGATGGTGGTTATTCAATTTGGGCTGGACCAGATCAATTTTCGTCAGCTAATGAATTAGATCAAGATATTTTTGAAGTTACTGATAACTTTAATTATTTTGCTGGCGACCATGTATTTACAATTGGTACACATAACGAATTTTATTCTTTCAGAAATCTATTCTTAAGAGCTTACTTTGGTTCTTATGTATTCAACAGCATTACAGATTTTGAAAATGGAAAAGCTGGCTCGTATTTAAGAAGATATTCTATTTATCCAAAAGGTAATCCAAATCCATTACAACCAGCTCAATTTGATGTTGCACAATATGGATTTTATATTCAGGATGAATGGACGGTTTCACCTGCATTAAAATTAACTCTTGGTGTTCGTGGCGATATTCCAACATTCCCAACTGAACCAGCATTAAATGACTCTGTTTCAAAATATTTCCCCGGAATTAGTACTTTAGATAAACCAAAAACTACTATATTATTTTCACCAAGATTCGGTTTTAATTATGATATGAGTGGTGATCGTTCAACACAATTACGTGGTGGTATTGGTATTTTTACAGGACGTGTTCCTTATGTTTGGATGTCTAACAATTATGGAAACACTGGTGTTTACTATGCAGAAGTTAGAAATGGTGGAACAGTACCAAATGGTTTCTTCAAAATTGATCCATATAATCAACCAAAACCTGGCGATCCAGGAACTGGTTCTGCAAGAACACAAGCTGAAATTAACTTAGTTGATCCTGATACTAAAATGCCACAAGTTTTACGTTTCAATGTTGCTATTGATCAACAATTACCATACAACACAATTGGTACTATTGAATATCAATATTCAAAAAGTATCAATGATATGATTTATCGTAAATTAAATATTGGTAAACCAATTGGAAAAATTGGTCAATTAGGAAGCGGAATTGATGGTAGAACAATTTATGGTGGAACTACTTCTTATAACAATAATTTCTTTGATGTTCTACAATTAGCAAATACCTCAAGCGGTTATCAGTCAAACTTAGCATTCCAGTTACAAAGAAATATGGCAAAGGGATTATCTTATAATATTGGTTATGTAACAGGAGTTGCAAAAGATCGTAATAGTGTTCTTTCTTCACAAGCTGTTTCTCAAATGAGATTTAACCAAATTCCTGAAGATCCTAATAATCCACCATTGACAACTGCAAATTTCCAAATTGATCACCGTATGTTTGCACAAGTATCTTATGTGGTTGATTTCTTTGACAATGCATCAACAACATTTTCACTTTATTTTAACCGTCAATCAGGTGATCCTTTAACTTTCTATGTTAATGGTGACTTAAATAATGATGGTTTTGATAGCAATGATTTATTCTATATTCCAAGAAATGAAAGTGAGATTCTTTTGGGCAGTATTGTAAGTAATCAATATGTTAAAGCAACTGCACCTGGTACCACATGGAATGAGTTAAATAACTTTATTGAAAACAATGATTATCTAAGAGAAAATCGTGGTAAAATAGCTGAAAGAAACGCAGCACGTCAACCCTGGGTTAACTATTTAGATTTCAGACTTTCTCAAGATATACCAGATTTCATGGGAATTGGAAAATTCCAATTAACTTTAGATATTCTTAACGTTCTTAACTTACTCAATTCTGAATGGGGTTGGGTAGAAACAGTTCCAAACAACAACTATGCAATTGTTACCTACAGAGGAAGAATTACATATAACGGAAAAGCAAATATTCCGGTTTATTCATTTAGCAAACC
>CAZVBT010000182.1:0-5935 GCA_964625385.1 uncultured Melioribacter sp. | reverse complement strand
TCACTTAATTGCGTTAGCAAACCATCGCAAATAGTTTTGGGATTAATTGATGGATAAATTTTTTTATCATTAAAAGATCTGAATGCGTCATCTGCTTCTTTTGGTTCGGCGCCTATTACTTTTGTATTTGGAGAAAAATATTTTGTACTCAATGAAGTTCCACTCAATAAACCGCCGCCGCCAACCGGTGCAATAATAAAATCTAAATCATTAAGCTCATCAAAAATTTCCTGAGCTGCAGTTGATTGACCGGCAATTACTTCATAATTATCGTAAGGATGAATAAACTTTGCACCTGTTTCATTAATAACATTATTTAATGTTTCTTCACGTGCTTTTAATGTTGGTTCGCAAAAAATTATTTTAGCACCATAACCAGCAACTGCTTTCTTTTTAATTTCAGGTGCAGTTTTTGGCATTACAATAAAAGCAGGAATTTTTTTCATTTTTGCTGCAAGTGCTAAAGCCGCAGCATGATTGCCAGATGAATGGGTTGCAACACCATTTTTCAATTCATTTTCATTTAATGATAAAACAGCATTACTTGCACCACGGAATTTAAAGGCTCCAACTTTCTGAAAATTTTCACATTTGAAATAAATATTTGTATCAAGAATTTTATTTATTGAAGAAGAAGTTAAAACAGGTGTCCTTTTTACTTGATTTGAAGTTCTTACTCTTGCTTCTAAAAGGATTTCTTTTGTTAAAATTTTATTTGCCATTTTTATTTACACCAAATGTTAAAAAATTTGAATAAAAAATATGAAATTAATTGACATTTATTTTTGTAAATATTAAGTTCACAACCAATGAAAAGAACAAATAACATATTGAATAACTATTGGTGGTGGCATAACACAAATACGCCATCCTAAGGTTATTATATAAATTTTACGAAGCCGTGGATGGCGAAAGCGTTCACGGCTTTTTTATTGCCCGCCGTGAACCATATCTAAATATTTTACAACAACAAAAAATGAGGTTCACATGTTACAAAACAAAATAATTTTTCTCGATCAAAAACAAATTCCAACACATTACTATAATATTATGGCGGATTCACCTGTTCCAATGGATCCACCTTTGCATCCGGCAACAAAACAACCAGCTGGTCCTCAAGATTTAGCCGCAATTTTTCCGATGGATTTAATTCGGCAAGAAATGTCTCAAGAAAGATTTATTGAAATTCCTGATGAAGTCCTTGATTTATATCGATTAAGCAGACCAACACCATTAATACGAGCTACTAATCTTGAAAAAGTACTTGATACACCAGCAAAAATTTATTTCAAATATGAAGGAGCAAATCCAACTGGTAGCCATAAAACAAATACCTCTTATGCTCAGGCATATTACAATAAAAAAGCAGGTATTAAAAAACTAGTAACAGAAACTGGCGCCGGTCAATGGGGAAGCGCATTAGCAATGGCTTGCAAACACTTTGATATGGAATGCGAAGTTTTTATGGTAAAAGTTAGTTACAATCAAAAACCTTATCGTAAATCATTTATGAAATTATTTGGTGCTACTGTGCATGCAAGCCCAACTAATTTAACTCAAGCAGGCAGAAATGTTTTAGCAGAAGATCCGGATTCACCCGGCTCGCTTGGAATTGCAATTAGTGAAGCGATTGAAGTTGCTGTTCAACGTGATGATACAAATTATTCTTTAGGAAGTGTTTTAAACCATGTGATGTTACATCAAACTGTAATTGGAGAAGAAGCAAGAATTCAAATGGAAATTGCCGGTGATTATCCTGATGTTGTAATTGGTTGTGCTGGTGGTGGCAGTAACTTTGCTGGGTTATCATTTCCATTTTTAAGAGATAAACTTACTGGCGTTAAAAAAGATTTAGAAATAATTGCAGTTGAACCAGCTTCTTGTCCTTCTTTAACTCAAGGAAAATATGGATATGATTTTGGTGATGAAGCACAAATGACCCCATTAATTAAAATGTACACGCTTGGTCACAAATTCATTCCACCAAAAATTCATGCTGGTGGTTTGCGTTACCATGGTATGGCACCAACTATTTCTCTCATGTATAACATTGGTGCTATTTCAGCAAAAGCATATAATCAATTGGAAGTTTTTGATGCAGCAAAAATTTTTGCTCAAGCTGAAGGAATTGTTCCCGCCCCGGAAAGCTCACATGCAATTAAAGAGGCGATTTTGCAAGCTCTAAAATGCAAGGAAAGTGGTGAGACTAAAACAATTTTGTTCAACTTGTCTGGACATGGATTTTTGGATTTAGGTTCTTACGAAATGTATCTTGAAAATGAATTGACAAATTGACTTGTTTTAAAAAAAGGTCGTTCGATTGAACGACCTTTTTTCGTTGTGTTGATTTAATAAAGTTATTTCAATTCAGGAATTCTTCCTGGTGTCCATGGAGCATTTATTTTTTCTAATTCAGCTTCAATCGATTTTAATTCAACATCATTAATTTTTTTCAACTGAATAATTATTGGTTGAATTTCTTCATACAAAGTTTCGTATGCAACATACTGATTCTTAGTAATATTTGAAGTTGAACGTGCAGTAATAGAAATCATATCGTTTATTCTGCTATTTAATGGAACAGGAACAGGTTGAATTTCTTCACGACTCGCTTTTGGTGTAGGTCCATTAAACTTGTAAAGTATATCTGAAATTTCATTTGAAGTTGCATTAGCACGTTTTAATAAATCATAACTTGCTTTAGATGAATTATTAATTGCTTGTTTAATTGCTTCATATTTCTTTTGCAATTCTTCAGCTAAACGCAATGCTCCTTGAGCAGTTCTTGATAATTCAGCTGCTTTCTGTTGAAACTCTACAACTTTTGCAAAATCATCAGCTGGTAATGATGTGTTTTTTAATAGTTCTACATTAAATGATTCTGGTCCAGATAATTTTTTTTCTTCGTTACGAACAACAATTGACATTGATACAAAATATTTTCCAGGTTTTACAAAATAGCCAGATGAACTAAATCTTCCTCGTCCACCACTTGAAACTGGTTCAAATTTGTCAGTTGTAATTGGAGCTAAACTTTCCATTCTTAAATCCCAAACAATCCTATTAATTCCTGAACTTGCTGTTTTAGTTAATTTTCTAATTACATTGTTATTTTCATCTGTAATTGTAAAAATTAAGTATGGTGCTTTTTCATCAGCTTCAGCTCGTAAATCTTCAAATGTTGGTTGAGGAATTGGTTTTCCATCTTTAAATAATTCCTTTTCTTTAGCTTGCCTTTCTGCTTTTAGAGTTTTTGGAACATCTTTAATATAATAAGTTATTGTTGCACCGAATTCTGGATTTGACGCTTTGAAATATGTTGAACCTTGCCCATATCTCCCACCTTTTTGAACATACATTAATGCATCTTTAATCGGAAAGATATGAGATTCTTTCTCTAATAATTCTTTTGTTAAATAACGAAGAGGAGAATAATCATCAAGTATGAAAAAGCCACGACCAAAAGTTGCAACTACTAAATCTTTTTCTCCTTCATGAATTGTTAAATCTGTAACTTTAATTTTTGGCAATCCATTTTTTAATTGGGTCCATTTTTCACCACCATCAATTGAAAAGAAAACGCCCCACTCAGTTCCAACAAAAAGCAAATTAGGATTAACGGGATCTTCAACTATAGTATTAACTGCACCATCTTCTGGAAGATTGTTTGCAATTGATTTCCAGGTTTTTCCTTTATCTGTACTTTTTAGTAAATAAGGTTTGAAATCATCTCTTTTGTGATTATTGAAAGAAGCATAAACAATATTTTCATCAAAACGAGAAGGAAGAATATCACTTACTAAAGTGAATTTAGGGATACCAGGAAAATCTTCAATCTTTCTCCATGTTTTTAAATCTTCAGCAACTTGAATTAGTCCATCATCAGTTCCAGCATAAATTAGATTTTCTTTTTTAGGTGATTCAGCTAAAGAAACAACTAATCCAAACAATGAAGTGCTAACATCTTTCCCAACTGCATCGTAACTCCAATATTTCCCCATTACAGGAAAAGAATTACGATCAGTTTTTGTTGAAAGATCATCGCTTATTACTTGCCAAGAATTTCCACGATCATCACTTCTAAAAACTTTTTCTGCAGCAATATATAACCTTGTTGGTGAATGTGGGCTGATAAAGAATGGAGTATCCCAATACCATTTAAAAGTTTTTTCACCTTTTGCAGGTTCAGGACGAATATCAACTGTTTCGCCACTAAGTTTATCATAACGAACAATATTTCCATATTGCCAAGCGGAATAAACAATATTTGGATTTCCTGGTTCGGTAGCTTGGAAAAATCCATCACCACCTACAGTTACTGTCCAATCGCTGTTAACAATTCCATCAGCACTTAAAGTTCTTGAAGGGCCGAAGAAACTATTATTATCTTGAGTACCACCATAAACATTATAAAAAGGTTTTGCATCATCAACAGAAACACGATAAAATTGAGTTACAGGTAAATTACATTTGAAAAGAAAAGTTTTACCAGAATCAAACGATTCATAAACGCCACCATCACCGCCAATTAAAAAATGATTTGTGTCATTAGGATCAATCCATAATGCATGATCATCAACGTGTCTGTTATCGTTTCCTAAAACTTTCCATGTCTTACCACCGTCTTCTGTAAATTGTGTTACTGTTTCAACAGAATAAACTTTATTAACATCTTTTGGGTCACAATAAATTTCGTTGTAGTACTGACCTGATTCATGATGATCACTCATTTTTTCCCAACTAGCACCACGATTAGTTGAGCGATAAAAACCACTTCCATTTTCAGCTGCTTGTACAATTAAATAAATAACATCAGGATTAACAGGAGAAATTGCAATACCCATTCCACCAATATCAACTTTTGGTAAACCATTCATTATTTTTTCCCAAGTAGCCCCAGCGTCAGTAGTTTTATAGACAGCAGATTCTGGGCCTCCACCAATCTTTGTAAAGATATGTCTTCTCCTTTGTCCCGATGTTGCATATAAAACGTTTGAATCACGAGGATCCATAACGACATTATTTACGCCAGTATTTTCGGAGATATTCAAAACTTTATTCCATGTTTTACCGCCATCGGTTGTTTTATAAAGACCACGATCGCCGCCTGGTCCCCAAACAGAACCTTCTGCAGCAACATAAACTGTGTTTGAATTTTTATGATCGACTACAATTCCACCAATCTGACGTGAGTCTTTTAATCCCATATGTTTCCAGGTTTTTCCACCATCTAAAGATTTATAAACACCGTTTCCATAACCAAGTGCACGTTGGTGATTATTTTCTCCGGTTCCAACCCAAACGACATTTGAATTAGTTGGGTCTAAAACAACAACACCGAGTGAATAAGGAAGAGTATCAGCAATTGCTTCCCAGGTTGTTCCACTGTTTGTCGTTTTCCATAAATGGCCACTTGCAGAAGCGACAAAATATTCGCTATGATTATTTGGGTTTACAGCAAAGTCAGCAATTCTTCCACTTGTGAATGCTGGTCCAATTCCTCTAAATTTTAGACCGGCAACTGTTCCACTAGTTAGCCACTCTTTTTCTTTTTTCTCAGCTGGCTTTTCTTTTTGAGCTTGTATTGTTACTGAAACTAAAAGTAGAATTGAAATAACTACTTTGATGTATTTCATTTTTACTCCTTTATGATTTGTTGTGAATTAAAGTTTGTAAATTGCAAATAATGAATAGTAAGTTCAAGTAAAAAAAATAATTAATAAAAAGCGGAAGCAATGATGAACAACTAAGTTCATCATTTCTGCATTCAAGCAAGCTTCCGTTTAAGAAGATATACCAACATTGATACTCTCGCAGAAGGTATATCGAATTATCTTACTTCATAATTAGGTTGTTTCGGTTCTTTGTATGGCTTAGTTTTTAATTCGTTCATTATAACTTCAACAGCTTTTTCAAGTTGAGGATCAATTCCTTT